>NZ_JAUSVX010000002.1:369086-738173 GCF_030814995.1 Labrys wisconsinensis | reverse complement strand
TTGGGGTTGTTTGTTTTTTGCTTTTCGGCCGGGGGCCCGCCCGCCGCGGCGGGGGGCCCCCCCGGGGGGGGGGGGGGGGGGCCGGGGGGGGGGGCGGGGCGCCCCCCCCCCCCCCCCCCCACCCCCCCCCCCCCCCCCCGCCCCCCCCCCCCCCCCCCCCCCCCCCCCCCCGAAACTCTGCTTAGGCCTGTGGGCTGTCACGTCAGCCGTTCTGGCGCTTTTCGCCGGATTTGCCGTGCCGGCGGCCGCCATCTCGCCCCAGCCGGTGGAGGGCCGCCGCGGCATGGTGGTCAGCGACCAGGCGCTGGCTTCGGCGGTCGGGGCGGAGATCCTGCGCCAGGGCGGCAACGCCGTCGATGCGGCCGTGGCCGTGGGCTATGCCCAGGCGGTGGTCAACCCCTGTTGCGGCAATCTCGGCGGCGGCGGCTTCATGACGCTGCGCCTCGCCGACGGCCGTGCCTTCGTCGTCGACTTCCGCGAGATGGCGCCGGGTGCCGCCACCGCCGACATGTATCTCGACGCCAAGGGCGCCGCCATTGCGCGTGCCAGCCTCGATGGCTGGCGGGCGGTCGGCGTGCCCGGCACGGTGATGGGCCTCGACACCGCCCTGACCCGCTTCGGCAGCTTGCCGCGCGCCGTGGTGATGGCGCCGGCGATCCGCCTCGCCCGCGAAGGCTTCCTGCTCACGGCTGCCGACGCGGCCATCCTCGCGACCGGGACCCAGGCCTTCAAGGCCGATCCGACCCTCGCGGCCATCTTCCTCAGGGACGGCCTGCCCCTGCAGCCGGGCGAGCGCCTGGTGCAGGCGGACCTTGCGGCGACGCTGGAGGCCATCGCCGGCGACGGGCCGGATGCCTTCTACCGCGGCGCCGTCGCCGACAAGCTCGCGACGGCCAGTGCCGCCGGCGGCGGGCTGATCGCCAAGGCCGACCTCGCCGCCTATCGGGTGCCGCTGCGCCAGCCCGTGACCTGCAGCTATCGCGGCTACGACATCGTCTCGGCCCCGCCGCCGAGCTCGGGCGGCACGGCGCTGTGCGAGCTGCTCAACGTGCTGGAGGCCTATCCCCTCGGCTATCTCGGCTTCGGCTCGGCAGACACCGTGCACCTGATGACCGAGGCCATGCGCCACGTCTATGTCGACCGCAACAGCGCGCTGGGCGACCCCGACTTCGTCGCCAATCCGGTCGACCGCCTGACGTCGAAGGCCTATGCCGCGGCGATCCGCGCCGGCATCGACCGCGACCGGGCGACGCCCTCGCGCGACCTCGGCCCGGGCGTCGCCCCGCACGAGGGCGGCCAGACCACGCATTATTCCGTGCTCGACGCCGCCGGCAACGCCGTGGCGGTCACCACTTCGCTCAACGCCTATTTCGGCGCGCGGGTGATGGCGCCGGGCACCGGCTTCCTCCTCAACGACACCATGGACGATTTCACCATCCGCCCGGGCGCGCCCAACCTGTTCGGCCTGGTGCAGGGCGCGGCAAACGCCATCGCGCCGGGCAAGCGGCCGCTGAGCTCGATGACGCCGACCATCGTGACGCGCGATGGCAAGCCGTTCCTGGTGCTCGGCAGCCCCGGCGGAGCGCGCATCATCACGGCGGTCGCCCAGGCCATCGTCAACGTGATCGACCATGGGATGACGCTGCAGGAGGCCGTCGACGCCCCGCGCATCCACCATCAATGGCTGCCCGACCTGATCTATGCCGAGCCCTTCGCGCTCTCGGCCGACACCGTGCGGGCGCTGGCGGAGCGCGGCCACCGGGTGGTGCTGCAGCAGCCCTGGGGCGCGGTCGAGGCGATCCTGTCCGCCGATGCCCGCCCGGCCGGCGCGCCCTTGCCCTCGTTCGCCGACGACACGCTGAAGCTCTGGCAGCCCTCGCCCGGCACCGTCTACGGTGCCAACGACAACCGCCGGCCGGCCGGCGCGGCAGCGGCGCCATAGGTCCCGACGGCGCCGGACCGGCGGTTTTCATACTGTCACAGAAAGTCACTACCAACCCAGGCGGGTTTGGCGACCGGTCAGGCGACCAGTCATCGCATGGGGACGAGAAGATGAACCATTTGTTGCGCCAAGCAACGTTTGCCGCCGCGGGGCTCCTGACCCTGTCGCTCGGCGTGTCCACGGCTCTCGCCGAGAAGACGAAGATCGATTTCTGGTTCGGCAACAGCGGCGACATCGCCAATCGCGTGCAGGAAGTGTGCAAGCACTTCAACGACTCGCAGCCGGACTACGAAATCGTCTGCACCACGCAGGGCTCCTACGATGCCGCGGTGCAGAACACCATCGCCGCCTTCCGCGCCGGCAAGCAGCCGACCATCGTCCAGGTCTTCGATGTCGGCACCGCGACGCTGATGCTCTCCGACGCCTACTACCCCGCCTACAAGCTGATGGCCGACAACGGCTACACCGTCGACTGGAACAACTACTTCCCCGGCATCGCCCGCTACTACGCCACCTCCAAGGGCGAGATGCTGTCCTTCCCCTTCAACTCCTCCACGGCGCTGCTCTACTGGAACAAGGACGCCTTCGCCAAGATCGGCAAGGACCATGCGCCGGCGACCTGGGAAGAGGCCGGCGAGGACATGAAGGCGCTGAAGGCCGCCGGCTACAGCTGCCCCTTCGGCTTCAACATCAGCCGCGACGAGAGCTGGCAGCTGCTTGAGCAGTTCTCCGCCATCCATGGCGAGCCGATCGCCACCAAGAACAATGGCTATGACGGCCTCGACGCCCAGCTCCTGTTCAACAAGACCAAGTTCGTCCAATACGTGAAGGACCTCAAGAGCTGGTACGACCAGGGTCTTGCCGTGATCAAGTCGAAGGAGACCGGCCAGACCATGGTCGAGGCCTTCGCCGGCGGCGACTGCCAGATGATCCTCACCTCGGTCGGCGACCACGGCACCATCGGCCGCACCGCCAAGCAGGGCATGCAGTGGGACGTGTCCTGGCTGCCGGTCTACCAGGGCACCGAGCGCAAGAACTCCCTGGTCGGCGGCGCCTCGCTCTGGGTGCTCTCCGGCAAGTCCCAGGCCGAGTACAAGGGCGCGGCCGCCTTCCTCGCCTTCATCGCCAAGCCCGAGGAAGCGCTGTTCTGGTCCACGGTCACCGGCTACATCCCGGTCACCAAGTCGGGCTATGACTACATGGTCGAGCACGGCTTCTACGACAAGGCGCCCTACAAGGGCCGCGAATGGGCGATCAAGAGCCTGACCGCCACCGAGCCGACCCCGATCACCCGCGGCATCCGCCTCGGCTCCATGATCCAGATCCGCGGCGAGGTCGCCAACGGCCTGCAGGCGATCTTCGCCAAGAACACCGACGTCCAGGTGGCGATCGACGACGTCGTCGCCCGCGGCAACGATCTGATCAAGCGCTTCGCCGACACCTACGAAGGCAAGACGCTGCCCTGAGACCAGCCCATGCGCCCGGTGGCCGATGCGGTCGCCGGGCGCCTCTCGCAGGGGCACCGGCAGTCCGCATGGAAAAGCGCGTCACCTTCTCCTCCACCACCATCGGCGCCCTGTTCGCGGCGCCGATGATGCTGCTCGTCTTCGTCTTCTTCTATTGGCCGAGCGGCCAGGCGCTCTACTGGGCCTTCACGCTGGAGCAGGCCTGGGGCGGGGGAAACCGCTGGGTCGGCTTCCGCAACTTTGCCGAGCTGCTGCGCGATCCCGTCTATTGGGACTCGGTCGCGCGCAGCCTGGTCTTCGGTTTCGCCTCGACCGGCCTCGCCATGGGCATCGCCCTGCTGCTGGCGCTGTTCACCGACCGGGAGCTGCGCGGCAGCCGGGTCTACCGCACCGTGTTCGTCTGGCCCTATGCCATCGCCGCGCCGGCGCTCGGGCTCGCCTTCCGCTTCATCCTGGCGCCCGAGGCCGGCCTGCTCGCCTTCATCAACAAGACCTGGCCCGGCCTGTGGAATCCGGCGCTCGACGGCACCGACGCGATGATCGCCGTCATCGTCACCTTCGCCTGGAAGTATATCGGCTACAACTTCATCTTCTTCCTTTCGGCGCTGCAGGGCATTCCACGCTCCCAGATCGAGGCGGCGGCGATGGACGGCTCGGGGCCGTGGCGCCGCATGCTCGACATCCAGCTGCCGCTGCTGACCCCGACGCTGTTCTTCCTCCTGATCATCAACATCACCGAGAGCTTCCAGGACAGTTTCGGCATCGTCGACATCATGACCTCGGGCGGCCCGGCGCGCGCCACCGAGCTGATGGTCTACAAGATCTATTTCGACGGATTCAAAGGCCTCGACTATTCCGGCGCCGCCGCCCAGTCGATCATCCTGATGATCCTGGTGGTGATGCTCACCATCGTCCAGTTCCGCTTCATCGAGCGGCGCGTCCATTACAAGTGAGGCGGAGCCATGGTCGAGCGCACGCCCATCTTCGACGCCATCTGCCAGATCGTGCTGTTCCTCGGCCTGATCGTCGCGGTGCTGCCCTTCCTGATCGTGGTGATCGCCGCCACGCATGACATCCCGACCGTCAACATGGTGCCGATGCCGCTGATCCCCGGCCACGACTTCCTGGCCAATATCCAGGAGGCCTGGACACGAGCCCATCTCGGCCAGAAGATCTTCAACAGCATCGTCTTCGCGGCGGCGGTCGGCGCCGGCAAGGTCGTCCTGGCCTCGATGGCGGCCTTCTCCATCGTCTATTTCCGCTTCCCCGGGCGCTGGCTGATCTTCTGGGCGATCTTCATCACGCTGATGCTGCCGCTCGAGGTGCGCATCGTGCCGACCTACGCGGTCGCCGCCAACGCCCTGCAGCCCTTCCAGGCCATCCTCGACATCACCGGCCTCAGCGCGCTCATCGCCAAGGTCTCCGGCATCGAGGTCAAGCTGCAATGGGGGCTGCTCAATTCCTATACCGGCCTGGTGCTGCCGCTGGTGGCGACGGCGACCGGCACCTTCCTCTACCGGCAGTTCTTCCTCACCATCCCCGACGAGATCTGCGAGGCGGCGAAGATGGACGGCTCCGGCCCGGTCCGCTTCTTCCTCGACGTGCTGCTGCCGCTCTCCAAGTCCACCATGATCGCGCTGTTCACCATCATGTTCGTCTGGGCCTGGAACCAGTATCTGTGGCCGCTGCTGGCGACCACGGACCCGGCCTACGGCACGGCCGTCACCGAGCTCAAGGAGCTCATCCCCTCCAACTACGGCGTTCCCGACTGGAACGTGGCGATGGCGGGCACGCTGATCGTCATGCTGCCTCCGCTCATCCTGGTGATCGTGATGCAGCGCTGGTTCGTGCGCGGCCTGATCGCCACGGAGAAATGACCATGGCGAAGAGGCGAAGAGGAGCGACGGCATGACCGAGATCGCCATGCGCAAGGTGCGCAAGAGCTATGGCCGCACCGAGATCGTCCACGGCGTCGACCTCGAGATTCGCCAGGGCGAGTTCATCGTCGTCCTCGGCCCTTCGGGCTGCGGCAAGTCGACCCTGCTGCGGATGGTCGCCGGGCTGGAGGAGATCACCTCCGGTGAGATCGCCATCGGCGGCACGGTGGTCAACCGGCTGGAGCCGCGCCAGCGCGGCTGCGCCATGGTGTTCCAGAATTATGCGCTCTATCCCCACATGACCGTGGCGGGCAATATCGGCTACGCGCTCAAGGTCGCCCGCGTCCCCAAGGCCGAGCGCCAGGCGCGCGTGCTCAAGGTCGCCACCTCGCTCGGCCTGGAGACGATGCTCGACCGCAAGCCGGCTGCGCTCTCCGGCGGCCAGCGCCAGCGCGTCGCCATGGGCCGCGCCATGATCCGCGAGCCCAAGGTGTTCCTGTTCGATGAGCCGCTCTCCAATCTCGATGCCCGGCTGCGCGTGCAGATGCGGGCGGAGATCCGCCGCCTGCACCAGCGCCTCGGCACCACCTCGATCTTCGTCACCCACGACCAGGTCGAGGCCATGACGCTCGCCGACCGGCTGGTGGTGATGAACCAGGGCCGGGTCGAGCAGGTGGGCACACCCTCGGCCGTGTTCACAACCCCGGCCACCCGCTTCGTCGCCGGCTTCATCGGCTCGCCGCCGATGAACCTGCTCGACGGCGAGGTCGAGGCCGACGGCGCCTTTGTCTTCGCCGGGCGCCACCGCATCGCGCTCGCCGGCTCCGCGAGCCAGGCCCTGCGCGGCCAGAAGCTCACGCTCGGCGTTCGTCCGGAGGCGATCGCGATCGGGCCGCCCGACACGCCCGGCAGCCTGCAGGCCACCGTGGATTTCGTCGAGGATCTCGGCACCGGCCGCATCGTGCAGACGGACCTCGACGGCATGCCCTTCGCTGTGGCGATCGCAGACGCTCGCTCGCTCAGCCCGGGCCAGCCGGTCGGCCTGTCGGTCCCGCCGGACGCCGCCCACCTGTTCTCGCGCGAGTCCGGCCTGCGGCTGGACGGCGCCACGGCCGAACCAGCCCGCATCCTGGCGGCTTGACGCCGCCCCGACCCCGAGGTCGCCATGTCCGCCTTGGTCACCCGGCCCGTCCGCGCCCTGCCGCGTCCGGACGATGCGCTGTTTCGCGAGGCTCTCCTTGTGCCGAACGACCGGGAGCAGCACGATCGGCTGACTGCCGGCCTGGCAGCCTTCGACGGCGTCGAGATCCGGCCCGTGTCGGCCGGCGCGGCGCCGGGGTCAGCCGGCCTGAGGATCGCCGCGTGGAATGCCGAGCGGCTCAAATATCACGGGCCCTCCTGCGGCTTCGTCCAGGAGGTTGCGCCGGACATCCTGCTGCTGACCGAGGCCGATGTCGGCATGGCGCGCGCCGGCAACCGCCACACGGTGGACGACCTCGCGACGGGCCTCGGCATGGGCTACGCCTATGGCGTCGAGTTCCTCGAGCTCGGGCTCGGCGACGAGCGCGAGCGTGCCTGGCATGCCGGCGAGGCCAATGCCGTCGGCTTCCACGGCAATGCGCTGCTGAGCCGGCACCCGTTTTCCGACGCGGCGATCATCCGGCTCGATGACGGCGCCGTCTGGTGGCTGGACGCCCGTGACGGCGAGCGGCGTCTCGGCTGGCGCATGGCCGTGGCCGCTCGGATCGCCACGGCGGCCGGGCCGCTGCTGGCGGTTGCGGTGCATCTGGAAAGCAAGACCGATGCGGCCGACCGTGCCGCTCAGGTCCGCCGCCTCCTCGACGCGGTCGAGGCGATGGCGGGAGGCGCCCCGGTCGTGCTCGGCGGCGACTTCAACACCAATGCTCTGCCACCCGGCGCCAGCGTGGCGGAGCCGCAGCGATATGAGCCTCTGTTCGCCGACCTTGCCGCGGCCGGCTTCGACTGGTCGGCCTGCAACACGCCCGACGTGACCCAGCGCACCCGCCCCGACGGCACGCCGCAGCCGCCGTTCCGCCGTATCGACTGGCTGTTCACCCGTGGGCTTGCCGCCGCGGCGCCCCGGACCATCCCGGCCGTCGACGGCAGCGACAGGGCGCTCTCCGATCACGAGCTGATCGCGGTGGACGTGATCTTGGGAGCTGTTCGAGAATGACTGAAGCGAAGCCCCGTCACCTTTCCCAATCAGGCCAGCGGGCAGCAGGGTTGATTTCAATTGAAGATTTCATGCATTTTACGTATAATCCATAAAACCTGGATGAAGGTATGCGCGGAATGATCAAGGTCAGCGCGGCAGAGTTTCAGCGCAATATCGGACGGTACCAGGACTTGGCGCTCACGCAGCCTGTGGCGGTCACCCGCAACGGCCGCGAACGCACGGTGATGATCTCGACCGAGGAATATCATCGCCTCAAACGCCGTGATCGTCAGGTCCTCAGCCTCGACGACTTCACCGATGAGGATATCGCCGCCCTGGAGGCGACACGTGCCCCCGAATCGTCGAAAGCCTTTGATCACGAGCTAGACCAGTAGCTGCGTGACGTTTCCCTCTCCCGTCCCTGGCCTGGTTATCCGCTATAGCTATCTGTGGCTGGCTGAGCATCGGCGGGGCCAGGAGGAAGGTGTCAAAGATCGTCCCTGCGCGGTCGTCCTGGCGACCACGACGGATGAGGGCCGACAAACGGTGGTCGTTTTGCCGATCACGCACACGCCCCAGAGCAATCCTCAGCTTGCGGTGGAAATTCCAACCTCTGTGAAGCGACGCATCGGCCTTGATGATGAACGTTCCTGGGTCATGCTCACGGAAGCCAACCAGTTCGCCTGGCCGGCGCCCGATCTTCGGCCTGCCAGGCACGGGGATGCAAGCAGCGTCGTCTACGGTCCGCTGCCTTACCGGCTGTTCGAACAGATTCGCCAAGGCTTCATCAAAGCGCTGAAAGAGCGCCGGGCAGGCACGGTGCCGCGGACCGAATAGATTTTCCGCCGCAGACGCGGCCAGGTGGGGAGGAAGAGGCTCTGCCTCTCCTTCCCCGTGAGCGCAATAGACGCGACGGAGGCTCCGCGCCGCGCTTGTGCGCCCGGGAGCCGCGCGTCGCGATCCGCTACGAGCCAAGCCTCCGGGGAAGAGAGGTCGTCCTACGCCGCCGCGCCGCGGGCGATGGCGGCAGCGTCGCCGAGGGTCTCGATCTGCCAGCAGCTCGAGCGCAGGCGCTCGGCTGCAGCCGGCCCGAGCACTGGCTCCGCCAGACCGGCGAACTTGGCGTCGAGGCCGGCGTCGGACATCGGCCGCTCCAGGCTGCCGATGGCATGGGCGACGTGACGTTCGAGGACGCGTCCGTCCTGGAGCAGGATCCTGACACGGCATTCGTCGTCGGCGATTGCCGGCGAGGCGGTCGCCACGACGCGATCGCGCAGGGCGATGACGGCGGGATCGCGCACGACCGCGTCGCCATACTCCTCCTCGCCCGCCCGGCCATGAAGGATGGCGACCGCCGCCGAGTGGTAGACGCTGAACTTGCCTTCGAGGCCGACCTGCGGCGTCTTCTTGCCGGTCAGCTCCAGGACGAGCGGCGCGACGGTGAGCTCGATGCGCTCGATGTCGGAGGCCTTCAGGCCGAATTCGTTGCGCAGCTGGATGCAGCCGTCGATCGAGGGGTGGATGACGATGCCGCAGGCGAAGGGCTTGTAGGTGTTGAGCGCGATCTCGAAGCTTTCGCCGAGACCGTCGGTGATCGCGCCGAAGTCGCGCGCCGTCGCCATGACATGGGCGAAGCCCCGCGGGGCTTCGAGCACGCGGTCGGACGAGGTGAAGCCCCGCTCCGCCAGGAAGGCGGCGAGGAGGCCGTTCTGCGCGGCACGGCCGGGATGAAAGCTCTTGCACATCGTGCCGAACATCTCGCGGAAGCCGGAGGATTGCGTGCCGGCAATGCCGAGCGCCCAGACCATCTGCTGCTCGTCGAGGCCGAGCAGGCGGCCGGCGGCGGCCGCGGCGCCGAACACGCCGGCCGTGCCGGTGATGTGCCAGCCGATGTCGTAATGCGCTGGGTAGACGGCGTTGCCGATGCGGCACTCGACCTCGACGCCGAGGATGAAGGCGTGCAGGAGCTCGCGTCCGCTCACCGGCCGGAGCTCGGCGAGGCCGATCAGTGCCGCGGCGACCGGGCCGGCGGGATGGATGATGGTCTTCAGGTGGGTGTCGTCGAAGTCGAAGACATGGCCGGCAATGCCGTTGAGCAGCGCCGCGTTGAGCAGATCGAGCCGCTCGCTGCGGCCGAGCAGCCCGGCCTGGGCGCTGCCGGCGAAGGGCGAGACCGCGGCGAGGGCGAGATCGACGCTGCGATGGCGCGAGCCGCCGACCGCGCAGCCGACCCAGTTGACCAGGGAGCGCACGGCCTCGCGGCGGACAATCTCCGGTACACTGTCGACGGGCGCCTCCACGACATAGCGGGCCAGCGTGCGGGTGACGTCCATCGATGGTTCTCCAGAGCTTGCAATCGATCTTCGAAGGGGAGGGAGCCGGCCCGGCGCGGGGGCTCACGCCATGTAGGCCCCGCCATTGGCGTGAATGGTCTGGCCGGTGATGTAGCGGGCGGCGGGGCCGCAGAGATAGCGCACCAGCGCCGCGACCTCGTCCGGCCGGCCGCGGCGGCCGACCGGCGGCTGGTGGACGGCGTGGTGCGAGGGCACCGCCGCGCCGGACCGCACGGTGTCGATCATGCCCGGCGAGACGCAGTTGACGGTGATGCCCTTTGGCGCGAGGTCGTGCGCCAGGCCGCGGGTGAAGCCGGCGAGGCCGGCCTTGGCCGCAACGACATGGGCGCGATTGGCGGCGCCGCTGTGCCCCGACAGCCCGCCGATATTGACCACGGCGCCCTGGCTCGACCGTTCGAGATGGGGCAGGGCGGCATGGGCGGTGAGGAAGGCGCCGTCGAGGATGATCGACAGCACCTCGCGCCATTCCGCGAATGCGAGCTCGGCGAAGGGCGTCTCGCGCCGCACAGCGGCATTGTTGACCAGGATGTCGATGCCGCCGAACTTCGCCGCGGTCGCCTCGATGAGCGCGTCGACCGCTTCCGGGTCGGTGACGTCGGCCAGCATGGCGGCTGCCGTGCCGCCGGACCTGGCGATGGCCTCGACCACGGCTTCGGCCTCGTCCAGGGAGTTGCGCGCATTCACCATCACGGCGGCGCCGGCGCCCGCCAGCTCGAGGGCGATGACGCGCCCGATATTGCGGGCGCCGCCCGTGACGATCGCCACCCGTCCTGCCAGTTCGCGCCCCTCGCTCATACACGAAACTCCGCGATGGCGGCGAGATCGGCGCTGTCGAACAGGCTGTGCGAGAGATCGCGAAAGCGGTTCGCCACCGCTTCGCTCCAGCCGCCGTGGAGCGCGTTGTCGATGAACTTGGCCTCGACCTCGGCGGTCGAGAGCGGAGCATGCACGCCGCCACGCATATGGCCCTGGCGGATCTCGTGCACGGTGCCGTCCCTCAGCGTCGCCGTGAGCTGGCCGGTGAAGTTGGCGGGATATTCGTCGTCGGGGTCGACGACGTAGCGGATCCGCGAGGCGAGGGCGAGCACGCGCTCGTCCCGCACCTTCTCCTCGGTGAACTGCGCCAGGCCGGCCTTGCCCTCGATGAAGCCGATCGCCATGCACCAGGGCGTGCCGAATTTCGCGGCATAGGCCGTCGGCGGACGGTGCTTGAGCGCCAGCGGTTCCCACAGCCGATGCACGGTGCCTTCGCCGACGCGGCACAGGATGGTGTCGATATCGTCCGCAGCGACGCCGCGGCGGGCGAGCTCGATGGCGCAGTCGATGAAGGGCTGGGTCATGGTCCCGCAGGCATAGGGCTTGAAGGCGATGGCCTCGCTGACCCAGCGCTCGCCGAGGCCGTCCAGGAGCTGGCGGAAATCCGGAGCGAGCGAAGGCGCGAAGGCCTTGAAGACGCCATGCGTCCCTTCGAAGACCGTGCGCGGGCCGGTGAAGCCGCCGCGGGCCATCAGCGCGGCGCGGATGCCCGATTGCGCCGCCCATCCCGCATGCATGCGCTTGGTCCAGCTGCCGTCGGCGAGATATTCGATGATCCCGGAGGCCATGCTGCCGGCGATGCCGAGCGCCGCCGCGATCTCGGGCGGCCGGAGCCGCAGCGCCGCGCCGACGCCGCCCGCCGCCGCCAGGGCGCCGAGCACGGCGGTGGGATGGAAGCCGGCCTTGTGGATCGCCTTCGGGGTGACCAGGCTGAGCCGGCAAAGCAGCTCGGTGCCGGCGGCGATGCCGACGAGCAGACGTTCGCCGCCGAGCCCCTCGCGCTCGCAGGCGGCCAGCACGGCGGGGACGATCACCGTCCCCGAATGCACCGGGCCGCCCTCGAACGTGTCGTCATAGTCCTCGCCATGCGCGGCCGTGCCGTTGACCAGCGCGGCGCCGAAGGCGTCGAAGCCGCCGCCGTGGCCGAGCGCCGAGCAGGCGCCGCCGCGGTCGACGGCGGCGAGGGTCGCCGAGACGTAGTCCTGCCGGCGCGCGGCGATGGCGAGGCCGGCGATGTCGAGCAGCAGCTTGCGGGCGGTCTCGACCACGGCACCGGGCAGGGCGGCGCGATCGGTTGCGGCGAGCCAGAGCGCCAGGGTGTCGCTGATGGCCGATGTGGCGGATGCGGGGCTGTTCACGGATGGGCTTCCCTTGCAGTGTGGGACCGACCGTCCTTCCAGTGGCGAACCAGGGCGCTGATGAGGAAGCCGGCGGCGACGATCAGCAGGCCGGCGGAGATCGGATCGCTGAGGAACACGGTCACGTCCCCGTCGGAGAGGACGAGGGCGCGGCGGAAGTTCGATTCGACCATGAAGCCAAGCACCACGCCGAGCACCATCGGCAGCACCGGCATGCGGAGATAGCGCATGGCGAAGCCGACCGCGCCGAAGGCCAGCGTCAGGCCGACCTGGAACAGGCTGTTCTCGATGGCATAGACGCCCGACAGCACCAGCGCGAAGATGAAGGCCATGAGGTAGGGCTGCGGCCGGTTCACCAGCCAGATGCACGGCGGCATGATGAGATAGCCCACCGGGATCAGGGCGAAGACGCTGACGGCGAGGCCGAGATAGAGGTCTGTCACCACCTCCCCGTGCTGGACGAACAGCATCGGCCCCGGGATCAGCCCCTGGATCAGGAAGCCGCCGAGCAGCACCGCGGCCGAGTTCGAGCCGGGGATGCCGAGGCTGAGCATCGGGATCAGGGCCGTCTTCGACGTCGCGGTGTTGGCGGCCTCCGGCGCGGCGATGCCCTCGGGCGAGCCGTGGCCGAACTCCTCCTTGCGCGAGGACCAGCGCCGCGCCTCGTTATAGGCGAGGAAGGAGGCGACCGTGCCGCCGGCGCCGGGGGTGACGCCTTCGATCAGGCCGACGATCGAGCCGATCAGCTGGGCCGGGGCGATCCGCCGCCACATCGACGGGCTCGGGAACACCACGCGCGCCTGCGCCCGGTCGGCCTTGGCCCATTGGCTCTCGCCGCTCTTGGTCATCAGCTCGGCGACGGCGTAGAGGCCGACCATCACCAGGATCGGCGGGATGCCCGACAGGAGCTCGGGGCTGTCGAAGGTGAAGCGGTTCATGCCGGTGACCGGATCGGTGCCGATCGAAGCCACCATCAGGCCCATCACCCCGGCCATCAGGCCCTTGATCAGGGAGTCGCCCGACAGCGAGGCGATGACGCTGAGCCCGAGCATGCCGAGGGCGAAATAGGAGGAGGGCTGGAAGGCGAGCGCGACCTGCGACAAAGGCTTGGTCAGCAGCACCAGCATCATCAGGCCGACGATGCCGCCGACCACGCCGGAGAACAGCGAGATGCCGAGCGCCTCGCCGGCGCGGCCCTGCTGGTTCATGGCATAGCCGTCGAGCAGCGTCGCCGCGGCGGAATTGGTCCCGGGCGTGCGGATCAGGATGGCCGGGATCGAGCCGCCATATTCGGCGCCGTAATAGGTCGAGCCGAGCAGCACCACGGCGGCCGAGGGGTCCATGCCATAGGTGAAGGGCAGCAGCAGCGCCATGGTGATCGACGGGGATATGCCGGGCAGGGCGCCGCCGAGCACGCCCCAGATCACGCCGGCGACGGCGGCCGGGACGATCGGCGTGGTGAAGAGCGTGGCGAGGAGAGCTTCCATGGCCGTCCTCAGGGGATGACCGAGGGCCACAGGCCCATCGGCACGGGGAGGTGGAGGACATGGGCGAAGACCAGCCAGAACAGCGCGGCGCCGCCGATCGCCGCCAGCGCCAGGCTGCGCCCGGCCTTGCCGCCCTGGTAGAGCACCATCGCTGATATGAGCAGGGCGATGCCGAGGGGATAGCCGATCGCCGGCAGGGCCAGGACATAGGCAATGCCGATCGCCAGGACACCGGCCGCGCGGGCGACGTCGCGCAGCGCGACGTCCTCGCCGCGGCGGGGTCGGGCGCTTCGCCCCGGCGCCGCTTCGTCGGCGGCCGGCGGCCTCGCTGTCGGCGCGCCCCGCCTGTCGGCTGCGGGCGAGCGGCCGAGCACCGAGCGCGCGATCAGCACGACCGAGAGCGCGGCCAGCACGCCGGCATAGCCGATCGGCAGCCCGCTCGGCCCGATCGCATCGGCCAGCATGCTCTCCGGGATGGCCCTGGCGCCGAGATAGTAGAGGAGCGCGACGACGAGCGTCGCCACGCCGCAGACCGCATCGCGGCCGACGGTGGCGCGCGACGTGCGGTCGGTCGAACGGGCGTTCATTTGATCACCCCGCTCTTCCTGAGAAAGGCGGTGGTGTCGCTGCCGAAGCCGTCGATGAACCTGATGTAGTCGGCATGGTTCATGAAGCCGGGCTGGAGATTGTTCTCCAGGTAGACTTTCTCGTAGGCGGGATCGGCGAGCAGCTTGGGAATGGCCTCCTCCCAGGCGGCGATCACCTCGGGCGGCGTGTTCTTCGGGCCGGCGAGGCCGCGGAACTTGACCACCGCGACGTCGACGCCCTGCTCCCGCGCGGTCTTGAGGTCGGGGAACTGGTCGAGCCGCTTGTCGCCGAGCACCGCCAGCAGGCGGATCTTGCCGGCATCGAGCTGGGCGCGGATCTCCTCGACCTCGCCGACACCGATGTCGAGCCCGTGGTTGAGCACGTTGATCAGCATGTCGCCGCCGCCCTCGAAAGTGACGATCGAGGCGTTGACGCCGGTCTTCTGCTTGATCTGCTCGAGCGCCTGGCGCTCGAGCGAGGCCGGGTTGGCCGCGCCCCATTTGCCGCGCGCTTCCCTGGCATGCGCGATCACCGAGGCGAGGTCGGGGAAGGCGGAGTCGGCGGCGGTGTAGACGACCTCGGGGTCGTAGAACACGTTCACCAGCGGCTCGAGGTCCTTGTAGGTCGCCGCAGGGTGGCTGAGCAGCGAGGTATAGATGTAGGTCGGCGTGGTGGCATAGAGCATCGTGCCGTCGGGCGGGGCCGACGCGGTGATCGCCACCGCCTTGGCGCCGCTGCCGCCCTGGATGTTCTGCACGATCAGCGTGCCGCCGAGATGCGCCTGCAGATGCGGCAGCATCTCGCGCAGGAAGACGTCGCTGCCGCCGCCCGGGCTGGAATGGGTGACGAGCGTCACGACGCCGCTCGGATATTTGCCGGCTGCAAGAGCCGGAGCGGTGATCGCCGCGCAGAGCGCGGCGGGGATCGTCGCGCAGAGCGCGGCGGGGATCGTCGCACCGAGCGCGGCGGGGATCGTCGCACCGAGCGCGGCGGCGATCGCCAGCCGCGCCATGGCGAGCTTGAACGGGTCTGCGGTCATGGTCCTCCCTCTCGTTCTTGTGTCTTTCCCGGGGTGGTCAGGCCGTCCCGGTCTGTCCGTCCTCGCGGCCGGGCAGGATCATCCGCGCCTTACCGTTCTGGACGTGGAGGAACGCCGCTTCCATGGCGGCGAGCGGCCGGTGCCCGCGCAGGGCCTCGAGGATGGCGCGATGCTCGCTGTTCGAGACCGAGAGGCCGCCGCCGTGCAGCAGGCCGCGCTCGCGGAACAGGTGCAGCGCCTTGATCGCCTCGCGATAGGCGGCCAGCAGGCTTGCGTTGCCGGCAAAGCTCAGGATCCGCTCGTGGAAGGCGAGGTTGAGCGGATAGTAGTCCTCCAGCGACTGCCGCGCCGCGGCCGCCTCCATGCCGAGAAGCAGGGCGTCGAGCTCGTCCAGCTCGGCGTCCGTGATGGTGGCGGCCAGCAGGCGGGCCGCGGTGGCGAACAGGCCGGCGCGCAGGTCGTAGAGCTCTGCAGCCTGGCGGTCGTCGATCCGGCGCACGTACACCCCGCGATTGGGGACGAGCTCGAGCAGGCCCTTCTCGACCAGGGCCCGGCAGGCCTCGCGCACCGGCCCGCGGCTGACGGCGAAGCGCGCGGCGAGCAGGTTCTCGTTGAGGCGCTCGCCCGGGCCGAAGGCGCCCGACAGGATCAGCGCCTCGATCTCGCGCCGCAGCACGCTGGTCAGGGAATGGTTCTGGAGGAATTCGAGGTCGCCGCCCATGTGGTGACGTTCTACTATTTACTGCAAACTGTCAACAGACTACAAAACCGTGGTTGCACGGCCGTCGCGGCCGTGGCACTACCGCCGAGCTCACCCTGAGGAGCCGCCCATGGACGGAGCCAGCCCGTCGCCGCCTGCCGAGGAGGCCGGCCGGCAAAGCCTCGCGGCCCTGTTCTTCGTCTTCGCCAAGCTCGGCATCACCAGCTTCGGCGGCGGCGTCAGCGGCATGATGCATGCCGAGCTGGTGGTCAGGCGGCGCTGGATGCGGGAGGACGAGTTCCTTGAAGGCCTGGCGGTCAGCCAGGCGCTGCCCGGCGTCAACGTCGCCAACCTGGCGATCTGGCTCGGCTACCGTGCCCGCGGCGCCGGCGGGGCCTTGATCGCGCTCGCGGCCGTCATCCTGCCGCCGGCCGTCCTCATCGTGCTGATCGGCGAGACGCTGCTCCGCCTCAGCGCCTGGCCCGTCGCCGGCGCCTTGCTCGCCGGCGTGGCGGCCACGGCCATGGGCCTGTCGCTCGCCGTCGGCTACCGGGCGGCGCGCCATGCCGGCGGTGATCTCGCCTCGGTGGCCATCCTCGCCGGCACGATCGTCGGTGCCCTCGTCTTCCACCTCTCGACCCCGGTCCTGATCGCGGTGTTCGCCCCGATCGGCATCGGCCTGGCCTTCGGACGCTCCCGCCGTGAACAAGGATGATCCGCTCCTCGCGCTGGTCCTCACCTTCGCGCCGCTGTCGCTGATGACGATCGGCGGCGGCGTCTCGATCCTGGGCGACGTTCGGCGCAGCGTCGTCGACCAGCATCATTGGCTGAGCGGGCCGGGCTTCCTCGACGTGTTCGCCGTGTCGCGGGTGGCGCCCGGCCCCGGCACGCTGATCGTCACCCTGATCGGCTGGCACGTCTCGGGCTGGCTCGGCGCCGTGCTCGCGACCGCAGCCATCTTCCTGCCGTCCTCGCTGCTCGTCTTCGGCATCGCCTATCTCTGGCACAGCCATCCCGGCGCGATCTGGCAGCGCGCCGTGGCCAAGGGCCTGGCGCCGATCGCAGCCGGGCTGGTGCTCTCCAGCGTCTTCTCGCTGCTGCGCGACGCCAGGGGAGGGTGGGTGGCCTGGTGCGTGGCGCTGCTGGCGGCGGTCGCCGTCTCGCGCACGAAGGCTGGCGCCCTGGCGCTGATGCTGGCCGGCTCGGTCCTGTTCCTGGGGCTGGCGGTCGCGACCGGGCAGGTCTGATTCCTGCCGCTGAATTGGGTCGTTTTCAGTTTATTGTTGACAATTGACAGAGTTAAGGAAACCATCACGGCAGGCAAGAACAAGAAGCCCATGTGCCAGCAGCAGGCAGGGAAACGGCATGGCCTTTGTGGAACTGGACGGCCTGACCAAGCGCTACGGCAGCCTGACGGTCGTCGATGCGGTCGATCTCGCCATTGAAAAGGGCACGCTGGTCTGCCTGCTCGGCCCGTCGGGATGCGGCAAGACCACGACGCTGCGCCTGATCGCCGGCTTCGTCCAGCCCTCGGACGGCCGGATCCGCGTCGGCGGGCGGGTGATCTCCTCGCCTGGGGCCAGCGAGCCGCCCGAGGCGCGCAACATGTCGATGATCTTCCAGAGCTATGCGCTCTGGCCGCACATGACCGTGTTCGAGAACGTCGCCTACGGCCTGAAGCTCCGGCGCCTGGGCCGGGAGGACGTCCGCACCCGCGTCGGCCGCATCCTGCAGGCCACGCGCCTGGCCGAGCTCGCCGAGCGCTATCCCGCCGAGCTCTCCGGCGGCCAGCAGCAGCGGGTGTCGCTGGCGCGCGCCCTGGTCGTCGAGCCGGAGACGCTGCTGCTCGACGAGCCGCTGTCCAACCTCGATGCCAATCTGCGCGAGGAGATGCGCTTCGAGATCCGCCGGCTGCACGACGAGTTCCGCTACACCACCGTCTATGTCACCCATGACCAGACCGAGGCGATGACCGCTGCCGACATGATCGTGGTGATGAACCGGGGCGCGGTCGAGCAGGCCGGCACGCCAGAGGAGATCTATCAGCGGCCCCGCTCGAAATTCGTGGCGCAGTTCATCGGCGGCACCAATGTCTTCTCGGGCCGCCGCGTCGGCGCGGACGCGGTCGATTGCGGCGGCGGGCTCGTGCTGCGCTGCGGCGGCGGCGATTTTGCCACCGGCGCCGAGACCGCGGTCTCGGTGCGTCACCACGACGTCCGGCTGGCGCGGCAGCGGCCGCCGGGCGAGGACACCAACTGGGCGGCCGGGCAGGTCGTGCGGCAGGTCTATCTCGGCTCCCACCGCGACTATCTCCTCAGCACATCGGGCGGCGACACGGTGCGGGCGATCGCGCCCGTCGACGTCGCCATTCCCGCGGGCGAGCAGGTCTGGCTCCATTGCCCGCCGGACACCTGCCGGGCGCTCGCACTTTAGCTCGGCGCCGACGGCCGGCTTTCCCGGCCGACGGTCAAGACCAGAGCCTTGCCAGCACGAAACCAGGGAGGGAATCCATGTCGAGGACCATGATCGCAGCGGCCGTCTTCGTCGGCGGCCTGGCATTGAGCCAGGCGGCGTCGGCGGGCGCCCCGGCCCCCTATCCCGTCACATCGGACCTCGTCGCCGCGGCCACCAAGGAGGGCCACGTCGTCTACTACACCTCGACCGACGTGCAGGTGGCCGAGAAGCTCGGGGCCGCCTTCAAGGCGAAATATCCCGGCATCAGCGTCCAGGTCGAGCGTGCCGGCTCCGAACGCGTCTTCCAGCGCATCGGCCAGGAATATTCCAGCGGCGTCTACAATGCCGACGTGATCGAGACCTCGGACGCCGCGCATTTCCTGGTGTTCAAGGACCAGGGCTGGCTCAGCCCCGCGGTCCCCGAGGACGTGGCCAAGTATTGGCCCGAGAAGGACCGCGACCCCGACGGGCAATATGCCGCGTTCCGCTGCACCCTGACCGTCCTCGCCTACCGCTCCGACCTGGTGAAGGCGGAAGACGCGCCCAGGACCTGGACCGACCTTCTCGACCCCAAATACAAGGGCAAGCTCGTCAAGTCGCATCCCGGCTACAGCGGCAACGTCATGACCGCGACCTATGCGATGAGCCAGCTCCTGGGCTGGGACTATTTCGAGAAGCTCGGCCACCAGGGCATCATGCAGGTCCAGTCCTCGACCGAGCCGCCCAAGATCCTGTCGCAGGGCGAGCGGCCGATCCAGGCGGACGGCAACGAATACAACGTCTTCATCCTTCAGGATAAGGGCGTGCCGATCAAGGTGGTCTATCCCCCCGAGGGCACCTCGATCGCCTTCGGCAATGCGGCGATCCTCGGTCACGCGCCGCATCCCAACGCCGCCAGGCTGTTCTACGCCTTCATGTTCACCCAGGAGGCCCAGCAGCTGAACTACGACTTCGGCGGCCTGCGCTCGGTCCGGCCCGACATCAAGGAGAAGGCGACGCGCACGCCGCTGTCGCAGATCAAGCTGATCTATTCCGATCCCGCCGCCGTGCGCGATGCGGTCGACACCATCAAGCAGAAATACGAGCAGTATTTCGGAACATGAGGCAGACGGTGACCAGCACCACACTGACCCTCGGCGGCGCGGGCGGCAGGCCGGCGCGGCGTCTCGATCTCTCGACACCGCTGTTCCTCCTGCTCGCCGCCATCCTGTGCGTGCTGGTCCTGCTGCCGCTGTTCTGGCTGGCCTGGTACAGCCTGGTCGACAAGAGCGGCATGCCGACGCTGGCCAATTTCGGCCGCCTGCTGGTCGATCCGGCCATCCGGCGCGCCTTCCTGATCGCGCTCGCGCTGGCCGCCGGCGTCGGCTTCTTCTCCTGCCTGGTCGCAACCCCGCTCGCCTGGCTGGTGGCGCGCACCGACATGCCGGGGCGGCGCTTCATCCGCAGCCTCGTCACCGCCTCCTTCGTCACGCCGCCCTTCCTCGGCGCCCTTGCCTGGGAGATGCTGGCGGCGCCGAACAGCGGCATCCTCAACGCAATCTACCGCTGGGCCTTCGGCGCCGATCCCTCCGACTACCTCTTCAACATCTTCTCCTTCCCCGGCCTGGTCTTCGCCGTCACCTGCTACTCCTTCCCCTTCGTCTTCACCCTGGTGGCCAATGCCCTGGACAGGGTGCCGTCGGACCTGGAGGAGGCCTCCGCCATCCTTGGCGCCAGGCCGGGCGCGACGCTCAGGCGCATCACCCTGCCGATGGTGCTGCCGGCAATGCTGGCCGGCTCGCTGGTCGCCGTGGTGCAGGCGCTGACCATGTTCGGCTCGCCGGCGATCCTCGCCCTGCCGGCCGGCTTCCACGTCATCACCACCAAGATCTGGAGCTTCTTCCAGTTCCCGCCGCGCCTCGACCTCGCGGCCGCCAGCGCCCTGCCGCTGCTCGTCGTCACGGTGCTCCTGCTGCAGGGGCAGAAATGGCTGCTCGGCCGCCGCGGCTATACCGTGCTCGGCGGCAAGAGCGGCGCGGCGCGCCGCGTGCGGCTCGGGCGCTGGGCCTGGCTCGCCTGGGCCTATGTCGTCCTGATCCTCTGCCTCACCGTGATCTTCCCCTATGCGGCGCTCCTGAAGACGGCGCTGACCCACACCATCGCCGAGCCGCTGACGTGGGAGAGCCTGACGCTGCACAATTTCGAGTTCGTGCTGTTCGACTTCTCCAGCACGCGGCTCGCCATCTGGAACACGCTGGTGCTCGGCCTGATGACGGCGACCATCGCCACGGCCATGGCGCTCGTCATCGCCTATCTCGTGGCGCGGCGCCCGGTCGCCGGCACGAGCTGGCTCGGCCTGCTCGCCACCGCCCCGATCGCCGTCCCCGGCATCGTGCTCGGCGTCGGCCTGTTCCTGGCCTATGCCAATCCGACGTTCCGCCTCTACGGCACGCTGTGGATCCTGCTGATCGCCTTTCTCACCCTGGAGCTGCCGGCCGGCTACCAGCAGCTCTCGGCCGCCTTCAGCGGCGTGCATCCGGAATTGGAGGAGGCGAGCCGCATCCTCGGCGCCACGCGCCTCAGGAGCCTGTGGCAGATCACGGCGCCGCTCCTGCGCACCAACATCGTCGCGGCCTGGTGCTTCGTCTTCATCGGCACCATCCGCGAATTGTCGGCGACCATCCTCCTGACGACGGCCAACACCAAGCTGGTCTCGGTGATCATCTACGATCTCAACGAAAGCGGCGATTTCGGCGCGATCTCGGTGCTCGGCATCCTGCTTCTCGTCGTCTCCTTCACCGTCGTCTTCATCGCCAACCGGGTGCCGGTCCTGGGCGGGCCGGGCGCCAGGGAGGGGACGACCTGAGGCCGCCCGGCCCGGCCGCCGTTTCGGAGCTCGGACACATGAAATCTCGCCCGGCGCTTGACAAGATGCGGCACCATCCGAGTGATGGCTGGCAACGCATCGGGAACAGGAGTCGATCGCAGTGCTGGCCTCGCCGTTGAAGAAGGGGGATCCGGACATGGGCGGTGGACATGAAGGATACACATCGCCGGCCGCGCGGTGCCGTGTTCCGGCGATCCGGCGGGAGAGCAGGCCATGAGCGACAGCCCCGCCGACGCGCCGAGCTTCTCCCCGATCGATTTCCTGCGCACGCGCTCGCTCGCCAACGTGGTGCAGGCCGAGATCGAGCGGATGATCGTCGAGGGTGAGTTCACGCCGAACGAGCGCATCAACGAGAACGCCCTCGCCCAGCGCCTCGGCGTCAGCCGCGGGCCGATCCGCGAGGCCTGCAGCGCGCTCGCCGCCCTCGGCCTGATCCAGATCATCCCCAACCGCGGCTTCTTCGTCCGCGAGCTCAGCGAGAGCGAGGCCCGCGAGGTCTCCGAAGCGCGGGCAGGTGTCTTCGCCTGCATGGCCATGCTGCTCGCCGAGCGCATCACCGAGCCCGAGGTCGCCAAGCTCAGGGCCCTGGTCGACCGCATGGACGAGCTCGCCAGGCTGGGCGAGGTCAGCCAGTACTATCCGGTCAACCTCGAGTTCCATTCGGAGGTGGCGCGGATGTGCGGCAATGCCCGCCTGGCGCAGATCTATCTCAGCCTCGCCCGTGAGCTGCACATCCAGCGCTACCGCGCCCTGTCGAGCGGCGACGTGCTCGACGTCTCGAATGCCGAGCATCGCGCCCTTCTCGACGCCGTCGCGGCGCATGATGCCGCGCGCGCCTTCGCCGCCGGCCGCGCCCATATCGTCAACGGCATGCAGCGCACGCACCGGGCCGCGCTGGCGCGAAGCCCGGCGAAGCGTTAGGGATCGCGTTGTCGTCAGAAAATTGTTGACAGTTTACCATTCGTAGGTCCACTTTCCCTGAGAAGGCGACGGAGCGTGTTGCCGTCTCGGCATGACGCTTCGCCACCGCGCTCGGGCGCCTTGCGGCGCCTGGAGACCTTGGTGCGACGGCTCGGCGGGTGATCCCCGCGGCCGCGCCCGCTGCGAGAGGAAGGCCATGCAGGATATCGCCCGCGCCGGCGTCGAACTCACCAACCATGTCGCCGACTTCGTCGTGAGCACGAAGGCGGACGACCTGCCCGAGGCGGTCGTCGCCCTCGGCAAGAAATCCATTCTGGACGGCATCGGCCTCGCCCTGTCCGGCTCGGTGGCCCAGAGCGGCGCGCTGGTGCGCCGGCATCTCGACGAGCTCGGCCTCGCCGCGGGCGCCGCGACCGTGATCGGCGGCGGCCGCAAGGTGGCGCCGCGCTTCGCCGCCTTCGCCAACGGCGTCGGCATCCATGCCGACGACTATGACGACACCCAGCTCGCCGTCGCCGCCGACCGCGTCTATGGCCTCCTGACCCATCCGACGGCGCCGGCCCTGCCGGCCGCGCTCGCCGTCGGCGAGCTCACCGGCGCCTCGGGCCGCGACGTCATGCTCGCCTACCATCTCGGCGTCGAGGTCGAGTGCAAGATTGCCGAGGCGATCGATCCGCGCCACTACCAGACCGGCTTCCACGCCACCGCCACCTGCGGCACCTTCGCCGCCGCCGCCGCCAGCGCGGCGCTGATGGGCTTCGACCGCGAGACCACGGCGCGGGCCCTGTCGATCGCCGGCAGTCAGTCGGCCGGCCTGCGCGAGAATTTCGGCACGATGACCAAGCCCTTCCATGCCGGCCGCGCCTCGGAGAGCGGCGTCGCGGCGGCGCAGTTCGCCGGCTATGGCTGGACGGCGACGGACAGGATCCTGGAGGCGCCGCGCGGCTTCTTCCGGGCGGCCGGCGGCGGCTACGACCTCGCCGCCATCCATGGCCGCCTCGGCGCGCCCTGGACCTTCGCCGACCCCGGCATCTCGATCAAGCCGCACCCATCCGGCTCGCTGACCCATCCCGGCATGACCGAGATGCTGCGCCTGATCCGCGAGAACGGCATCGAGGTAGCGGACGTGGAGCGCGTGCGCGTCGGCACCAATTCGAACATGCCGAACGCCCTGATCCATCATCGCCCGCATGACGAATTGCAGGCCAAGTTCTCGATGGAGTTCTGCATGGCCATCCTGTTGCTGGAGGGCAGGGCGGGCCTGGCCGAGTTCACCGACCCCACGACGCAGCGTCCCGATGTCAAGGCGATGATCGAAAGGATCGACTTCGTCGTCGACGAGGAGGCCGAGCGGGCCGGCTATCACAAGATGACGACGATCATCGACATCTCCCTGCGCAACGGCCGCACCGTCCACGGCCGGGCCGATTTCGGCAAGGGCAGCCCGGCCGATCCGATGAGCTACGAGGAGGTCGCCGACAAGTTCCGCGACTGCGCCGGGCATGCCCGGCTCGGCCGGGCCGCGGCGGACGAAGTGGTGGCGCGGGTGCGCGACCTCGAGACGCTGCCTTCGATCGCGCCGCTGATGGCGCTCGTCATCCGGGCCGGCTGAGGGCAGCGCGCATGGCTCCTCTCACCATCGGCGTCCTCGAGGGGGACGATATCGGCCACGAGATCGTGCCGGCGGCCGTGCGCGTCGCCCGCGCCGCCTCGGCCCGCGCCGGCCTTGCCATCGACTGGAGGCCGATGCCGATCGGGCGCCGCGCTCTCGACAGCCACGGCTCGACCTTGCCGGAAGGCACCCTCGAAGCGCTGTCCGGCATGGACGGCTTCATCCTCGGGCCGATCGGCCATCAGGCCTATCCCAAGGGGCCGGGTGCGATCAATCCGCACCCGATCATGCGCAAGCATTTCGGCCTCTTCGCCAATGTGCGCCCGACCCGCGCCTTCCCCGGCCTCGGCGCCCTGCGCGACGACATCGACCTCGTCATCGTGCGCGAGAACAACGAGGGCTTCCAGCCGGACCGCAACGTCGTCGCCGGCTGCGGCGAGTTCCGCCCGACCGAGGACGTCACCATCTCGGTCCGCGTCATTACCCGCGCCGGCAGCTACCGCGTCGCCAGGGCGGCGCTCGCCATCGCCCGCTCGCGGCGCAAGAAGCTGACGCTGGTCCACAAGAACACCGTGTTCAAGCTCGGCTGCGGCATGTTCGTGGAGGAGTGCTACCGCGCCGCGCGCGAGTTTCCCGACGTCGCGGTCGACGAGGTCATCGTCGATACCTTCGCCATGCGCCTGGTGCGCGAGCCGCAGATTTTCGACGTGGTGGTGACCACCAACATGTTCGGCGACATCCTGTCCGACGAGGCGGCCGGCCTGGTCGGCGGCCTCGGCATGGCGCCGGGCCTGTGCATCGGCGAGGGCGACATCGCCATGGCGCAGGCGACGCACGGCTCGGCCCCCGACATTGCCGGCAAGGGCATCGCCAATCCCTATGCGATGATCGAATCCACCCGGATGATGCTGGAATGGCTCGGGCTCAACCGGGGCGTCGGCGAAGCCGTGACGGCCGCGGCGCTGATGCAGCGCGCCATCGCGACGGCGCTGGCTTCGCCGCAGACCCGCACCGGCGACATCGGCGGCGCCACCGGCACGCAAGGCATGACGGATGCCATCGTCGGAGCGATCGAGCGGGAGGCGGCGGCAGATCTCGCATAGACGACAGCCGGGCCTATCGAGGACCTCGGACATGCCGACGTCGTTGCGCCGGATTGAGAGCGTCCGCCGGCCAGTCCGCCTCCTGCTTCGACGCCGGAAAATGGCTGCGCTTGCCGGCAAAGCCGTAGAACAAGGTCCCGTGGATGCCCTGGACGTCCCGCTTGGGGATGGGACGATCCCAGACCGGCCCGAGCGCGTTCAGGGCCTGTGCGTCGAGGTCTTCGGCAAATTGAAGATCCTGCCCCTCGGCCGGGAAAAGCAAAGCGAATTCCGCATTCGTAGCCTGGAAGATGCTGAAGGTGCAGTTGTCGGCACCGTCGATGACCTGAATGTTCTTCATGGCCGAGCCCTGGGGTGGTTGAGCCGAAAACGATCGCCGCGACCTCATGCCGGTGATCTGGCCACGTCAATTCTTATCGTCGCTTCCATCTCCGTCGGAACAGTCGAATCGATTTCGTCGAGATCGCCGCGAAGAGCCGTCACGCGTGGACGGAAAGCTCCAAGCCATGCTTGATCGTTTTGAGCGCGATCAGGCTCTTGTATTTTCGCACGAGCGCCTGTTGTTCATTCATGAGCCGATCGACAAAGGCATTGTATTCTTCGAGGTTGCGGACAACCACCAGCAGGACAAAGTCGACGTCGCCGGTGACATACCAGCAGGATTGAACTTCAGGCGCACGATCCAACCACCGCTGGAATTGCTCCAGCGTGTGTCGATGTTCGTTCTGGATTTCCAGCTCGACCAGAATGGACAAGGTGCGATCGACGGCTTTCGGACTGACCACCGCCACGATCTTCTCGATGACCCCATCCTGCTTCAGTTTGCTGATTCGGCGTTCGACGGCCGAGGTGGAAAGATTGACGGTGTCAGCAATGACCTTGCCGGGAACGTCGGCGGTCTCCTGGAGGATCGAAAGAATGGTGCGGTCGATGTCGTCCATGGCGTGCGCTCGACCATAGATGCGGAAAATCCGCTATGAGCCTGATTTATACGCGGTTTTTCCGCGTAGAGAATTCATAATGTCTCCTCATGACAAAACAAGCGCCTCTCTCAGCCACGAACATCGAGGATGCGCGCAGGCGCATCGATCCGATCTTTCTGAACACCAGCCTGCTGCATTCCGAAAGGCTGGCGCTGTCCCTCGTCGCAAAGGACGAAACGGACAACCCGATCCGCAGCTTCAAGGGGCGCGGTACAGGGTATTTTTGCGCAGATCTCACCGACGCCGGAGCGCCTCTGGTCACGGCATCGGCCGGGAACTTTGGTCAGGGGCTTGCCTATAATGCCGCGCGGCATGGGCGACCTCTGGTCGTCTTCGCGAGCCTGAAGGCCAATCCGCTGAAGATCGATGCCATGCGCAGGTTTGGGGCGGAGGTCCTTCTCGTCGGGGAGGACTTCGACGCTGCCAAGGAAGCCGCCAAGACCTACGCCGGCGAACGGAATCTGCAGTTCGTCGAGGACGGTGCGAGCGCAGCCATCGCGGAAGGGGCTGGAACGATCGCGGCGGAACTGACCGAAGAGGTCGAAGATATCGACGCAGCTTTCATTCCGCTCGGCAACGGTGCGCTGGCGGCCGGAATAGGGTGCTGGTTCAAGTCGAGATCGCCGCTGACAAGGGTCGTCGCCGTTGCCGCAAAGGGCGCGCCCTGCATGGCTCTGTCCTACAAGGCGGGTGAAGTGATCTCGACCCGCGAGGCTTGCACGATCGCCGACGGAATTGCTGTCCGGAATCCCGTGCCGTCGGCGATCGCATGGCTCAAGGAAACCATCGACGACGTCGTTCTCGTCGATGACGACCAGATTCTGGATGCGATGCGGTTCGCCCATGAAACATGGAACCGCCTCGTCGAGCCGGCCGGAGCGGCGGGGCTCGCAGCCGTTCTCGCACAAGCGTCTGCGCTGAACGGCAGCCGCGTCGCGACCATCTTGTGTGGTGCGAACCTCACGGATCAACAGATCAAGGCATGGCTTTGACCGGCCGGGGCCCGGGGTCAGGCCGCTGCCGGGCGGCGGCGTTGCGAAAGTCCGGGACGCGCCGGCGCTATGCGGCATCCCGCGCGGCCGAATAGGGCCGGGGCTCGCCGCCGTTGAAGAAGGTCCAGAAGCTTTCGTAGACGAGGTCGGGCCGGTGCTCCGCCGGATAGTGCCCGGTCGGGATGGCCCAGCCCCTGAGGTCCTCGGCCCAGGGCGACCAGGCCTCGATCGGCTTGAGGTGGCGGCCGACATGGCTGTTGCTGCCCCACAGCACCAGCACCGGGCAGCCGATCCTGCGCTTGCCGAAATCGGTGCTGTCCATGGCGAGGTCGAGCGTCACCGTCGCCCGGTAGTCCTCGCACACCGCATGGATCTGCGCGGGCGTGGTGCAGCGGGCATATTCGGCCAGGGCCTCCGGCGTGAAGATCTCGAGGCCGACGCCTTTCTTGTTGAGCTTGTACTGGATGTAATAGTCGAGGTCGGCGCAGATCAGCCGCTCGGGGAAGGGCGCCTTCTGCGCCATGAAGAACCAGTGATAGCTCTCCAGGCCCCAGCCCAGCGTCACGTTGGTCAGGAGATGATGGGTCGGAATGATGTCGAGGGCGCAGAAGCGGCTGACGCGCTCCGGCCGGTCCAGCGCCATGCGGAAGCCGACGCGCGCCCCGCGGTCGTGGCCGGCCAGGGCGAAGCTGTCGAAGCCGAGGCTGTCCATCACGTCGAACGCGTCCTCGCCCATGGCGCGGAAGGTGTAGGCGGCATGGTCCGGCCCACCGTCCGGCTTGGAGCTGTCGCCATAGCCGCGCAGGTCCGGGGCCACCACGGTGAAGGACCTGGCCAGGGTCGGCGCGATCCGGTGCCAGCTCACATGCGTCAGGGGATTGCCGTGCAGCAACAAGAGCGGCGGGCCCTCGCCGCCGACCGCGACGTTGATCTCGGCGCCGCTCGTGCGGATCGTGCGCCGGGAGAAGCCCTCCATCAGGCTCGCATGGCGCTCTGCCAGCGGCGGCATCGCGGTCTGCGCCGGACTTGCGGCTGCGCCCGTTCGGCTTTGCATGGGCCGTCCTCCCTCAAGATGCGTCCGCAGATAAGCGCGCTGCGCTCTCCGCCGTCATGGCCGGGTTCGTCCCGGCCATCCACGCGAACACAGGCTCATGTCGAGTTCGCGTGGATGGCCGGATCAAGTCCGGCCATGACGAACCGCCTCACGACCCCGGACGGCGCATAAGGTCCCCCTCAGATTGCTTATTGTCAACAATATTCAGTTGACTTTTTGCCGCGCCCCTTCACCATGCGCCGGCGTCCAGCGACGGCCTGCCGCCGCTCGAGCCGAGGAGGCGTCCATGTCCCGACCGGCCGGTTCCCCCGACCTGCCCCGCATCGCCCTCCTGCTCGGCGACATGACCGGCATCGGTCCGGAGCTCTGTGCCCGCGTGCTGGCGGACGGCCGATTGCGCGAGGCGGCGCGCATCCTCGTCCTCGGCGACCGCCGCGTGCTCGACATGGGGGAGCGCGATACGGGCGTGCGGCTGGCTGTCCGGGCGGTATCGAGCATCGAGGACATCGACTGGGACGACGCCGCGACGCCGCTCCTCGACCTCGGCAATATCGATCCCGGCCGCCTGCCGCGCGGCGTCGTCTCGCCGGAGTCCGGCCGGCTGACCGGCGAGACCCTGGCCGAGGCGGTGCGCCTGGCCCAGGCGGGTGCGATCGATGCCGTCACCTTCGCCCCGCTCAACAAGGCGGCCCTGCATGCCGGCGGCTGGAAGTTTCCCGACGAGCACAAGATGTTCGCCCATCTCCTCGGCCATCGCGGCTATTTCTCCGAGATGAACGTGCTCGACGGGCAATGGATGTCGCGGGTCACCTCGCACGTCTCGCTGCGCACCGCGCTCGACCAGATCAGCCATGCCAGCATCCTCGAGGCGATCGGGCTTGTCGACCGCACCATGCGGCGGGCGGGGATCGAGACGCCGCGCATCGCCGTCGCCGCGCTCAATCCGCATGCCGGCGAGAACGGCCTGTTCGGCCGCGAGGAGATCGAGGTCATCGGCCCGGCGGTGCAGGCCGCCGCGGCGAGCGGCATCGACTGCAAGGGCCCGTTCCCGGCCGACACCGTCTACATCAAGGCCTTCGCCGGCGCGTATGACAGCGTCGTCGCCATGTATCACGACCAGGGCCAGATCGCGACCAAGCTGCGCGGCTTCAACCGCGGCGTCACCGTGACGGCCGGTCTCGACACGGTCTTCACCACGCCGGCGCACGGCACCGCCTTCGACATCGTCGGCAAGGGCGTGGCGAGCACCGGCGCCCTGGAGAGCGCGCTGCGCCTCGCCGCCACCCTCGCGAGCCGCGCGGCGCAGCGCGGCCGCGCCGCCGCCTGACCGGAAGGCACGTCCCATGGCCCCTTCGAACACGCTCCGCATCGCGGTCATCCCCGGCGACGGCATCGGCAAGGAGGTCATGCCCGAGGGCGTCCGCGTCCTGGAGAAGGCCGCGGCGCGCTTCGGCATCGGCCTCACGCTCGACTGGTTCGACTTCGCCTCCTGCGACTATCACGCCCGGCACGGCCGGATGATGCCGGAGGACTGGAAGGAGCGGATCGGCTCGCACGATGCCATCTTCTTCGGCGCCGTCGGCTGGCCGGCGACGGTGCCCGACCATGTCTCGCTCTGGGGCTCGCTGCTGCAGTTCCGCCGCGAGTTCGACCAGTACGTCAACCTGCGCCCGGTCCGCCTGATGCCGGGCGTGCCGTGCCCGCTCGCCGGACGCAGGCCCGGCGATATCGATTTCTGGGTGGTGCGCGAGAACACCGAAGGCGAATATTCCTCCATCGGCGGGCGCATGTTCGCCGGCACCGACCGCGAAGTGGTGGTGCAGGAGACGGTGATGACCCGGATCGGCGTCGACCGCGTCCTCAAATTCGCCTTCGACCTCGCCGCCCGGCGGCCGCGCCGGCACCTGACCTCGGCCACCAAGTCGAACGGCATCTCGATCACCATGCCCTATTGGGACGAGCGCGTCGAAGCGATGGCGCAGGCCTATCCCGGCGTGACCTGGGACAAGTTCCACATCGACATCCTCACCGCGCATTTCGTGCTGCATCCCGACTGGTTCGACGTGGTCGTCGCCTCCAACCTGTTCGGCGACATCCTCTCCGACCTCGGCCCCGCCTGCACCGGCACGATCGGCATCGCGCCCTCCGCCAATATCAATCCGGACCGCAGCTTTCCCTCGCTGTTCGAGCCGGTGCACGGCTCGGCCCCCGACATCGCCGGCCAGGGCGTGGCCAATCCGGTCGGGCAGATCTGGTCCGGCGCGATGATGCTGGAGCATCTCGGCCATGCCGAAGCCGCGGCCGCGATCGTCGCGGCGATCGAGCGGACGCTGGCCGAGCCCGCGCTGCGCACGCGCGACCTGGCCGGCCGGGCGGATACGCAGGCCTGCGGCAAGGCCATCGCCGGGGCACTCTGAGCGGGCGGCCGCATCGCGCCCCCGATCGGCGTGTCGGGCGAAGCGCTGTCGTGCCTTCCCCGCCCATTCCCTAGCGGCATTGACCGAAGGGAACAAAGGCGACTAGCTTGGTTGCGAGCCCGATGCATGCCGCTGGCGACGCGGGCGGTCGCGGTGCGGCTCGCGTTCGTCCGGCCTGCGAATGACGGCGCAAGGCCGGTGGGCGCCAGCGTTCCGAGGGATACCGCGGCCGACCGGGAAAGCCTGCATGATCGCAACCGCCGGTACATGCGGCGGACCGGCGTGTCCGTGCGTGCGGTCGGATCGCTGCCGACGGGATGGAAGAGACATGGCGGGCCTGGAAGTCTCCGTCGATCCGCTGGCGTTCCTGCGCTCGCCGGGCGAGCACATCGATCGCCTGTGCGAGCGCATCGACTGGACCTGCGCCATCGACACCGGCGTCGGTTCCATGGGGACCGGCATTCTCGTCGGCCCGGACCTGGTGCTCACCAATTTCCATGTGATGGAGGCGCTGCTCCGCCGGCCCGAGCAGTATGCCAAGGCCCGTTGCCGCTTCGATTTCCGAGGGGATGCCTGGTTCGGCGACCCCGCCGGCGCTTTGTCCGTCGGCTTCGCGGCCGACTGGGACATCAACGCCAGGAGCCGCTACAGCGACAAGGACCTTGCCGGCGCCGACGCGGGCTTCGACGACGACCACCTCGACTACGCCATCATCAGGCTGGTCGAGCGGATCGGCGAGCAGCCGGTCACCAACCCGCTGCGCTCGGCCAAGCGGCTGCGCGGCTGGCTCACCATCCCCGACGACGGTGGAGTGCCGGTCGAGGGCACCGACATCTGGATCTGGCAGCACCCTTCGGAGGAAGAGCAGCGCAAGGCGATGCCGATCCAGGAGAGCAAGGGCCGCGTGCTGAAGCTCCTCGACGGCGACCTGCGCCTGCGCCACAGCGCCACGACGCGGGCCGGCTCCTCCGGCGCCGCCTGCTTCGACAATGATTTCCGCTTCATCGCCCTGCACCATGCCGGCGATCCCAAGCTGGATCGCAACAACTGGGGCAAGTGGAACCAGGCGATCCCGGTCACCGCGATCGTGCGCCACCTGCGCCGGACGGGCCATGGCGCCCTGGTCGGCGTGGTGCCGCCCCGCCAGACCACGGCGACGCCTCGGGCCGCGCCGGTTCAGCGCCAGGTCGCCCAGGTTTCGGCCAAGCGCAACGAGAGGCGCCAGCGCGCCGCCATGATCCTGATGGACCGGGAGGATCCCGCGGGCCTGATCCAGCTCTCCCAAGCGGAGGACAATCCGGGCCTGGTCCATGCCTTCGCCTGCCGGCATGTCGACAATCACCGCAATTTTCTCGAGCGCCTGGTGCGCCTGCCGCCGGCAGGGGCGCAGGGGCTCGACACGCGCCGGCGGCTCGAGGCCGTGCTGCTCGGCAAGGACGAGGCGGCGGCGCCGGGCTGGGCCCTGGAGCATCTGACCTGGCCGGGCCGGAGCCTGTCGACACGCGTGGCCTTGGGCCTGGTCCAGCAGCAGCTGCGGACCCTCCTGCAGGCGCGCCGGCCCACCATCGTCGAGGCGGCCGTGGCGATCGACGGCTGCGACGTGGCGCGCGAACGCGAGCTGGTCCTGGCCCTGGCGCGACACTGCGCCGACCCGGCGACGGGAGCGGGGGCCGACCGGCTGCAGGTGATCGTGGTCTATTGCGACAATGCGCCCCGCGGCAGCCCGGACCGCTTCGCCGCCAGGCGCGCCGAGCTCGGCGCGCTCTGGAGCTTCGATGCCCGTCCGCCCGGCTGCGGCGCCTGCCTGGCCTTCGACGATGTCGGCAGCGCCGATCTCACGGGCTGGTGCGGCGCCCTGCAGACCATCTGGAAGATCGACCAGGACCGTTTGTTCCGCGACGTCGACGGCGTCCTGCCGGACGGGCGCCGCCTGCCGATGCTGGAGGCCGAGGACATCCTCGCGCCGGTGGTGCGCGGCTATGTCGAGGCGGCCCGCTGAGGCGGAGGCAGGGGAGGAGGCCATGTGGTTCAACAGCTTTCCGCGTGACGGCGGCGACCGCGCCGAGATCGAGGAGAATGGCCGCATCGTGGCCGACAAGGGACGCGACTACGTCTTCACCGAGGAGCTGATGGCCGCGATCGACGTCGCCATCGGCCTCGGCCGCCCCCTCCTGGTCTCCGGCGAGCCCGGCTGCGGCAAGACCGAGCTCGGCTATGCCATCGCACGCTGCATGGGCATCGGCCGCGTGCATTTCTTCTCGACCAAGTCGAATTCCGAAGCGCGCGACCTCTTCTACAGCTACGACGCCATCGGGCGGTTCCGCGATGCCCAGGCCACCCGCGATCCCGCCGCGCCGGCGCCCGATATAGCCGACTACGTCGAATACCAGGCGCTCGGCCGGGCCATCCTCGACGCGCACGAGGAGGCCTCGATCCGGCACCTGCTGCGCGGCAGCCGGCCCTATTCCCATCCCGGCCGGCCGCGGCGCTCGGTGGTCATCCTCGACGAGATCGACAAGGCCTCCCGCGATTTTCCCAACGACCTGCTGCGCGAGATCGAGGACCTGTCGTTCCGGGTGCCGGAGCTGGCGCGGCGCGAGGGCGACGCGGCCGAGCCCGAGACCCCGGGCGGCATCGCGCCGGATCTGCGCCCGATCGTCGTCGTCACCTCGAACGAGGAGCGGCAATTGCCGGACGCCTTCCTGCGCCGCTGCGTCTTCCACGAGATCGCCTTTCCCGAAGGCGACATCCTCGGGCGCATCATCGCGAGCGGCCTGCGCAAGCGGCTGCCGCCGGGCGGCGGCGACGCGTTCACGCTGCCCGACGACGATCGGGCGATGCTGCTGCGGCTCCTCGAGGAGTTTCGCGGCATGCAGCTCGACAAGCGCCCCGGCATTTCGGAGACCATCGATGCGGCAACCCTGCTGGCCTATCCCAGCCGGTCGGCGCCGCCGCCGCTCGAGCGGCGATTGCCGGCCATCGTCGCCGCCCTCGCCAAGCTGAAGAGCGACCGCACCATCCTCACCGACCTGATCCAGCGCCAGGTGTGAGGCTCGAAGCGCGGGGAGGGGCCGATGACGGGCGCCGAGGTCGGCTATCGCGACGAGGTCAGCTACCGCTTCGTGCCGACGGCGGCCGGCCTGGACGCCCTGTTCGCGCGCTATGAGCAGGAGCGACGGCTCGGCGGCATCGGAGCGACCCTGCAGCGCGTCTCGCCGCAGCAGCGCATCGACGCCGTCGTGGCCATGTTCGGCCTCAATGCTTCGAAGGGCTGGCGCCGGATCGGCGAGGAGCCGGCGGCCGACCTCTGGCTGCGCTACCTGACGCCGGTCCTCGCCGAGACGCGCGAAAGCGCCGCGGCCCTGGCCGTCGCGGCCCGGGCAGGCCTGCCCGGCGCGTTTGATCCGCCCATCGCCGGGGTCGCGTCATCGTCGGCACCGCCGCCTCCATCGCTCCGGCCGCCGCCGTCCCGACGGAACGCCGGCATGCTGATCGCCACGGTCGTGGCGGTTGGTGTCGCCGCGCTGGGCCTCTACGTGGGATGGGAGGGGCCCGCTCCTCCGCCATGCTCGGGGTGCCCGGCGCCACCGGAACCTGTGCCCAGCCCAGCGCCGCTCCCCCTCGTGGCCCCGGACGCGACCAATGATGCGGCGGCGGCTCCCGACACCCGTGCCTATCGGGCGGCGATGACCATCACGGTCGGCGCGGTGGTCCAGCACGGCAACGACATCACGCCGCGTGCCCTGGCCGCGATCTATGCCGGCGAATCCGACTCGGCGGCGGCGCCGGCGGCTTTCCTCGCCGCCATGCTGCGGCAATGGTCGCTGCGGGCGGACGCGCCGATCCCGCGCGACGCCGGGGGGGTGCGTGCCCTCACACACTATGCCGCCGTGGACGCGGCGATCGAGAGCGGCACCATGCCCTCGACGATCGGCACGGCGGACCAGGAAAGCGCACTGGACGATACGCAGCGGCAGATCCTGGCGCGGTTCGCCAATGGCGCTCCGGTCGGGCCACCCCGACCCGCCGCTGTCGTCACCTGGCCGCCCTGGCTGCCGTGGCTGGCCTTCCTGCCGGCGGCCTTGACGCTGGCCTGGGCGGTTGCGAGCCTTCCTCGCGCCTTGAGCGCGAGCCTGGTCAATCCGGAGGTCGGCGCCAGAGGCCAGCCGGTGTCTCTGCCCGTCGAAGGCTTGCTCGTCACCACGCCGCCGCCGCAGCGCAAGCTGGCCCGGCAGATCTCCTGGCGAGAGCCGGGCTCGAGCCGGCGCATGAACGTCGAGCGCAGCATCCGCGCCACGCTGGCTCGGGGCGGCTTCCTGACGGCCGTCCCGCTGCGCCGGCCGCGCAGCGCCGAATATGTCTTCCTGGTCTCGCGGCTGCGGCGCGACGATGTCGAGCGCGACCGCGTCAGCCGCTTCATCGACGCCCTGTCTCGGGGCGGTCTCGCCCTGACCGTCTACGACTACGATCCCGACCCGAGCCGCCTGATCCCGCGTCGGCCGGGTGACGACGATGCGGCGACGCCGCAAGCCGGCATCGGCCTGAGAGGGCTGCGCGAGCGCCACGCCGAGGCGCGCCTCGTGCTCGTCACGGACGGCGCCGAGCTCGTCGACTTCTTCACCCAGCGTCCGCGGCGTTCGCTGACCGACGAGCTTGCCGCCTGGCCCGCGCGCATGCTGCTGACGCCGACACCGATGGCGGAGTGGGGCGAACGCGAGCTGAACCTGGCGCAAGCGCTCGGGGCGCTGGTGGGACGCGCCACGCCGGACGGGTTCCGCGATCTCGCCCTCGCCTTCGGCGAGCGCCCGAGTCGGCCGCCGCGACTGCCGCCGGCGGCCGCGGACGACGAGGCGGGCTTTCCCACCCGTCTCGTCGCCTGGCTGGAAGCAATGGACCGGCTGATCGGTCCCGACGACGTCGCGCCCCGGCCCGACCCGGTGCGTTTCGACGACCCCATGCTGCGCTCGGACGCACCGCTGCCGCCCGCTGACACGCAGGCCCTGGTCGAGGCGCTGCGCGGCTGGCTCGGCCCGCGCGGCTTCCTCTGGCTCGCGGCCTGCGCCGCCTATCCGCAGCTGCGCTTCGACATCACGCTCTATCTCGGGCTGAAGATCGCCGTGCCGCTGGGGCCGATGCGGATGCCGCTCTATGACGAAGCGCTGCTGGCGCGCCTGACGCTGCTGCCCTGGTTCCGCCTCGGACGGATGCCGCCCTGGCTGCGCCGGGCCCTGTTCGACGCCCTGCCGGTCACCGCGCGCGAGTGGGCGCGGGCGGCGGTGGACACCATGCTGAACGGCGAGCCGCCGTTCTCGCGGCAGGCGACACCCGCCGCGGCGGCGCGGCTGCCGATCTGGCGACCCGAGGCCCGCGGCCTCGACGTGCCGCCCGACGCGGTCATGGCCGAGCTGACGGGGCGCGCAGCCGACGATCTCGCGCCGTCCCTGCGCAATGTCGCGTTCCGGACCGTGTTCCGCGAGCGCTTCCTCGACCTGGCGGCGAGCCGGTGCCGCGTCGTGCTGCCCGTTCTGCTGTGGTGCGCCGTGGCCTGGTGGATCTGGCCGGCCTCGGACACGAGCACGCCGGCGACGGGCGCCTGGCTGCCGCTGCTCTGCTACGGCGCCGCCACCGTGGCAGCCGCCGTCGCGCTGATGCTCATCGGCCGGCGAAGCCGGCGCGCGGGAGCGCCGGCATGACCAGCGCAACCGTACCCTCGTCCGAGAGAGGCAAATCCGCTCGGCGGCGGCCCAGCCGGCCCTGGACCATCGCGATCGTCCTGATCGCCGCGTTCGTCCTCATCCCGGCAGCCATCGCCTACGGCGTGAGGACCTATGTCGGCGGTGCGCAGCGCGCCTTCGACGCACGCCTCGTCCGTCCGGATGGCACGCCCGACCCGGTGACGGCCCTGGCCTGGGCACCCGGGACGCAGGGACCGCTGTTCGTCGGCACCCAGTCCGGCGGGTTCTACAGGATCGGGCGTGAGGGAGCCTTCGGCCGGGGCGAAATCGGCACCGCGGCGACGGGCACGCAGGCCGGAGCGCCAGGGACGCCCGGCGCCGAGGTCCTGGGCTTCGCCATGGCGATCTCACAGGCGCAAGGGGGCGGACCGACGCAGTACTCCTACCCCCGCCTGGTCGTGCGCGATCGCCGTGCGGCGCAGCCGGGCGGGCCGGCGCCTGTCCGCCTCGGCTCGATCCCGGTCGATGGCGGCCTGTTCGCCGCAACGGCCGACGCCGGCTTCAGCCTGGTCGCCGGACGATCGGCGCAGGCCGAGGCGGATCCGAAGGCACAGCAGAGCAAGGCTCCGGCGCCGGATGGGGTCGCTCTGGTCCGGTGGCGCCTTCCGCCGAGCGGGCAGGCGAGCGAGGTCGGCCCGATCGCCGACATCCGCGACGCCCGGGCCGTGGCGGCGCTGCCGGGCACATCCGCCGTGGTCGGGGGAGACGGGGCCGGCGGGGTCTTCGCCATCGATGCATCCCGGCCCGTCGGTGGCGGCAGTGGCGCTCCGTTCGTTGCGCGCTCGGCCGGACACGATGTGGCGGTGGCCGCCCTCGCCGTCGCCGCGTCTCCAGATGTCTTCGCCTCGGCCGACTTCGCCACGGCGGCAGCGGACGGATCGCTGCTGACCTGGAAGCTCCTGCAGGGCAATCCGTGGACTCTGAGCCGGCGGCCGGTGATCGTTCCGGGCCGGACCTGGACCCGCGACGAGCCCGCACCGGCCTCGCCATGGGCGCGGCTGCTGGCGATGAGCGACGACGGCAGCAAGCTCGTGCTGCGCAACGATGCCGGGAACGACATCCTCTACAGGCTCGGTGGGGCTGGTCAGCCGGCGGCGTCGATCGATCTCACTCAGCCGTCGGGCTCCGGCGGAGACACCGCGAACGGCAACGAGCGGGCTGCCGCCATCCGTGTCGATGCCCTGCGGCTTCTGCTCGTGGCGCCGCCGCGCACGACGGGGATCCTCTTCTCCCCCGATTGGGTGCCGCGGGAGGAGGAGACGCTGGATTTCGGCGTCGACCTTTCCGCTCCCGGGACCGGCGTGACCATCGATCCGACCATCACTCGCGCGGCCGTCTGGTCGACGCGGGACGGGCTCGATCAGCTCGAGGTCTTCAACGTCGCCTCGCGGCAGCGGATCGGGCGGACGCATGTGTTCGCAACCCCGATCACGTCGGCCGCTCTCAGCCCGGCTGGCACCATGCTGGCCGTGGCGACCAGCGACGGCGCGTTGCTGATCCTCGATGCAGTGACCGGCGTCCCTCTCGCCTCGGTCAGCGGCGTCTGGGCGCAACGCCTCGTCTATTCCGCGGACGGGCTGCGCATTCTGGTCGCAGGCACGCCGACCCGCCTCGGCGACGGCGGGTTCAAGGTGCTGTCGGCCCGCAGCCTGCGCACGCTCGTCGACAAGCCGCCGAGCCTGCCCAACGGCTTCGTGCGGTTCAGCGGCGACGGCAGCCGCGCGGTGCGCCCGGCGACAGGCAATGCGTTCGAGGTGCTCGACACCGGCACCGGCCGTTCCATCGCGACCGTCGCCACCGGCGGCGCGGCGGCGATCGCCGAGATCGCCGTCAGCGGGGATGGCAGCCGCATCGCCCTGCGTGATGCCGACGGCACCCTCAGCGCCTGGACGGAGCGGGCGGACGACAAGGCGGCCGGGCTCATGCCGGCGCTGGCCGAGGACGGGCTGCGCCTCTCGGCCGACGGCTCGACGCTGCTGCTGCGCGAACCGTCGGGGCGGCTGCATCTTTCGCGCCTGTCACCGGGGGACGCCGGCCAATTCGTGCTGGAGCCCTTTCATCCCGAGATCGAAGCCACCCAGGCGGAGCTGGCCGCCGACGGCAGCTTCGTCGTCGCGGCCGAAGCGGATGGTGGCATCCGAGTCGTGCCGACGACGGAAACCGGCGCCAACTACGTCCTCCCCGGGGCCGGCGACGTGATCCATCGCATGGCGATCTCCCCGGACGGCGGCTTCATCGCCGCAGCCGACAGCGGCGGTCGGCTGCGTGTCGTCGATCTCGACCGGGCCGGTGTCGTCGCAGCCCTGCCGCTCTCGTCGCTGCCGATCCATCCCCGATCGGCTGTCCTCGCGGTGCAGCCGCTCGATGACGCGCCTTCCGCAGCAACGACCGGCGGGGCCGTGCCCGACGGCGGCTTCGCGATCGTCCTGGGCGGCAGCCGTGATCTAACCGCCGCCCGGGCGTTGGTCGACCAGGCCGGCGCTGCCGGCTTTGCGGCTGCCGGCCTGCGCGTCTATCTCAGGCAGGGCTGGTACCGCCCTGTTGCGCTGTTCGCGACGGCGGAGCAGCGCGATCAGGCTTTGCGGCCAGCCCGCGAGATCTCGCCCATGACCGCCGACGCCTATGCTCAATCCCTCCAGGGCTGGTGTCCCGACGCCGTCGGCACGACCGGCGTGTGGACCTGTCCCGGTTCGTGGGTTGCAGCCGCACCAACGGCCTCGCCCGCGAAAAAGTGATGCCGGGCGGCCCTGTTGGGGCTGCCCGGCGCCGGCGTGTCATCACTCTGCCGAAGGTCCGCCGCCTCAGAACGGCAGGGCGGGCAGGTCCTGGGTTCCCTCCTGCTTCACCGCCTGCAGCTCCTGCGGATCATAGCCGAGGGCGCGCAGGATGGTGGGGGCGACCTGCGTCGTCTGCACCAGGGCAGGAACCGTCCGGCCGGCGAGCGCGGGGCTGCTGACCAGCAGGGCGACGTTGCGGTCGTTCCAGTTGGCGCCGCCGTGCTCGGCGATCTTGGAGCCGGAGGTGTAGACCACGCCGGGATTGACGGTGACGATGAAGTCCGGCGTGCGGGAGTCCTTTGCCGGGTCCTGATAGGCGAGGGCGAGGGCGCCCGGCGTCTGGATCTGGCCGATGCCGAAGGCCTTGATCTGGCTCTTCAGATAGTCCTGGGCAGCAGCCAGCTTGGCCGCGCGATCCTGCGGCTTCAGCCAGATCAGCGAGGCGTCGTCGGCGATATGGAAGCCATAGCCCGGCGTCTTGGTGTAGGGATCATCGTCGAGCGCCTGGAACGTGGCGGGATCGATCGGCGACTGGCCGTGCTTGGAGGCCAGGATGACGAGCGTCGCGTCGGCGAGGTGATTGTCCTTGAGCGCGCCGACGATCTCGCCGAGCGCGCCGTCGACATAGGCGAGCTGCGCCGCGAGGCCGCTGTTCGGCGTGCCGCCGGCGTCGGCATAGCCGCCGGCGAGGTTCGGCTCGTCGCCCGGGCCGGACTTCGGCAGCTTCTGGCCGACGCTCACCGCCTGGAAGTTCATGCCGAACAGGGCCGGAACGGGGGCGGCGTGGGCGCCGGTGCTGTCCAGGCCCTTGATCTCGTTGAGCAGCACCTTGACGCGCGCTTCGTCGAAGTCGCGCTGCGCCTTGAAGCTGCCGGTCGTCTTCACCTTGGTGCCGGGGATCAGGCTGTCCTGCTCCAGGGCGTAGAAATCGTCGAGGCCACTGCCGGAGGGGCCGTTGAGCCATTCATAGGCGGGATGCTTGTCCGACCAGGCGGTGCGCCCGCCATGCTGCTTGACGATCTCGAAGATGTTGTTCACGCGCACGAAATCGTGCGGATAGATCGTGACGCACTTGCCGTCGACCAGCGCCTGGGGAAGCTTGGCGGCGTCGATCTGGCTGCGCGCGTCGCCCGGCTTGCCGCCGCCGTCGAGCCGGGTCGAATCCACGTCGACGTTCTCGGCGAAGGAGACCTCCGTGCCCGGATCGCCCTTGCAGCCCGAGCCCGGCGCGAAATAGGTGCGGTCGTAGCTGTCGTCGTAGAACACGCCGGTCGACTTCGGCGTGCCGCCGGTGACCTGGGCCACCAGGCCCGGGAAGGAATCGGATGGCGCCGAGGTGAGGGCGTTGGGATAGAAGATCCCGGTGCGCTGCAGGGCCGCCAGGGTGCTCGCGGGGTGGGCGGCGACATAATTGGCGAAGTCGAGGGCATGCAGCCCGTCGATGCTGATCAGCAGCACGTGCTGGTAGGGCGCGGCCACCGCACCGGATGCCGCTGCAACCGTGCCGGCCGCAACGGCGCCGGCAGCCAAGATCCGTCCGAACCTCTTCATGGGTGATCCCCGTCTCGCGCCCCCGAGCGAGACGGTGGGGTAGCCGGCTGCAATGACGGGTTCGTGAAACCTCGCTGCCGTATCTGTTCTTCCCCCCGCCTGAAGAGATGTGGTCGTATCGGGGCTGCTCTGCAAAGGAAATCGCCGACATAGGCATAGATCCGACGAGAATCATGTCTTTTCGAATTGTTCCCTGGCACAGTCGAAGTTCTAATTCTGAGCTAATTCTCCGCCGGTCGCATGCCCCGCTTCGCACCATAGGCCGAGATCGATCCGGGATTCCAGCATCTTGCCGGTCGTCGCGCTGCCGAGCGGGCGGCTTGGCTGCAGGGAGGAAGCGGCGGAGCAGCCGCGACGGCAGTCGCCGGATCGTCTTGCGAGATCTGTCACCGGTCTTGCCCGTGGTGATGGATGCGACGGCTATACCGGCCGATCCCATGAACATCGCGCCCAGGGCGGCTGCGGCACGGCGCCGACTGAGAACGCTTGCCGCCGTCAGTCCTCCGACGCGTCGCCCTGCCGCAGCCTCGCCGCCGTCTCCTGGCGGCGGTCGGCGGCGGCGATGTCCTCGATCCAGGCGGCATAGGTCGCCCGGGTCCGGCCGATATGGGTCTCCAGCACGGCGAGGGCCTGCTCGATCTCGCCGCGGACGAGAAGATCGACCATCTCGACATGCTCGGTAAAGGAAAGGTCGGTATGGCGCGGCTTGGCCGCCAGATGGTTGCGCAGGGCGGCGATCTTGCCGGAATGCATGCCATAGGCCTCGGCGAAGAGCGGGTTGCCGCAGCTCTCGAACAGGACTTCGTGAAAGGCCGTGTCGGCGGCGAGATAGGTGCGCAGGTCGTTGTCGGCCTTGGCCTTGCGCATGCGCGCGGTCACCTTGGCGAGGCCGTCGGTCAGGGGCTTGCGCTGGCGGGCGAAGGCGAGGCGCAGCGCCGCGGTCTCCAGCGTCAGACGCAATTCGCACAGGTCGATCACCTCGCGCGCCGACAGCGAGAAGACGAAGGCCCCGCGCTGCGGGAAGATCTTGACCAGCCCTTCCATCTTGAGCTGGGCCAGGGCCTCGCGCACCGGCGTCTTGGAGACGCCGAGGCTTTCCGAGAGCTGGCGCTCGGAGAGCGGGGCGCCGAGCTCGAAGTCGCCGCGGACGATGGAGGCGCGCAGCTGGTCGAGCACCGTCGAGGCCAGCGAGCGAGGACGCTGAATGGGACGCATGGCCGAACCTCTCCCCCGAAACCCATGCACAGGCGTAGTCCAACACAACGCGCTTGTCGAGATACCTGCTGTCTGGTACACCAGATACCAATGCACGCCACAGCGCGTGCGGCTGTGAAGGGGGAAAGCGGATGCAGGCGAGGCTGCTCGTCGATTGCGCCAATCAGCACGGCGAAGGGGTGCTCTGGTCCGCCGAGCACGGGCTGGTGATGTGGACCGACATTCATGGCGAGCGCGTCTGGAGCCTCGATCCCGCCACCGGCGCGACGCGCTCCTATGCCGTGCCCGGCCGCGTCTGCTGCTTTGCCCCGCGCGCCGGCCGTGCCCCGACCGGGATCCTGGCGGGTTTTGCGGAAGGAATCGCCTTCCTCGACCTGGACACCGGGCGACGCGAGGACCTCGCCGCCTTCGAGCCGGACTTGCCGCAGACGCGCCTCAACGACGGCCGCACCGATCGGCAGGGCCGCTTCGTCCTCGGCGGCATGGACGAGCGGGACGGCCGGCCGGTCTCCTCGGTGGCGCGGGTCGACGCCGATGGCGTCGTGACCACGCTGTTCGACGGCGTCGCCTGCGCCAACTCGACCTGCTTCTCGCCGGATGGCTCCACGCTCTATTTCGCCGATTCGCTGACCCGGCGGATCGAGGCCTTCGCCTATGACCAGGCAGCGGGCACGCCCGGGCAGCGCCGGACCCTGGTCGAGCGGGCAGGGCAGGGCGTGCCGGACGGGTCCTGCGTCGATGCCGAGGGCTTTATCTGGAACGCAGTCTGGGACGGCGGACGGGTGGAGCGCTGGTCACCGGAGGGTCGCCTCGCCGCGGTGATCGAGCTGCCCGTCGCCCGCCCGACCTGCTGCGCCTTCGGCGGCCCGGATCTCGCCACCCTCTACATCACCACGTCCCGGCTCGGCCTCGCCGGCGAGGACCTGGCGCGCCAGCCGGCCGCCGGCAGCCTCTTCATCGCCGTGCCGGGCGTGCGCGGCGTGGCCGACACGCCCTTCGCGGGCTGAACGACACGGCGCGTGCCGCCGAACAGGGAGGAAAGAGCATGACGACCATCTTCGACCGGCGCAGCATCGCCCTGATGCTGGGCGCAGCCATGCTCGGCATGGCCGGCGCGGCTGCCGCCGCGGACTATCCCGCCCCCGTGCCGCTCGCCCAGGGCTCACAGGCCGATACCAAGGCGTTCAAGCCGACGGCCAAGATCACCATCGCCTACATGCCGCCAGCGACGGAGTTCAACTACTACATCGCCATCGGCGAGGGCATCAAGGCGAGGGCGGCCAAGGCCGGGGTCGACACCTTCATGCTGGCGCCGCAGTCGGGCGCCGACATCAACGGCCAGATGGGCATGATCCAGGACGCCATCACCCGCAAGGTCGACGCCATCATCCTCTCCACCCATGACGAGGCGGCGGCCGCCCCACTGGTCAAGCTGGCGGTCGACAAGGGCATCGCGGTCATCGTCGTCAATTCCGACATCGCCGCTTTCCCGACCCCGGTCCATGCCGTGGTCGGCTATTCCCAGCGCAAGGGAACGCATCTGATCGGCGACTATCTCCTGAAGAAGCTCGCCGGCAAGCCGGCCACCGTCGCCGTGATCGAAGGGCAGCCCGGCTACCATTCGACCGAGCGGGTCGGCGGCTTCCTCGACGCGGTCAAGGGCACGCCCGGCATCACCGTCAAGGCCTCGATCCCCGGCGGCTGGAACGTCGAGGGCGGCAACACCGCGGCGATGGACCTGCTGCAGGCCAATCCCGACGTCGACGTGGTGTTCGCCGCCAACGACTACATGATCATGGGCGCGGCGCTGGCGGCCAAGTCGCTCGGCCGCTCCGGCCTGACCCTGCTCGGCAATGACGGCGACACGGCCGCGCTGGAGGAGATCCAGGCCGGCACGGTGACGGCGACGGTGAACACCACGCCCTTCGTCATGGGCGAGATCGCCTTCGACGTCACGCTGGACGTGCTCAACGGCAAGTTCCCCGGCGGCTTCGTCGAGACGCCGGAGAACATCGTCGACAAGGACACCGTCCTGCCGGTGCTCCAGGCCGCCGACCGGCTCTATCCCAAGCCGAGCCGTTCCTACTGACCCAGCGTGCCGGGGAGGGGGCTGCCCCCGCCCCGCCAGGACCATTGCCGATGAGCGAGCGCCGCCCCGTCTGGGAACTGGCCGATATCGTCAAGCGCTATCCCGGCGTCGTCGCCAACGACCATGTCTCGCTCCGGCTCCATCCCGGCGAGATCCATGGCCTGATGGGCGAGAACGGCTCGGGCAAGTCGACCCTGATCAAGGTTCTGTCCGGTGCCCACCAGCCCGATGCCGGCCGGATCCTGCGGCGGGGCGAGCCGGTGGTGCTGGCGAGCCCGATCGCGGCGCGCGAAGCCGGGATCGCCACCGTGTTCCAGGAATTCTCGCTGGTGCCGACCCTCACCGTGGCCGAGAACGTCCATCTCGGCCGCTGGCCAGAGCGCGGCCTCGGCCGCTGGCTCAGGCACGGAGGGCGCGTCGACTGGGCGGCGATGCGCGCCAATGCCACTCGCGTGCTGGCGGAGATGGACGTCGCCATCGATCCCGACCGGGTGGTGTCGACCCTCTCGGTGGCTGAGCAGCAGCTGGTCGAGATCGCCAAGGCGCTCGCCTCGGACGCGTCCATGCTGATCCTCGACGAGCCGACCACCGCGCTCGGCCTGGATGAAATTAGCCGGCTTCATATATTGTTGCGCCGGCTGAAGGACCGCGGCGTGACGATCCTCTACATCTCCCACCGGCTGGACGAGGTCGTCGGCCTCGTCGACGTGGTGACCGTCATGAAGGATGGCAAGGTCGCCTCATCGGCGGAGCAGTCCCGCGTCGATATCCCCTTCATCGTCGAGACCATGGTCGGCAGGGTCGGCGAGCACTATCCCAAGGAGCGGGTGCCGCCCGGCGAGACCCTCCTCGGCGTGCGCGGCATCGCCACCGCCAACCGCGTCCGCGACGTCTCCTTCGAGGTGCGGCGCGGCGAGGTCTTCGGCCTCGGCGGCGTGCTGGGCTCCGGGCGGACCGAGGTTGCCCGTGCCCTGTTCGGCGTCGACCGGCTGACCGCCGGCGAGATCGTCTGGAAAGGCCGGCGCGTCGCCTTCCGCTCGCCGCGCCAGGCGGTTGCGGCCGGCCTCGCCCTGGTGCCGGAGAACCGCAAGTTCGACGGCCTGTTCTTCAACTTCGCCGGCTTTCCCAACATCACGGCGGCGGGTCTCGACAAGCTCGGCCGCCACGGCCTGATCAGCCTGGCGCGCGAGGCGCGGGCCGGCGGCGGCCTGATCCGGGATCTGGAGATCACACCGGCGGCGGCGGAGAAGGAGGTCGGCCTCCTCTCCGGCGGCAACCAGCAGAAGGTGGTCATCGCCCGCTGGCTGTTCGCCGGCGCCGAGCTCTTCATCCTCGACGAGCCGACGCAAGGCATCGACATCGGCGCCAAGATCGCGGTCTACCGCCTGATCAACCGCCTCACCGCCGCGGGCAAGGCGGTGATCCTGATCTCGTCGGACCATGACGAGCTGATCGCCATGTCGGACCGCATCGGCCTGATGAGCCATGGCCGCCTCGTGGCCGTGCGCGAGGCCGGCACCCTCGCAAAAACCGATCTCGTCCAGGCTTCGGCGACGGAGACAGCCGCATGAGACACTCGATCCTTCGCGAGATCACCGGCCCGCTCTCGGCCATGATCCTGGTGGCGCTGCTCGTCGCCGCGACCACCGCCAACTTCCTCGCCTGGGGCAACCTGTCGAACCTGATCCTGCAGGTGTCGATCGTCGCCATCCTCGCCATCGGCTCGACCATCGTCATCTTCACCGGCGGCATCGACCTGTCACCAGGCTCGATGATCGCGCTGATGACGGTGGTCTTCGCCTCCGCCGTCAAGCTCTGGGGCGTGCCGTTCCCGGTGGCGATCGTGATGACGCTCGCCATCGGCATCGGCCTCGGCGCCCTGAACGGCCTCATGGCGGCCTATCTGCGCATTCCCTCCTTCATCGTCACCCTGGCCGGGCTGTCGATGTTCCGCGGCCTCGCCTTCATGTTCAACAACGGCTCGCCGGTGTTCCAGGCCTCGCCGCTGCTGGAGCCCCTGTTCTATGGCAGGCTCGCGGGCGTGCCCCTGCCGCTGTTCTACCTCGCGGCCCTCTATGCGCTCGCCTTCTGCTTCCTGCGCTGGACGGCGCTCGGCCGGTCCATCTACGCCGTCGGCGGCAACCCCAACGCGGCGCGGCTCTCCGGCATCGACGTCAGGCGCATCCAGCTCGTCGCCTTCACCCTCGCCGGGCTGACCGCGGCGATCGGCGCGATCCTGATGGCGGCGCGGCTCAACTCCGGCTCGCCCAATTACGGCGTCGGCCTGGAGCTCTCGGCCATCGCGGCCGCCGTCATCGGCGGGGCGAGCCTCGCCGGCGGGCGCGGCAACATCCTCAACACCGTGATCGGCGCCATGACCATCGTCATCGTCCAGAACGGCCTCAACCTTAACGCGGTGCCGACCTCCGCCCAGAACGTCATCACCGGGGCGATCATTCTGCTCGCGGTCGGCATCGACATGTGGCGCGCCGAGATCGGGCGCCTCGCCACCCTCATCCTTCCCGTCCGGTCCTCAAGGAGCGTGCCATGACCGCACCCGTCAGCTTCAGCCATGTCGGCATCACCGTGCCCGACCTCGAGAAGGGGGTGGAGTTCTACTCCAAGGCCCTCGGCCTCTACGTGATCATGGGACCGACCACCGTCAACCACGACGACAGCGCCATCGGCCAGATGTGCGACGACGTGTTCGGAGAGGGCTGGGGCTCCTTCCGCATCGCCCATCTCGCCACCGCCGACGGCATCGGCTTCGAGCTGTTCGAGTTTCCGAAGACCGAACCGGAGCGCCGCCCCTTCGAATATTGGCGCCCGGGCCTGTTCCACCTCTGCGTCCAGGATCCCGACCTGGAGGGCCGCATCAGGCTGATCGAACACTATGGCGGGCGCCAGCGCATGCAGCAGGTGCGCAGCTACTATCCCGGCCAGAAGCCCTACCGGATGATCTATTGCGAGGATCCGTTCGGCAACATCGTCGAGATCTACAGCCACAGCTACGAGCTGACCTACTCGGCCGGCGCCTATGTCTGACGCGCAGGGGGCCGCTCGCCGCTTCAAGGTCGTCATCACCGATTTCGACTACGGCGACACCGACATCGAGCGCGCCATCCTCGAGCCGATCGGCGCCGAGGTCGTGGCGCTGCAGGCCAGGCGCGAGGACGACCTCCTCGCTGATGCCGCCGACTGCGACGCCATCATGAACCAATATGCCCGCGTCGGCGCCCGGACCATCGCCGCCATGACCCGCTGCAGGGTGATCGCCCGCTACGGCATCGGCGTCGACATCGTCGACGTCGACGCGGCGACGGCGCGCAACATCCAGGTCACCAACGTGCGCGACTACTGCACCGAGGAGGTGGCCGACCACGCCGTCGCCCTGTGGATGGCCCTTGCCCGCAAGCTGTTCCAATACGACCGGGCGACGCACGAAGGCATCTGGCGCTGGCAGTCCGGCGCGCCGGTCCACCGGCTGCGCGGCCAGACCATGGGCATCGTCTCCTTCGGCAAGATCGGCCAGGCCATCGGCGCCCGCGCCCGCGCCTTCGGGGTGGAGCGGATCGTCTACGATCCCTATCTGCCGGATGCGGCCATCGCCGAGCACGGCGCCGTGAAGGTCGGCAAGGACGAGCTGCTGGCCAGGGCCGACGTCATCATGATGCAGGTGCCGATGACGGCCGAGACCCGGCATTTCCTCGGGTCCCGGGAGTTCGGCCTGATGAAGCCCGGCGTCATCATCGTCAACACCGGCCGCGGCCCGACCATCGACAACGCGGCGCTGCATGCGGCGCTGCTGGAGGGCCGCGTCGCCGGCGCCGGGCTCGACGATCCGGAGGAGGAGCCGGCGAAGCGGGCCTCCTGGAATCCGGCGGACAACCCGCTGTTCAGCCATCCCGCCGTGATCGTCACGCCGCACGCGGCCTATTACTCCGAGCAGTCCATCCGGCTCGCCCGCGAGATCGCGGCCTCCGAGGTGCGGCGCGTCCTCACCGACGAGCGGCCGCTCAACCCCGTCAACACGGTGGCATCAGGCGGCGTCTCCCTTGCCCTCGCCTAGCGGAACGGGCCTCTCACTCAGCTTCATTTGGACAAGACCATGCTCAAGACCTTCGCCGATTTCGAACGACGTCCGGACCTGCTCTCAAGGTTCGACGCGGTGGCCAGATGCTACTCCGCCTCCTGCGTCTTCGCCGATGTCATGTACCGCACCGGCGTGATGAGCTCGGCGATCAAGCCGCCCTTCAAGGCCAAGGCCGTGGGCCAGGCGCTCACCGTGCAGCTCTCCAAGGGCGACCTGGTCGACCCGCTGAAAGCCCTGGAGATGGGCCAGGCCGGCGACATCATCGTGGTCGATGCCGGCGGCGACACCGAGACCTCGGTCTGCGGCGGCCTGATGGGCGGCCTCGCCAGGAACCGCGGCATCCGCGGCATGATCGTCGACGGCGCCGGGCGCGATATCGACGAGCTGGAGGATATCGGCTGGCCGATCTGGACCCGCGCCATCACCGCCCGCGGCACCCACACCATGTTCTCCGGCCGCAAGGAGGAGCTCTCCATCAACGTGCCGGTCGCCTGCGGCGGCATCCTCGTCCATCCCGGCGACTTCATCGTCGCCGACACCATCGGCATCGCGGTGGTGCCGCTCGGCAAGGCCGAGGAGGTGGTCGAGCTCGCCCGCGAGCAGGCCGAGCGGGAGCAGGGCACCCGCGAATGGGTGGCCAAGGGCAAGACCGTGGAAGATCTCCTCGCCGAGTTCGGCCGCATCTGAAGCCTGCGCCACATCGCCGCCGCTGTTCCCGGTTGCGCCGCGCCGGCGACGGCGCGACCATGGCTCTGGCATGACAGTCCGCCCACCCAGCACGATCGGCCGCGCCTCGCCCGTCGAGACCGGCTTCGACGTCCTCGGCCATGAGGTGCGTGCCGAGCAGGCCGCGAGCCTCGGCCATGCCGGACGCAAGGTCGAGACCGCGATCGCGGCCCTGCGCGGCTTCGACGGGCCGGCGGAGGAGCGCAAGGCGCTGCTCTCGGCGGCCGCGTGGGCGGTGCATGCCTATTTCATCCAGCGCGAGCTGCTCGGCCTGCGCAACACGGCGCAGACCATCCGCGACTACGGCATTCCGGGCGAGGTGCTGGCGCGCCTCGGCGCGAGCTGAGCGCTTCCGTGTCCGGTCCCGACGATCTGATCAAAGTCTCGATTGCGGGGTGGGTCGACGACTATCAACCGGGTTTCGTCGAATGTCGTTTCGATGACCGGTTTGGCACGACTTGGCGTCTTCTGGTGAAGGTGCCCTATGTGACGACGGCGGAGCTGGGGCGGGACAGTTGCTATCCCCAACCGGGCGAATTGCCCTGCCACGTTACATCCCGAGGCCACGACGCGAGCGGCCGGGGTGTCGTCTGGATCGAGACCGATTGGCCGAGTTCGGTTGCACCGATCGAGGGGACGACCCGGTTCGAGGTTTTCGAGGAGCAGATGGCGAAGGAGTGCTTCGATGACGGGAGGGGACGAGACGGGTCTCGCTGACCGCTGACTGAGCCCATCACGTCGCCGTTCCATAGTCGATATAGCCGCGCTTGCCGCCCTCGTACCACGTTGCCATCTCGTCCGCCGCCAGCGGCATGCCCTTCGCGAGGCGCGCCGGCAGGTCGGGATTGGCGATGAAGGGGCGGCCGAAGGAGACGGCGTCGGCCTCGCCGGCATCGAGCGCCGCCTGCGCCCTGGCGCCGTCATAGTCGGAGTTGAGCACGAAGGGGCCGTCGAAGGCGGCGTGCATGCGCGGGGCGATCGGCGGCCGCTCGGCCCGGCCGTTGGTGCCCTCGAAGCCGGGCTCGCGCACCTCCAGGAAGGCGATGCCGAGCTTGGACAGGGCCGTGGCCGCCGCCTCGAACAGCGGGCCGGGATTGCTGTCGTTGACACCCTGGCGCTCCTCGTTCGGGGAGAGGCGCACCGCGGTGCGGTCGGCGCCGACGGCCTCGACGACGGTCTCGGTCACCTCGATGAGGAAGCGGATGCGGTTCTCGATCGAGCCGCCATAGGCGTCGTCGCGGAAATTGGCGTTGTCGCGCAGGAACTGGTCGATGAGATAGCCGTTCGCCGCATGGATCTCGACGCCATCGAAGCCGGCGGCGCGGGCGTTGAGCGCGGCGGTCCGGTAGTCGCCGAGGACGCTGCGGATGTCCTCGGCCGTCATCGCCCGTGCCTGGACATGCGGCTGCTTGCCCTCATAGGTCCGCGCCAGACCGGTCATGGTGGTGGCCGAGGAGGAGATCGGCTGCCCGCGGCCGGGCAGGCTGGGATGCACCAGCCGCCCCATGTGCCAGAGCTGCGAGAAGATCAGCCCGCCGGCCTGGTGCACGGCGGCGGTGATCGGCCGCCATGCCTCGACCTGCGCCGCGCTCCAGATCCCCGGCGCGTGGGGCCAGCCCAGGCCCTGCGCGCTGATCCCGGTCGCTTCCGTGAGGATCAGGCCGGCGCCGGCCCGCTGGCGGTAATAGTCGATCATCATCGAGGTCGGCACGTGATCCATGGTGCCGCGCCCACGGGTGAGCGGCGCCATCAGGATGCGGTTGCGGGCGAGGATCGCGCCGAGGCGGATCGGATCGAACAGCGTGGGCAAGGCGGGGAGCTCCGATGAGATGGCGATCGGCACGGGACGGCTGCGGCCGGCATCCCGACAGATAGGCATCGCGCCGGCAAAGTGCAGGCACCTTGTCGGACTTCGTGCCGTCGCCATGCGCGATCGGCATGCCCGCCGGTCAGACGGCCAGCCCCGCGGCCGACCTCTGCCGGAGGGCCCGGGTCTCCGAAGGCATTTCGCCGAACATGGCGCGATAGGCCCGGGCGAAGCGGCCGGAGTCCCAGAAGCCGTGGTCGAAGGCGAGGCTGGCAATGCTGCGCCCCTTCCCGTCGCCTCGCTGCAGCGCGGTCCGGACCTGGCCGAGGCGACGGTTGCGCAGATAGGTCGCCGGTCCGATGCCGAGGGTGCGGGCAAAAGCGCGCTGGAGCGAACGGCGCGATACGCCGAGTTCGGCGCAGATCTGCGAGATGTGCAGAGGCTCGGCGCTGCGCGCCCGCACGAGGTCCTCCACCGAGCGGATCAGCCGGCTCTCGGGATATTCGCCGCCGCGCTCGGGCTGCTGCATCAGGATGCCGGTGGCGAACGCCTCGACGATCGCACGCCCGAACAGGGCCGCGCCGCGGCCGGGGAGGTCCGCGGCGCCGCCTCGCACCGCGGCGACCATCCGGCCGACGATCCGGGCCGTGTGCGCCTGCACCTCGATGGGTGGGCGGCAATGGCGGATCCGCGACCAGAAGGCGGGATCGCCGAGGTCCGGCTCGGTGGCGAACAGCGCGGCAAGCCGGTCGACCGGGAGGGAGACGGTGGCATAGGCCGAGCGGCCGATGAAGCGCCCCTCCTGCTCCGAGCCGCTGGGGAACAGCACGGCGTCGCCCGGACGCGTGTCCCAGGACCATTGCCAGCAGCCATCGGTCTCCAGCATCATGCCGATGGTGACCTGCTCGGCGTTCATCAGCCCGCGTGCCCGGATGCTGGAGCCGAATTCGCCGGCGCTGAGGCAAACCGTATCGATCGGCGCGTGGAACAGGCGCCCCTGCAAGGGGCCTGGGGCGAGCGGCACGATTTCGAGATCCGCCCCGGCGACTGCCTGGTTCAGATCCTCGATGCCCCGGATCTCGGCCGACCACAACGCCATGTTCTTTCTCGATCGCCGAACGCGGCGATGGGAAGGACGCTATCGCAAGGGTTGCGTCTCGCCAATCCCGCCGTGGCCCGGCGGCGGCATGCGGCACCACCCGCCGGACCGGGCCCCTACCGGCCCGCCGCGCCATCGCGCACCACGCAGCGAAAGCCGATATGGCTGGTCGAGGTGTCGACGGCCTCGGCATGGCGGGCCGCCGGACGATAGCGGCGGCAATAGCCCGGCGCGCAGAGGTGCGAGCCGCCCTTCAGCACCCTGCGCGGGATGCGGATGGCGGGCTGGCCGGGATCGTAGCTCGCCGCTTCCGACCCGCCGCGCGGGTTCACCGGCACGCAGCAGGCCTTGGGCGCGTCGGCGGGGTGGCGGGCCGACCACCAGTCGCTGGTCCATTCCCAGGCATTGCCGATCATGTCGAGGACGCCGTAGCCGTTCGGGGGAAAGGCGGTGACCGGCGAGGTGCGGGCATAGCCGTCCTCCCGGCTGTTCTCGTGCGGGAACGCGCCCTGCCAGGTGTTGGCCATGTGCCGCCCCGCCGGCGTGAACTCGTCGCCCCAGGCGAACTCGGCGCCCTCCAGCCCGCCACGGGCGGCGAACTCCCATTCCGCCTCGGTCGGCAGCGCCTTGCCGGCCCAGGCGGCATAGGCCTCGGCATCGCGATAGGCGACATGCACCACGGGATGGTCGTCGAGGCCCTTGATCGAGGAGCCGGAACCGTAGGGCTTGCGCCAGTGGGCGCCGACCTTGAACGTCCACCACTGCGACCAGTCGTCGAGGCCGACGGCGTGGGAGGGCGGGTTGAACACCAGCGAGCCCGCCCGCAGCAGGTGCGGCAGCGCCCCGGGATAGTCCTTCGGGTCCGGCGCGATCTCGGCGGAGGTGACATGGCCCGTCGCCGCGACGAAGGCACGGAACTGCCGGTTGGTGACGGGCGCGGCGTCGATCCAGAAGCCGTCGACCGTGACGCGGTGGGCCGGCGCCTCCTCGGCATAGTGGCTGTCCGAGCCCATGCGGAAGCTGCCGCCTGGGATGCGGATCATGGCCGCGGTCTCGTCCTGTCCGGCGCCGTCCGCCATGCCCGGTCCGCTCTCCCGACGGTCCGCCGTCCGGACCCGTCGAGCACGATCGAGCGCGTCGCCGGCGCTTCGTCAAGCGCCTTCTCGACCGGCGGCGCGCACTAGATGCCGCCGCGGTTCGAGAGCTGGTCGTCGGGCGCCGTCGCCGCGCGCCCTCAGGCAGCCACGGCGTTGCTGACCGCCGGCACCAGCAGGGAGAAGAAGCGGTCCGCGACGACCGCGGGATCGATGGCCGCCGCGGCGAATGTCAGCGGGCAACGTGGAGGGTGTTCACGCGTCGATCCGGCACACCCCGGCCGCGTCCGCCTCGTCGCGCAGGCCCTTGAACGAGGGGTGCCGGAGCGTCCCGTCCTTCGTCCACCCGCGATGCTCGATCTCGGCGACCCGGACGGGCTTCACCCAGACGATGCGTCTGTCCTTGATCGGCAGTTGCGGCTTGCCGGTGCGGATCCGGTCCAGCTCCTCGCGCAGCGCCCAGGCCGAAAGCTGGGTGAAGCCGATGCCGACCTCGCCGACATGGACCAGCGCGTCGCCGCGCCGCGCCGCGAGCACCAGGCTGTCGATGGCGCCGGGAAGCGTGGCCGAGGGCTCGTAGCCGATCACCGCGAAGCTGTCGGACTGCGCGCATTTGACCTTCAGCCAGTCGTCGTGCCGGCCGCTGCGATAGGGGCGGTCGCGATGCTTGGCGACGACGCCTTCGAGCCCCTGCTTGCAGGCGGCGCGCAGAAGCGCCTCGCCCCCGGCGGCGATCTCCTCGGACAGGCGGATCGCCCCCGAGCCGCCGGCGGGCACGATCGTCTCCAGCATCTGCCGGCGCTCGGCGAGAGGCATGCGGCCGATGTCGCGTCCGTCCGCATACAGCAGGTCGAAGGCGTAGAGGACCGCCTCGACGGCGGCGCGCGTGCCGCCACCGCCGCCGAGCGCCCGTTGCAGCAGGCCGAAATCGGAACGGCCCTCGCCGTCCAGAACCACGGCCTCGCCGTCGAGGATCAGCGTGGCGGGGCCGAGGGCGCGCGCCGCATCGGCGATGGCCGGGAAGCGATGCGTCCAGTCGTGGCCGGCGCGCGTCAGCAGCCGCACGCCGCTGGGCTCGACATGCACGGCGAGCCTGTACCCGTCGAGCTTGACCTCATAGGCCCAATCGGCCCCCGTCGGCAGCTTCGGCGCCAGCAGCGCCAGGCAAGGCTCGATCCGCGTCGGCATCGGATCGAGCGCGAGCGCCGGCTGGGCCGGATCGATGCGCGAGGGCAGGGCGCGCCGGACCATGGCGGCCGGCGGCAGGCCGTGCGCGCGGCTGCGCGGGTGTCTGGGCTTTGCCATGCCGGCATTGCACGCACAAAACCCTTAAAAGGCGATGTAACGAATCGCACAGCGGAGCACGGCTGTTCCGGCGCCGAGTGGAAGACACCCCGGCTAGGGGCGCACTCCGGCGCCCGCGGCCAACCGGCGAGGGATCACTTGGACCAGTGCGCGACGACTTCCTTCTTCGCCGTCATCACCGCGTACTTCTTCCCCACCTTCTTGATGAGAAAGCAATTCTCCGTTCCTTTGCCCCAGGTCGAGCAATAGCCGTCGGTCGAGAGGCGCCATTTGCCGGTCTCGCCCTTTTTCTGCCCTTTGGACACGACCTCCGCCGAACCGTCCGCCTTCAAGGTGATCGTCCGCGCTTTCCCGGCCAGCGTCTCCGCCGTGAAGGGAACGCCCGTCACAAACGTCGTCTTGATCTGATCCGGAGTGAGGAACTCCGCGGCGTGAACCGCCGGGACGGAGCCGATGACGATCATGAGTCCCAATGTGAATCGCCGCATCATAAGGCTCCTCGTCCGATGCCTGCCGTGCAACGCGGACCCTACACCACACGTGTGACAGGCCGAGCCCCAAACAGCATTCTCTTCGTCGGTCCGCGAAGAGAGATGCCACACGGTTACGGCGCGTCCGGCCCGCCTCGACGGATCGGCCGCGCGCCGCTCCCTCCCCGGATGCGGCACTTTGCCGGCGCGGGACGAAGACGGCGATGATTCGTCGAGTCGTTCGGCGTGGCTGGGGGACCTGGATTCGAACCAAGATTAACGGAGTCAGAGTCCGCTGTTCTACCGTTGAACTATCCCCCACCAGGCGGTGGTCCGCGGCGCCGCCGGCGCCGCGAGGCCGGTTCCATAGCGAACGGCGTCCGCGTTGACAAGCCTCTCGCGCGGCAAAAGCGCCCCGTCAGATCATCTCGTGATCCCAGGGCGGATCGGCGCCTTCGCGCGACACGGTGATGGCGGCGGTGCGGGCGGCATAATCCATGGCGCGGCGCACGACCTCCTCGGTGATGCCGTCGAGCCTGTCGATGGCGAGCACGCCCTCGCGCTGCAGCACCGTGAGCAGGCCGCTGGAATAGCTGTCGCCGGCGCCCACCGTGTCGGCCACCTGATCGACATGCACCACCGGCCGCACCATGGAGAAGCCGCGGCCATAGCCGGTGGCGCCGTGGCTGCCGTCGGTGATCACCACCAGGCTGGCGCCCCTGTGCACCAGCGCGCGCGCCCAGCCGTCCGGATTCACCGAAGCGTCCAGCCACATCAGGTCGGCCTTGGAGATCTTGATGATGTCGGCCGTCTCGGTCATCCGCTTCATGCGGGCCCGGTACTCGTCGGCGTCGCCGACCACGGTCGGGCGCACGTTCGGGTCCATGCCGAGCACGCGATGGCCCTTGTTGGCGAGGAACAGCGTCTCATAGGCGGAGGCGATGGGGTCGTTGATCAGCGCCACCGAGCCGGTCCACAGCATGCTGACGTCGGGCAGCAGCGCCGGCGCGTCGTGCTCGGGGTCGAACAGGCGGTTGGCCGAGGCCTCGTCGATGAAGGCATAGTGCGGCTCGCCGTCGCCGAGCGAGACGAAGGCCAGCATCGAGGGCCGCCGCGCCCGCACCGTGTAGCGCAGCGACACGCGCGCGCGCTCCAGCGCCTCGGCGAGCTGGTCGCCGAAGAAGTCGGTGGAGAGGGCGGCGCAGAAGCCGACCTCGCCGCCGAGGCGCCCGATGCCGACCGCCGTGTTGAACGGGCTGCCGCCGACGGCGGGCCGGTAGGCGTCGCGGCCGTCGGCGCTCTTGACGGGCAGGAAGTCGATCAGGGCTTCGCCGCAGACGACGATCATGGTGTTCCTCGGGGGCTCTCGGCGTTGGTCTTGGACGCGCCCGGCGGCGCGACGGCTTGGTGCAGGCTCCGGGTCCGTCTCAGACGGGCTCGGTGTCGAAGACGAGGAGGTCGACCCCGCCATCGGCGAAGTTGGCGAGGTCGGCGGCGGCCGCCTTGCCCTCGGGCGAGGCGAAGGCCGCCTCGATGGCGGCGAGGGATTCGAAGGTCAGCGTCGCCACCAGATGGATCGACGACGGCCCGGCGGGCGTGGCGACGGTGCCGCGGCTGATGTCATAGGCCTTGAGGCCCGGGATCGCCTTGGCGACCGGGATGTGGGTCGCGGCGTAGTAGCGGTCGAAGGCGTCGCGGTCCTTCGGCGTCTTGTAGAGCACCAGGATCCTGGCCATGGCTTCCCCTCCCGCGGCGTCGGGCCGCCGTTCTATTCCAGCGCTCCCACCGCCTCCTCCACTGCCGCCACGATGGTGCCGGAGCGGGCGAGGTCGAGGATGGCAGCCAGTTCGTGATGATACCAGCGGTCGCCGGCGAGCGCCGGCTCGATTCTGGCCCGGATCGCCTCGAGGGCGGCGCGTGACCCCCGTCCGATCGGATGGTCCTTGCTGCGCTCGGCCACCAGCGACAGCGCCTGGGCCGCCAGCAGCATCTCGACCGCGACGATCTGCTCGACATTCTCCACGATGGTGCGGGCCTTGCGGGCGCACCAGGTGGAGTTGGAGACGTGGTCCTCGGCATTGCCCTTGCCGGGGATCGAATCGACCGAGCCGGGCGTGGCCAGCGAACGGTTCTCCATCACCAGGGCCGACATCGAGCACTGCACCGTGGCATAGCCGGTGTTGAGGCCGCGCTGGCCGGCCACCAGGTTGCGCGGCAGGCCGTAGCTCATCGCCGGGTCGATCAGGCGGGCGAGGCGCCGCTCGGAGATGGCGCCGAGGTCAGCCATGGCGATGGCGAGCAGATCCATGGCCTGGGCGACATAGGCGCCATGGAAATGCCCGCCGGAGATCGAGACGAAGCGGTCGTCCCCGTCCGCGAACATCAGCGGGTTGTCGGTGGCCGAGTTCATCTCGGTCGTCAGGATGCCGTCGATATAGTCGAGCGCGTCGGCGACCGGCCCGTGCACCTGCGGCGCGCAGCGCAGGGAATAGACGTCCTGCACCCGCAGCGGGATCGGTTTCGCCGGATCGCGCGTCTCGTCGGGATAGAGCACCGCCCGCGCCGCCTCCGAGCAGCGGCGGGACTCGCCGGCGATGCGCAGCACGTTGCGCGCCACCCGCGCCTGGCCGGGATGGGGGCGGGCGGCGTGGACGCGCTGGTCGAAGGCGGCGAGCTCGCCGCGCAGCGCCTCGAGCGACAGGCAGAGCGCCACGTCGGCATGCTTGCGGATGCGCCCGGCATCCTCGGCCGCCAGCGTCGCGATGGCCAGCGACACCGTCGAGCCGTTGATGATGGCCGAGGCTTCCTTGGCGCCCATCGGATAGTCCGGCGCCAGGCCCGCCCGGCGTGCCGCCTCGGGGGCCGGGTAGATCCGGCCCTTGTACTCGACCGCGACGTCCTCGAAGCCGCGGATGGCGCCGGCGAGATAGGCGAGGGGGGCGAGGTCGCCGGAAGCCCCGACCGAGCCCTTGGCCGGGATCACCGGATGCAGCCCGGCATTGAGGAAGCCGGTCAGCCGGTCGATCAGCCCGAGCGTCGCGCCGGAATAGGCCGAGGCGAAGGCGTTGGCGCGCAGCAGCATGGTGGCGCGCACCGCATCGCGCGGCAGCGGCTCGCCGATGCCCGTGGCATGGGCGCGGATCGTCTGGTCCTGGTAGCGCGCCATGTCGGCGATCGGGATGCGCACGTCCTTGAACAGGCCGACGCCGGTGTTGAAGGCGTACATCAGCGGCGCGTCGTCGGTGAGCCAGTTGCGCTCGATATAGGCGCGCGCCTCGCCGATGCGCTCGCGCGCCGCCGGGGCGAGCACCGCCTTCTCCCAGCGGCCGGCAGGGCCGGGGCGCGCCGCCCGCACCACCTTCTGCCCGGTCATGCGTCGGCCGTCGATGGTCACCGCCATGGCGCGTCCCTTCCGTTCTCTCCGCTCTTACATCGGCGCGAGCGCCGTCACAATCGGCGGAAAACAGCCTTCGTTAAGGATGCGGAGCCATCATGCGGTCCGCATGCGACCGAGGAGCGAACCGATGTCCCCGATCGACCCCGAACTGGAGCTGGCGCTGCTGCAGCAGGCCGCGGTCCTCGCCGGGGAGGCGTTCGGCCCATGCTTCGATCTCGACGAGGCCGGGATGCCGGACAACCCGTTCGACGCCGCCGCCGACATGATGCGCTTCGCCGCCGTCCCCGACGAGGCCGGCGCGCCGGCGGTGGCGGGCGTCGCCTCGTAGAGCCTCCCCCAAGAAAAAAGCCGGGGCGAGAGGCCCCGGCCGGTTCAGACGTCCGATCCAAGAGGATCAGACGGAATAGTACATCTCGAACTCGACGGGATGCGGCGTGTGCTCGAAGCGGATCACCTCGGCCATCTTCAGCTCGATGAACGAGTCGATGAAGTCGTCGGTGAACACGCCGCCCTTCTTCAGGAACTCGCGGTCCTTGTCGACGGCGGCGAGCGCCTCGCGCAGCGAGCCGCAGACGGTCGGGATCTTCTTCAACTCCTTCGGCGGCAGGTCGTAGAGGTCCTTGTCCATCGCCGAGCCGGGATCGATCTTGTTGAGGATGCCGTCCATGCCGGCCATGAACAGGGCCGAGAAGCACAGATAGGGGTTGGCCGCCGGATCGGGGAAGCGGGTCTCGACGCGCTTGGCCTTCGGGCTGGAGGTGTAGGGGATGCGGTTCGAGGCCGAGCGGTTGCGGGCCGAATAGGCCAGCAGCACCGGCGCCTCGAAGCCCGGGACCAGGCGCTTGTAGGAGTTGGTCGTCGGGTTGGAGAAGGCGTTGATCGCCTTGGCGTGCTTGATGATGCCGCCGATGTACCACAGGCATTCCTGCGACAGGTCGGCATATTTGTTGCCGGCGAAAACCGGCTTGCCGCCCTTCCAGATCGACTGGTGCACATGCATGCCCGAGCCGTTGTCGCCGTAGACGGGCTTGGGCATGAAGGTCGCGCTCTTGCCGTAGGTCTGCGCCACCTGGTGGATGCAGTACTTATAGATCTGCAGGTGGTCGGCCATGGTCACCAGCGTGCCGAACTTCATGCCGAGCTCGTGCTGGGCCGAGGCGACCTCGTGGTGATGCTTCTCGACCACGACGCCCATCTGCTGCATGGCGGCGAGCATTTCGGAGCGCATGTCCTGCGCCGAATCCATCGGCGGCACCGGGAAGTAGCCGCCCTTCTTGGCGATGCGGTGGCCGAGATTGCCGCCCTCGTACTCGGTGTCGAAGTTGGTGGGCAGCTCCACCGAGTCGAGCTTGAAGCCGGTGTTGTAGGGATCGGCCTTGAAGCGCACGTCGTCGAACACGAAGAACTCGGCCTCGGGGCCGAAATAGGCCGCGTCGCCGATGCCGGTGGACTTCAGGTAGGCCTCGGCCTTCTTGGCGATGCCGCGGGGATCGCGGCCATAGGGCTCGCCCGTGGTCGGCTCGACCACGTCGCAGGTGATGGAGAGCGTCGAGGCGGAGAAGAAGGGATCGAGCACCGCGGTGGTGGGATCCGGCATCAGGCACATGTCGGATTCGTTGATCGCCTTCCAGCCGGAGATCGAGGAGCCGTCGAACATCGTGCCTTCGGCGAAGGTTTCCTCCTCGACCAGGCTCTGGTCGAAGGTGACGTGCTGCCATTTCCCGCGCGGATCGGTGAAGCGGAAGTCGACATATTTGACGTCGTTGTCCTTGATGAACTTCAGGACGTCCTTGGCAGTCTTCATTGTGTGCAAACCTTTCCCTAGTTCATGCACAGTGTCTTGATCGCCACGCCGCGCGACGGAGCCTGGCTTCAGATGGCGTCGAGACCGCTTTCACCGGTGCGGATGCGGATCGCTTCCTCGACGTTCAGAACGAAGATCTTGCCGTCGCCGATGCGGCCGGTCTGGGCCGCCTTGCGGATCGCATCGATGGCGCGATCGGCCCGGTCGTCCGGCACCACCACCTCGATCTTCACCTTGGGAAGAAAATCGACGACATATTCTGCGCCCCGATAGAGCTCGGTGTGGCCCTTCTGACGCCCGAATCCCTTCGCCTCCGTGACGGTGATACCCTGCAGCCCGACCTCCTGCAGCGCCTCCTTCACCTCGTCCAGCTTGAAAGGCTTGATGATGGCCTCGATTTTCTTCATGAGCTCTCCTCAGCTTCCCGGCATTTTCGCAAGGAAACCCCCTCGCTGTTAGCAGGTCGCGTGCCAATCGGCCAACGGTAAAAATCGATGGCGAGATCAAGATGTTATGCCGATCGACGTCATGGATGGCACATTTCTGGCCAGCAGATTGCCCAAACTTTCGGCTGTCTGCCAACAAAATATGCGGCCCGATGCGGCCGGGTGAAGCAGGCGGCGGCGCGCCGCACGCGTTTTGGGCAGAGTCGGGGCCGGTGATGCCGTTTCGCGGGCATTGCCCGGCCGGCGACCGGCGGCGACCTCTTGGAGACGGTGGGCCATGCACGAGCTTCTGACGCCGGCCGAGATGGCCGAGGCCGACCGCCTGACCATCGCCGCCGGCACGCCGGGCATCGAGCTGATGGAGCGGGCAGGGCGGGCCGTGGCCGACGTCGTCGGCCGCCGCCCGCTCTCGACGCCGGTGCTGGTGCTCTGCGGCCCCGGCAACAATGGCGGCGACGGCTTCGTCGCCGCGCGCATCCTCACCGAGCGCGGCTTTCGCGTCCGCCTCGCCCTGGCCGGGCCCCGCGATGCCCTCCGGGGCGATGCGGCGCTGGCGGCGGCCCGCTGGCGCGGGCCGGTGGAGGACGCCTTCGCCGCGCCGCTGGACCCGTCCGGCGTCATCGTCGACGCCCTGCTCGGCGCCGGCCTCGCCCGCGACGTCGCTGGCGCGATGGCCGCGCTGATCGACCGCGTCAACCGCGGCGGCCGGCCGGTGGTGGCGGTGGACCTGCCCTCCGGCATCGACGGCGCCTCCGGGCTGGTGCGCGGCATCGCCGTGCGGGCGGGGGAGACGGTCACCTTCTTTCGCCGCAAGCCCGGCCATGTGCTGCTGCCGGGCCGGCTGCATTGCGGCGCGGTCCGCCTCGCCCAGATCGGCATCGCCGGGGCGGTGCTGGAGCGGATCGCGCCCCGGCTATTCCTGAATGTCCCGGCCCTGTGGCGCCCTGCCTTCCCGGTGCTGGCGGTCGACGGCAACAAGTATCGCCGCGGGCACGCGCTCGCGGTGTCCGGCGGCATCGAGGCGACCGGCGCCGCCCGCATGGCGGCGCGGGCGGCCCTGCGCATCGGCGCCGGCCTGGTGACGGTCGCCGCCCCCTCGAGCGCCCTGATGGTGCTCGCCGGCGCGCTCGAGGCCGTGATGGTGCGTCGCGCCGACGGTGCAGCGGGCCTCGGGCGGCTCCTGGAGGATGCGCGCCGCAACGCCGTGGTGATGGGGCCGGGCCTCGATCCCGACGAGGAGACGCGGGCCATGGTCGAGGCGGTGTTCGCCGCGCCGCGGCCCCTGGTGCTCGATGCCGGGGCCATCACCGCCTTCGCCGCGGACCCGGAGCGATTGTTCCGCGGCGTCGCCGCGAGCGCGACGCCCACGGTGCTGACGCCGCATGACGGCGAGTTCGCGCGGCTGTTCGCCGGCGCGGTGGAGCCGGGCGCCGGCAAGAGCGAGCGGGCGCTGCGCGCTGCGCGCCTCGCCGGCGCCGTGGTGGTGCTGAAGGGGCCGGACACGGTGGTGGCCGCGCCGGACGGCCGGGCCGCGATCGCCGACAATGCTCCGCCGACCCTCGGCACCGCCGGCTCCGGCGACGTGCTCGCCGGCATGATCGGCGGCCTCATGGCCCAGGGCATGCCGGCCTTCGAGGCGGCGAGCGCCGCGGTGTGGATGCACGGCGCCGCGGCGCAGCGCTTCGGGCGCGGGCTGATCGCCGAGGACCTGCCGGACCTGCTGCCCGGCGTGCTGCAGGCGCTCGAAACCGACGAGGACGGGGCAGGGGGCGATTGAGAGGCGCCTACGTCACCTCGAACCAGGTGCTGCCGGCGGCCCCCGAACGGCCGATCGCCCGGCATTCCACCAGCCAGCGGCCGGGATTGTCGGCGATGAAGGCGATGTGGACGGTCTCGCCCGCCGGCACCAGCACGGTGTCGAGCCAATAGGGCTCCCAGCCGTCGTCGAGGGGATGCAGCAGCCGCGACGTGTGGCCGTGCACGTGCACCGCGTTGACGGCGTCGGTATCGTTGACCAGCGCCAGCGTCACGGGCGTGCCGCGCTTCACCGCCAGCAGGGGCGCGCCGTCCGGCCCGGCCGGCGCGTCCAGCTTGAGCTCGGCGCGCCGTGCTGCGGCGAGGTCGATGCGGGCCGGCAGGGCCCGCGGCAGCGGGGCGGGCGGGGGCAGGGCCTCGGCCCGCGCCGGCTTGCCCGGCGCCGGCACGAAGCGGACGATCTCGACGACGTTCGAGCCTTCGATCAGGGCCATGCCGGCGAGGTCGCCCGCGGTGCCGTCGATGAGGACGTCGGCGCGCCCGCCCGGGGCGAGGTCGAGGCGAAGGCGGTCCGGCGCGAAGGGCGCGTTCACCGGCTGGCCGTCGAGCGCCACCACCAGGGGGCCGATGCCGGCGAAGGCCAGCGCCGCGACACTGTCGGAAGCCGCGTTGACGAGGCGCAGCCGCAGCCTCTCGTTGCGGCGAAGAGCGATCTCCGTGTCTCGCTCGGAATTCACGGTCGCCATCGGCGGGCGCCCGTCCGGCCGCCAGCGGTCGAGCACCAGCACCATGTCGCGGTCGATCGGCGGCGGCTCCGTTTCCTCGACGACGAGCACGCCGTAGAGCCCGCTGTCGCGGTCGGAGGCACCGGCGGCATGATAGAGGAAGGTGCCGGCGTCCGGCACGGTGAAGCGATAGTCGAAGGAGCCGCCGGGGGCGACCGGCGCCTGCGTCAGCGGCGGCGCGCCGTCCATGGCGTTGACCAGCCGCACGCCGTGCCAGTGCAGCGCGGTCGGCCGGTCGAGATGGTTGACCAGGCGCGCGAACACCTCGCCGCCCCGGCGCACCCGGATCGGCGGGCCGGGCACCACGCCGTTATAGGCGCTGGCGGCGATGGGCGGGCGCTCGGGACCGTCGAGCCGCAGGTCGGCGGGCGCGGCCGTCAGCACCAGCGGATCCGGCCCGGCCGCAGCCGCCGGCCCGCGGGGCAGCGCGGCGAGGGCGGCGATGCCCAGCACCGTGCGGCGCGACAGGACAGGGGCGGAGCGGTCGCGCGGCATGGGCAGCCTCCGGGGGAATGGACATGCACTCTGCCATATTCCGTAGCGCGATGCGCGCGGACGGGACCGTCGATTTTTTTGCTGCGCCGGCAGCGCGACGTGCTATATGCGCGCTCTCGTTTCGTGGGGCGCAGGTTCCGCGGACGGGAGCCCTTTGCGGGCGTGGCGGAACTGGTAGACGCGCTGGATTTAGGTTCCAGTGACGAAAGTCATGGGGGTTCGAGCCCCTCCGCCCGCACCACGATGCCGCGACAGTCGTCGGACGACCGGGCATGAGGGGCATGCAAGATTCACGGAGTCGGGACGCTACGCTATGCACGTCACCCAAACCCTGGCCGAAGGCCTGAAGCGGGAATTCAAGGTCGTGGTGCCCGCCGCGGATATCGCTTCGCGCGCCGACGTCCAGCTCGCCGAGATGAAGGACAAGGTCCGCATCAACGGCTTCAGGCCCGGCAAGGTGCCGGTCGCGCATCTCAAGCGCCTGTACGGCCGCTCGGTGATGGCCGACATCGTCAACAACATGGTCGGCGAGGCCAACAAGAAGATCGTCGACGACAACCACATCAAGCTCGCCATGGAGCCCAAGCTCGACTTCGAGGGCGGCGACGAGGGCGTGACCTCGGTGCTCGACGGCAAGGCGGATTTCGCCTGGACCGTGTCGGTCGAGGTGCTGCCGAGCTTCGAGGTCGGCGATCTCTCCGGCATCAAGATCGAGAAGCCGGTCGCCAAGGTCGAGGACGCCGAGGTGCAGGAGCGGCTCGAGGGCCTCGCCCGCCGCAACCTCGCCTACACCGACAAGCCGGAAGGCGCCGAGGCCGCGGACAAGGACCGCGTGATCGTCGACTTCGTCGGCAAGATCGACGGCGAGCCCTTCGAGGGCGGCACCGGCACCGACATCTCGGTCGATCTCGGCTCGGGCTCCTTCATCCCCGGCTTCGAGGAGAAGCTGGTCGGCGTCAAGGCCGGCGAGGAGAAGGTGATCGAGGCGACCTTCCCGGGCAACTACATGTCGCAGACGCTGGCCGGCAAGACCGCCACCTTCGACGTCACGGTCAAGGCGGTGCAGCAGCCCGGCGAGCTCAAGATCGACGACGAGCTCGCCAAGTCGGTCGGCCTGGATTCGCTCGACAAGCTCAAGGAGGTGATCGGCGAGAGCATCGGCCGCGAATTTGCCGCCGCCGCGCGCCGCAAGGTCAAGCGCCAGCTGCTCGACGCGCTGGACGGCAAGTTCGCCTTCGACCTGCCGCCGACCCTGCTGGAGCAGGAGTTCAACAACGTCTGGGCCCAGGTCGAGCAGGACATGAAGCGCTCGGGCCGCAGCTTCGAGGACGAGAGCACCACCGAGGAGGCCGCCAAGGCGGACTATCGCAAGATCGCCGCCCGGCGCGTGCGCCTCGGCCTGGTGCTGGCGGAGATCGGCGAGAAGAACAAGATCCAGGTCAGCGAGGAAGAGGTGACGCGCGCCGTCGTCGAGCGCGCCCGCCAGTTCCCCGGCCAGGAGCAGCAGGTCTGGGAGTTCTACCGCAAGACCCCGGCGGCCGTGGCCGAGCTGCGCGCCCCGATCTTCGAGGACAAGGTGGTCGACTATCTCCTGGAGCTCGCCGAGGTCACGGAGAAGCCGGTGTCCAAGGACGAGCTGCTCAAGGACGACGAGGACGAGGCCGCGAGCTGAGGGGCCGTCCCCGGCCCCCTTGCGGCCGGGCCGCCGCACGCCCATGTCGCGAGAGAGCGTCGGCGCCAGCCGGCGCTCTCGCCTTGTTTTTTGCGAGATGCCGCGCACGAATCGCGCGGAGCTCGTAATTTCAGGCGCCCATTTTTCCTTGGCCGCTGCGACCCGGTCCGCGCCGGATCGGAAGAAACGTGCCATTCGCAGCACCGGAGAGCGATCGATGCGAGATCCTGTCGATTATCTGCACAGCAACCTGATCCCCATGGTGGTGGAGAGCACCAACCGGGGCGAGCGGTCCTGGGACATCTATTCCCGCCTGATGCGCGAGCGCATCATCTTCCTCACCGGCCCGGTCGAGGACTACATGGCGTCGGTGGTCGTGGCGCAGCTTCTCTTCCTCGAGGCGGAAAACCCGAAGAAGGAGATCGCCATGTACATCAACTCGCCGGGCGGGGTGGTGACGGCGGGCCTGTCGATCTACGACACCATGCAGTTCATCCGCTGCCAGGTCTCGACGCTGTGCGTCGGCCAGGCCGCCTCGATGGGCTCGCTGCTGCTGGCGGCCGGCGCCAAGGACATGCGCTTCGCCCTGCCGAATGCGCGCATCATGGTGCACCAGCCTTCGGGCGGCTATCAGGGCCAGGCCACCGACATCCTGATCCACGCCGAGGAGACCCGGCGGGTGAAGCAGCGCCTCAACGAGATCTATGTCCGGCACACCGGCCAGGACATCAAGCGGATCCAGGAGGCGCTGGAGCGCGACAATTTCATGGACGCCGAGCAGGCCAAGGAGTTCGGCCTGGTCGACCAGGTCCTGGAGAAGCGGCCCGAAGAGGTCGAGGCTTCTCGCTCCTGAGTGTGGTTGCGATGCCACGCTCGTCCGGGATCATCGTTCATGATCCATTGACGAGCGTGGACCTACGATCGAAGTGTCGCGATTTGCGATGCAGGAATGCATATTGGGCGCGTCGGACTGACGCGTGTCGTTCGACACAGGTTTCGAAACGATTATAAGCGCCTTATATGTTGGAGAAGTGACGCGGACGCTCCGCTCGGATGGAATGCCCGAAAGGGGGATGACATGGCCAACAACAAGCCTGGCGATACCAAGAACACGCTCTACTGCTCATTCTGCGGCAAGAGCCAGCATGAGGTTCGCAAGCTCATCGCCGGTCCGACGGTGTTCATCTGCGACGAGTGCGTCGAGCTGTGCATGGACATCATCCGCGAGGAGAACAAGTCCTCGCTGACCCGCACCCGCGACGGCATTCCGACCCCGCGCGAGATCTGCAAGGTCCTCGACGACTACGTCATCGGCCAGGCCCATGCCAAGCGCGTGCTGTCGGTCGCCGTGCACAATCACTACAAGCGCCTCAACCATGCCAGCAAGCACGGCGACGTCGAGCTCGCCAAGTCCAACATCCTGCTGATCGGGCCGACCGGCTCGGGCAAGACGCTGCTGGCCCAGACCATGGCGCGCATCATCGACGTGCCCTTCACGATGGCGGATGCGACCACGCTGACCGAGGCCGGCTATGTCGGCGAGGACGTGGAGAACATCATCCTCAAGCTGCTGCAGGCTGCCGACTACAATGTCGAGCGGGCGCAGCGCGGCATCGTCTATATCGACGAGGTCGACAAGATCAGCCGCAAGTCCGACAACCCGTCCATCACCCGCGACGTGTCGGGCGAGGGCGTGCAGCAGGCCCTGCTCAAGATCATGGAAGGCACGGTGGCCAGCGTTCCCCCGCAGGGCGGGCGCAAGCATCCCCAGCAGGAGTTCCTGCAGGTCGACACCACCAACATCCTGTTCATCTGCGGCGGCGCCTTCTCGGGCCTCGAGAAGATCATCTCCCAGCGCGGCAAGTCGACCTCGATCGGCTTCGGCGCCAAGGTGTCCTCGATCGAGGATCGCCGCACCGGCGAGATCTTCCGCTCGGTCGAGCCGGAGGACCTGCTGAAGTTCGGCCTGATCCCGGAATTCGTCGGCCGCCTGCCCGTGATCGCCACGCTGGAGGACCTCGACGAGCCGGCGCTGATCAAGATCCTGACCGAGCCGAAGAACGCCCTGGTCAAGCAGTACCAGCGCCTGTTCGAGATGGAGGGCATCGAGCTCTCCTTCCAGGACGAGGCCCTGTCGTCGATCGCCAAGAAGGCGATCGAGCGCAAGACCGGCGCCCGCGGCCTGCGCTCGATCATGGAGAGCATCCTGCTCGACACCATGTTCGACCTGCCCGGCCTCGACGGCGTCGAGGAGGTGGTGATCTCCAAGGAAGTGGTCGACGGCCAGGCCAAGCCCCTGTCGATCTATTCCGACAAGCAGGAAGTCTCCTCCAGCGCCTGAGCGCGCGGCACCGACGATCGATCCCAGGAAGCCCCGGTTCGCCGGGGCTTTTTTCGATGTATCGTCCGCCCCGACTCGTTTTTCGGGAGTTCCCCATGACCGCCGCACCGGACGGACCTTCCTCGCTCGCGGCGACCTTCGGCCTTGCCGGCAAGGTCGCGGTCGTCACCGGCGGCGCCAGCGGCATCGGCCTCGCCACGGCGCAGGCCTTCGCTGCGGCCGGCGCCGAGGTGGTGATCGCCGACCGGGCCGAGGCGAGCGAGGAGGTGCTCGCCAGCGTGGCCGGGCCTCGGCGGGCCGACGCCGGGCCTCGGCGGGCCGACGCCGTGGTGGTCGACGTGGCCGACCCGGCGGCGGTGGACGCGGCGGTCGACACCGTGCTGGCGCGGCACGGCCGGCTCGACATCCTCGTCAACAATGCCGGCCTCGCCCTGCGCCGCGCCGCGGTCGAGCTGCCGCTGGAGGACTGGGACAAGGTCGTCGCCGTCAACATGACCGGCGCGTTCCTCTGCGCCCGGGCGGCAGCGAAGGCGATGATCGCCGGTGGCCGGGGCGGGGCCATCGTCAACACCGCCTCGATCATGGGCCTGTCGGGCGGCGGGCTCTATCCCAACATCTCCTACCAGACCACCAAGGGCGCGATCGTCAACATGACCCGGGCGCTGGCGGTGGAATGGGCGCCGCACGGCATCCGCGTCAATGCGGTGGCCCCCACCTACGTGCGCACGCCCTTCATCGCTCCGCTCCTGGCCCAGCCCGAGCTGGTGGCGCGCATCGAGGCGATGACGCCGCTGCGGCGCCTGGCCGAGCCGGAGGAGGTGGCTGCGGCCATGCTGTTCCTCGCCGGGCCGGGGGCCTCGATGATCACCGGCCACACCCTGCCGGTCGACGGCGGCTTCCTCGCGCAATAGGGCGGCCATGCGGAAAAGGCCCCGGCTGCGCTGCCGGGGCCTCCGTCCTGCCGATATCCGTGCGCTCAGCCCTTGGCCGGCTCGAGCCGGAACAGGCCCTTGAGCATGGCGTCCAGGCCCTGGCCGTCGCTGGCGTGCAGGTCGATGCGGCCGACCTTCTCCACCAGCTTCTCCAGCGCCTCGAGCTCCTTGAGGCGCAGCAGCAGCGGGTTGTCCTCCATCACCTTCACGGTGTTGAGCAGCGAGCGCGTCGCCGCGGTCTCCTCCTGGCGCCGGATCAGGTTGGCCCTGGCCGTGCGCTCGGCCTCGACCACCTTGTTGATCAGCTCGCGCACCTCGCCCGGCAGGATCACGTCCTTGATGCCGAGCTCGGTGACCACGATGCCGAGGTCGCCGGTGCGCGCGGCGATCGAGGCCCGCAGCTGCGCGTCGATGCTGTCGCGCCCGCCCAGGATGTCGTCCAGGGACCGGGTGGCGATGGCCTCGCGCACGGCGAACTGGACCAGCCGGTACAGCGCCGTCGCCACGTCGGTCGAGCCGGCCACGGCCCGCGCCGGATCGGTGATGCGGTAGAAGGCCGACAGCGTCACCCGCAGCGCGACCTTGTCCCGGGTCAGGATCTCCTGTGCCGTCACCTCGACGAGCTGCGGCCTGAGGTCGAGCTTGCGCAGGGCGACGGTCCGGTTCACCGCCCAGAAGGCGTGGCGGCCCGGCGCGAGCGTCTCGGTCAGCACGCCGTCGACGAACAGCAGGCCGACCTCGTGCTGCTCGACCACGCCCGACGTCACCAGCGGCGAGCGCGAGAGATCGAGGAGCTTGAGCTGCGCCGGCGTCGCCCGGAGCGAGGCGCCGGCGTCGATGCGCACGGCCTCCACCCGGGTGATCGCCTTCCAGAATACGCGCGTGCTGTTGGCCGCGACGAAGTGCACGGGCTGCCCGTCGAACAGGCTCGCCGCCAGATCGGGGGCGACCTGTGCGAGAACGGAGTGCCGATCGCTCGGGAATTCGGCGCGGACCACGGGCAGGACCTCGACCGTCACCGCGCCGCTCGGATCGAGCATGCGGTGCCGGCCGGGGCCGAGCATGCGCTCGAATCGCCCGTTGCGGCTCATCAGAGCCCGCTCGTTGTCCTTCACCACGGTCGTCTTCCAGGGAGCAAGCCAGCTCATGGTTCCGTCCCTCCTCGTCGGGCGCGCGGCGAACCGCGGGCCGGTTTCTCATGAGGTCGCCGGTCGCCGCCCGCCATGGCGGCGGCGGGAGTGGTCTTGAGCGCCGGATCCGACGAGCCGGCCGGAGCAGGACGAAGCCCGAAGGCCCGGCCTGTCTCCTCGCGCTCGCTTTCTCCGGCGCGGTATCCGACCGCCCGCAGGGCCCTCGCCCTGGCTGCACCGTCCGGCCGCGCCCGAAGGCGCGGCGAGGGCGGGGCGTGGGAAGCGACCGGCTTCCCCGTTTCAGATCAGACAGCGTTGCAGGCTGTCGTGGTTTTCAAGCCACGTTTGGAGCAGGAGTCGAACCTGCGACAGGAAGAATAAAATCTTCTGCTCTACCCAGCTGAGCTATCCATGGTTCGCCCGACCGGATTCGAACCGGCGACCTCCCGCCTTACGGGCGGGCGCTCTACCAGGCTGAGCTACGGACGCGACCCGTTCGTGCGTGGAACATGCGGCTGCAGGGCAGCTCATGCCCGTCCGGTCTCGGAGAGCCGGAACGAAACGCCCGCTCGGGGCGGAGGTCTCTACAGGATGTCGTTGGGGAATGCAATGGCGTCCTGCGACGAATGCTCGCGGAGGCCGGGCGACGCGACGGTGTCCACGAACGGGCGCCGTTCGATGACACAATCGTTACAAATCACGCCAAAGATGGGCAGATCGCTTGACACCGACAGGCCCCCTCTCCACCTAATTGCCATCGAAACGACTGCGCCCATGTCGGGGCGGTCGCGAAATCTCGAAAGGCTTCCCCTCGCTCGTGCTATCCTCCCCCGGACGGCCTTGATGGGAACGGGCGTTCGTCCATGCGGCTGAAGCAGCGCGCGGACGGCGCAGGAAAGGACACATCATGACTTCGACCAGACCGCGCCCCTCCGTGCCGCCCGGCACCGTGGACACCTTTCCCGTGCTTCCGCTGCGCGACATCGTGGTCTTCCCGCATATGATCGTGCCGCTGTTCGTCGGCCGCGAGAAGTCGATCCGCGCCCTCGAAGAGGTGATGCGCACCGATCGCCACATCCTGCTGGCGACGCAGATGAACGCCTCCGAGGACGACCCCTCGACCGAGGCGATCTATCGCATCGGCACGCTGGCCTCCGTGCTGCAGCTCCTCAAGCTGCCCGACGGCACCGTCAAGGTGCTGGTGGAGGGCGTCGATCGCGCCCAGGTGCGCGCCTACAATTCCCGCGAGGAGTTCTACGAGGCCGAGGCCGAGGTGCTGGCCGACGTCGGCGCCGAGCGCGTCGAGGCCGAGGCGCTGGCCCGCTCGGTCGTGGCCGAGTTCGAGAGCTATGTGAAGCTCAACAAGAAGGTCTCGCCCGAGGTGGTCGCGGCGGTGAACCAGATCGAGGACTATTCCAAGCTCGCGGACACCATCACCTCGCATCTCGCCGTCAAGATCCCGGAGAAGCAGTCGGTCCTGGAGATCCTGGAAGTGCCGGCGCGCCTGGAAAAGGTGCTCGGCCTGATGGAGAGCGAGATCTCGGTCCTGCAGGTGGAGAAGCGCATCCGCTCGCGCGTCAAGCGCCAGATGGAGAAGACCCAGCGCGAGTACTACCTCAACGAGCAGATGAAGGCGATCCAGAAGGAGCTGGGCGACGAGGAAGGCAAGGACGAGCTCGGCGAGATCGAGCAGAAGATCAAGAGCGTCAAGCTGTCCAAGGAAGCCCGCGACAAGGCGCAGGCGGAGCTGAAGAAGCTGCGCCAGATGTCGCCGATGTCGGCCGAGGCGACGGTCGTGCGCAACTATCTCGACTGGATCCTGTCGCTGCCCTGGGGCGACAAGTCGCGCATCAAGAAGGACCTGCCGCATGCGCAGGAGATCCTGGATGCCGACCATTTCGGCCTCGACAAGGTCAAGGAGCGCATCATCGAGTATCTGGCGGTGCAGCAGCGCGCCAACCGCCTGACCGGCCCGATCCTGTGCCTCGTCGGCCCGCCCGGCGTCGGCAAGACCTCGCTCGCCAAGTCGATCGCCAAGGCCACCGGGCGTGAATATATCCGCATGTCGCTCGGCGGCGTGCGCGACGAGGCCGAGATCCGCGGCCACCGGCGCACCTATATCGGCTCGATGCCCGGCAAGGTCATCCAGTCGATGCGCAAGGCCAAGAAGCAGAATCCGCTCTTCCTGCTCGACGAGATCGACAAGATGGGCATGGATTTCCGCGGCGACCCGTCCTCGGCCCTGCTGGAGGTGCTGGACCCCGAGCAGAATGCGACGTTCAACGACCATTACCTGGAGATCGACTACGACCTCTCCAACGTGATGTTCGTGACCACGGCGAACACGCTCAACATCCCGCCGGCCCTCCTGGACCGCATGGAGATCATCCGCATCGCCGGCTACACCGAGGACGAGAAGGTCGAGATCGCCCGCCGGCATCTCATCCCCAACGCGGTGAAGAAGCATGGCCTGAAGGGCAAGGAGTTCACGATCGACGATGAGGCGCTGCTCTCGCTGGTGCGCCGCTACACGCGGGAAGCCGGCGTGCGCAACCTCGAGCGCGAGCTCTCCAACCTCGCCCGCAAGGCGGTGAAGGACATCCTCCTGACCAAGCGCAAGTCGGTGAAGGTGACGGAGACCCTGCTGGCCGACTATCTCGGCCCGCCGAAGTTCCGCCACGGCATCGCCGAGCTCGAGGATCAGGTCGGCGCCGTCACGGGCCTGGCCTGGACCGAGGTCGGCGGCGAGCTGCTCACCATCGAGGCGGTGCTGATGCCCGGCCGCGGCCGCATGACCGTGACCGGCAACCTCAAGGACGTGATGCGCGAATCGATCTCGGCGGCGGCCTCCTATGTCCGCTCGCGGGCGATCGACTTCGGCATCGAGCCGCCTCTGTTCGAGCGTCGCGACGTCCATGTCCACGTGCCGGAAGGCGCCACGCCCAAGGACGGCCCGTCCGCGGGCATCGCCATGGCCACGGCGATCGTCTCGGTGATGACCGGCATCCCGGTGCGCCGCGACATCGCCATGACCGGCGAGGTGACGCTGCGCGGCCGCGTGCTGCCGATCGGCGGCCTCAAGGAGAAGCTGCTGGCCGCGCTGCGCGCCGGCATCAAGACCGTGCTGATCCCCGAGGAGAACGCCAAGGACCTGGCCGAGATCCCCGACAACGTGAAGAACGGGCTGGAGCTCGTGCCCGTCTCGCGCATGGAGGAGGTGCTGGCCCAGGCCCTGACGCGCAAGCCCGAGGCCATCGTCTGGGAAGAGGAGCTGCCCGCCAAGGGCAAGCCTCCGGTTCTCGGCGAGGAGGAAGGGCCTGGCATGGTCGCGCACTGACGCGGCAGCTGCCGGGAAGACCATTCGGAGCGGCGGGGCGACCCGCCGCTCTTTTCGTGAGGGGCTGCGGCGGGATGTCGGAGGCTGCGGGCTTGCGATCCGCGCCGCGGCGCCATATTGGAAAGCGCCGGGGCGGTTAGCTCAGTCGGTAGAGCATCTCGTTTACACCGAGAGGGTCGGCGGTTCGAGCCCGTCACCGCCCACCATATGGTTCCAATACAGATGTCGAAGAACCGGCAGCAGTCGCTGGCGCGCACGGAAGGACCGTCGCGCCGGAGGCTTCGGCGCTCTCGTCCCAGGCTGCGGGGTGGGCCGCCGGCGCCGTGCAACGCGCAACCTCTCGCATTCGGGAGGGCCTTCGCGCGCGACGGGGACGCCAGTTTCGGTGCCGTATTGCTGGGCCGGCAGCGCGAATTACCGCCTCGAGACTTTCGCCGCCGCAGAGGTGGGCGCTATGCTCGCCGCGATCCACGATCGGAGGGCGGATGCGCGCGCACCTTCTCGCCATCCTTGGCGTGCTCATCGGGGCGGCCAAGTCGTTCGCAGCAGAGGTCGACTATTCGAAGGCTCCGATCGAGACCCTGATCTCCGACCTCACGCTCGTGCAGACGGAAGCTCCTGGTCTTCAGAGCACCGCGACCTGGCGCGGCTTCATCGGAGATGATTCTCCGCCGGACTTCATGGCCGGTATCATTGGTTCGCCCCTGCCGGGCGCCGTCCCGCAGATGCGTGAACTCGTGCGTCGCGGCCCACGTGCGCTCGCGGCGCTGATCAGGCATCTGCGCGACGCGCGCCCGACGAAGCTGGCCGTGGGGATCGACAGCCAGGGATGGCCCGGCCGCCCTACCGTCGGGACCCAGATCTTCGGCAAGGAGTACGATCCAAGAACACCAGATGCCCGTTCGACATCCTGTAACTTCTCTCTGTCCTGCGAGGAAAAGAGCTTTCAGGGCGAGTACGTTGTGCGGGTCGGCGATATCGCATTCGGTCTGATCGGGCAGATCGTGAACCGGGCGCTCACGCCTGTTCGCTATCAGCCGACGGCGATACTGATCGTGAACTCGCCGGTCGAAACGCCGGAGATCGCATCGCTTGTCCGGCGCGATTGGAGCGGAGTCGATGCCGACGGCCTCAGAGTGTCGCTGTTCGCCGATCTGAGAGGCGAGTTCGAAGACCGCTATTCGCCGGCGCTCGCACGCCTGCGTCTCTACTATCGCGACGCCTACGATGCGCTGGACGGCCTCGACTTGAAGAAGCGCCTGGCCTTCGAGAACGAGGAACAGCGGGCAAGGCAGAAAGCCGCAGAGGCTGCACAACATCCTGCCGGACCGCCGATTGCGTCTTCCGGGTCGATTCTCGATAGCCTCGTCGGGGGATGCCAACCCTTGGCCGCGTGCCTCGAGGCTCTGGACGAAGGCATCCGAAAGCGGTCGGGACGCCTCGGCAATGTCCCTGCTGTCGCGAGACATCTCGAAACCTTCGGCGAAGCGGCCAAGAAGGCGCTTCTCGAACGCGCGACCGACCCCGATGAGCGCTGGCGGTGGGCAGCCGGTGATCTGCTCGGACAATGGCGAACTTTGTCAGAGCAAGACATCGGGCCGCTGCTCGTTGCCAGCCGGATGCAGCGGGGCAGAACGGCGGCCTACGCCCTGGCAAGGATTGGCTCGCCCGAAGCCATTCGTGCGCTCGCAAGACGTATCGAGATCTATGGCAATGTCGACGTAACCGGCGAAGCTCTTGCCAGTCTGGGGAGCAAGGCGTTGCCTCATCTGCTCCCGGTTCTGATGAACGACGACCGGTGGATGGATGCCACCGCCATCATCGGCAAGATGGGACAGCGCGCGGCGCCCGGCGATTGGGGCGTGCTTGCCGCCGATCCGCGGCGGCCGATCGACGAGCGGATCGCCGCCTTGCGTGGACTGTCGGCGATGGGGGAGCAAGCCCGCGGCACCGGCGACGCCATCGCCCCGCTGCTCCACAGCCGAGACGCAAGGCTGCGCGCTGCCGCAGACGATGCCTTGACCAAGATGCACTACCCGGCTGTGATCGAACGCGACGTTCGCGGCTGCGTTCCCCTGTCCGACGCTTTCTCATCGCGCGGCTCGGACGGAGGCTGCCTGGGCAGAATCGCCAGCTACGGCGGCGCGGCGGCTGAGTTCGGGCGGATCATCGCGGAGAGGTTCCTGGACTCGCCGAACGGCTCCGACCGCCGCGATGCAGCAACGGCGCTCGGCTATATCGATGACCAGGCGGCAGCGCCGCGATTGATCGAACTGCTGTCCGATCCGGATTGGCGTGTGGTCTATGCATCGGCCCGCGCGCTCGGCTGGCTCGGTTCGCAGGATGCCATCCCCGCGCTCGAACGCGTCGCGGCGACCCACTGGCTCATGGAAGTCCGTGCTCAGGCACAGTCGTCGGCCTCCGTGATGCGCACGCCCGAACAGCGTATCGCCAAGAGAGCTATGGGCTCTTCGTCTTCCCAGGACGATGTGTTTGCGCCCAATCCCGTGATCGGTTCCGTTCCTCCCGCTTGCATGGGGAGCGGATGTCCTCCCGCTTGCATGAGCGGCAAATGGTCCTGGCAGGGCGAAGCGTTTCAGCATCCGGCGACGGAGCAGCTGTCGATTGCCGTGCCCGCTTCCGGCGGGCGCGCCGCCGGACGAATGTCCGGCTCCGCCGCGTGGTCCGGCGACGGCGCTTTCGCCTGGGAGCCGCTGCGCGGCCGCAGGCAGATCTTGCGCGGTGTGGGCGTGCGCGGGATCCATGCAAGCAGCGACGGCGTGGTCGCGCTCCTCGGCGAGACCGCTGACTTCCGGTATTCCGCTTCGGAGAATATGCAGGCTTCTTATGGCGGTCGAGGGTTGCGGGGCGAGGCCTATGCCCTGCACGCGATCCGAGATGGCGCCGGCAACTGGAGGCTCAACGAGCTGGCGCGCCTGCCCTTGGGCGCGGATTCCTTCGCGAGTATCGGCCCCGATCTATACGCCGCATGGTCGAGCGACAGGGTCGTGGTGTTCTCCCTGCAGGGCATTCTCGGCCTCGCGACCTGCGTCGAGGCGCAATAGGTGCGCCGTCGAACGCCGTTGCGGCGGGCGGCGAGTGGGCGCACTATTCAAGAGAATATCGCGACACGGGCTCATCAGGGAGGGATGCCATGGATCCGAAGACGACCGCCGTCGTGCTCATCGAGTATCAGAACGACTTCACCTCGGAGGGCGGCACGCTGCATCAGGCGGTGAAGCCGGTGATGGACAAGACGGGGATGCTCGGCAACACCGTCGAGACCGTGCGGCAGGCGCGCGCCCTCGGCGCGACCATCCTGCATGCGCCGATCACCTTCACGGACGACTATCACGAGCTGAGCCCGAGCCCTTACGGCATCCTCAAGGGCGTGGTCGACAGCCGCTCCTTCCGCAAGGGCTCCTGGGGCGCCGAGATCGTCGAGGTGTTGACGCCGCAGGCCGGCGATATCGTCGTCGAGGGCAAGCGCGGCCTCTGCGGCTTCGCCAGCACCAACCTCGACTTCATCTTGCGCAGCCGCGGCATCACGACGATCGCGCTCGGCGGTTTCCTCACCAATTGCTGCGTCGAGTCGACGATGCGGACGGGCTACGAGAAGGGCTACGACGTCATCACCCTCAAGGACTGCACCGCCGCGCTCAGCGAGGAGGAGCAGCGTCTCGCCGTGGAGAAGAACTATCCGATGTTTTCCCGGCCGATGACCCATGACGCGTTCCTGGCTTCCCTCGGCGGATCGGCGGACGTCGCCGTCAAGAGCCGGGGCTACGAGGCCGCCGAGTAGGGATCGAAGGTCGGATCCTCCGGGCCGCCGGCGCCGGAAGCGCCGGCGTCGCCTCACGCCCTCATCAAATCCGAGTGACATGCGCTATTCCCGCGCGGGAATAACGTATTCGGTCTTAGGAAGGGCTGGGCCTTCCCGGAGGATATCTGCGATCATGCTGCTCGCGCTCGTCTCCTATCTCGGCGGGGTCCTGACCATCGTCAGCCCGTGCATCCTGCCGATCCTGCCCTTCGTCTTCGCTCGCGCGGACAAGCCCTTCCGGACCAGCACCCTGCCGATGCTGGTGGGCATGACCCTGACCTTCGCGCTGGTCGCCTCCCTGGCCGCGGTCGGCGGCGGGTGGGCCGTGCGGGCGAACGAGTATGGCCGCATCGCGGCCCTCGTGCTTCTGGCGGCGTTCGGCGTGGCCCTGCTGCTTCCGAGCCTCGCCGATCGCCTCGCGCGGCCGCTGGTCGCAGCGGGTGCCCGCCTGTCCGAGGCCGCCGACCGGCAGTCCGCGACCGGCTCGGCGGTGCTTCCCTCGTTCCTGCTCGGCGTCGCGACGGGCCTGCTCTGGGCCCCCTGCGCCGGGCCGATCCTCGGCCTGCTCCTCACGGGGGCCGCGCTCAACGGTGCGAGCGCCACGACCTCTCTGCTGCTTCTCGCCTACGCCACCGGCGCTGCCACCTCCCTGGCGCTGGCCCTGCTCGTCGGCGGGCGCGCCTTCGCCGCGATGAAACGCTCCCTCGGCGTCGGCGAATGGGTGCGGCGCGGGCTCGGCCTCGCCGTGTTGTGCGGCGTCGTCGCGATCGCCTTCGGGCTCGACACCGGCCTCCTGACCCGCCTGTCGCTGGCGAGCACGGCGAGCCTCGAGCAGGGGCTCGTCGACAAGGTCCGGCCCATGCCGGCGCAGGCCGCATCGCCGGTGATGATCGGCTCGTCCGACATGATGAGCGGCCCCGACGCTGCGGCGCCGGCGCCCGCGGCCGATGAGGCCCAGGCGCTGCCGAGCGAAGGCGTCATGCCGTCCCTGAACGGCGCCGTGCAATGGCTGAACTCTCCGCCGCTCACCGCGGAGGGCCTGCGCGGCAAGGTGGTCCTGATCGACTTCTGGACCTATTCCTGCATCAATTGCCTGCGGGCCATCCCTTATGTCGAGGCCTGGGCCAGGAAGTACAGGGACCAGGGCCTCGTCGTCATCGGCGTCCACGCGCCGGAGTTCGCCTTCGAGCGGAACGTCGCCAATGTCGAGAAGGCGATCCGGGATCTCGGCATCGACTACCCCGTCGCGATCGACAACGACTATGCGATCTGGCGCGCGTTCAACAACGAGTATTGGCCGGCCCATTACTTCATCGATGCCAAGGGCCGGATCCGCCACCACCATTTCGGCGAGGGTGAGTATGACGGGTCGGAAAAGGTGATCCAGGCGCTGCTCGCCGAGGCGGGCCACGCACCGGCGGCGGCATCCCTCGTGACGGTCGACGCCAGGGGCGTCCATGCCGCGGCCGACATGGCGAACGTGCAGTCGCCCGAGACCTATATCGGCTATGAGCGGGCGGAGAACTTCGCCTCCCCCGGAGGAGCCGATCACGACAGGGCCAAGCGGTACAGCGCAGCGCCGTCCCTGGATCTCAACCAGTGGAGCCTCGGCGGCGACTGGACGATCGGCGCCGAGGCCGCGACCCTCAATGCGGCGGAAGGGACGCTGACCTACCGGTTCCACGCCCGCGACCTGCATCTGGTGCTCGGCCCCGGCAGCGACGGCAAGCCGGTGCGGTTCAAGGTCCTGGTCGACGGCAAGCCGCCGCAGACGGACCATGGCACCGACACGGATGCCGACGGCAACGGCACGATCGTGGGCCAGCGCCTCTATCAGCTCGTCCGCCAGGCTGGAGCGCCGTCGGACCGCACGTTCGAGATCGAGTTTCTCGATCCCGGCGCCCAGGCCTTCGCCTTCACCTTCGGATAGGCTTCCTCAGAAAGCCTCTCCCACCATCGTTTCGCTCAACGCCCACAGCGCACGGGCCCGCTCGGGATCGAGCGCATAGGGCCTGACGCCGCCGCGCACGGCCGGGTCCGTGACGATCTCCGCGACGTGGCAATCTTCGCAATAGCGGCCGCCGACCTCGTCGGCCGGCGCGACGAATCCCGCCCAGACCGTCGTCGCCGCGCCCTGCGGCACGCTCTTGTAGTGGAACGGCGGCGCGCCCGGCGGCTGGCTGGCATTGATCGAGGCGATCAGCCGGGCGAGCTCGTCCTCGCTCATGTGCCGGGACAGCTCCGTGCGGATGCCGCCTGGATGGACGGAGGCCGCGCGGACCCCGCGCGCCCGGTGGCGGCGGTCGAACTCCGCCGCGAACAGCGCGTTGGCGGTCTTGGAGCGTCCATAGGCCACGAACGGCGCATAGTCGGTCCGCTCGAAGCCGGGATCGTCGAGATCGACATCGGCATAGCGGTGTCCCGCCGAGGAGAGGACGACGACGCGTCCGCCGTCCTCGATCAGCGGCGCGATCCGGTTGACGAACAGGAAGTGCCCGAGATGGTTCGTGCCGAACTGGGTCTCGAAGCCGTCCTTCGTCTTGCCCTGCGGGCAGGCCATCACCCCGGCATTGGCGATGACGACGTCGAAGCGCCGGCCGGTCCCGACGAGCCGGTCGGCGCAGGCCCTGACGCTCGCGAGGGCGGCGAGGTCGAGCTCGATGAGATCGAAGGTGGCGCCGCGTGCCCGTGCGTCGCGCACGGATGTCGTCGCCCGCTCCGCCTTGGCGAGGTCGCGCGCCGCCCCGACGACGGCGGCCCCATGCGCCACCAGGGTCCGCGCCGTCTCGACGCCGAGGCCGGCCGAGACGCCGGTGACGAGGACGCGCTTGCCGGCGAGGTCGTACCCTGCCAGCACCTCGTCCGTGGTCGAGTCTGCTCCGAAGCTCATGTCGTTTCCTCCCCTCACGCGGCTTGCCCGAGCGACGCCATGTCGATGACGAAGCGGTATTTCACATCGCTCTTCAGCATGCGGGCATAGGCGTCCTCGATCGTCCGGATCGAGATCATCTCGATGTCGGCGGTGATGCCGTGCTTGCCGCAGAAGTCGAGCATCTCCTGCGTCTCGGCGATGCCGCCGATGATCGAGCCGGCGAAGCTGCGGCGCTTCCACACCAGGCTGATGACGCCGACCGGCAGCGGCTCCTCGGGCACGCCGACCTGCACCAGCGTGCCGTCGCGCTTGATCAGGTTGAGATAGGCGCTGACGTCGTGCTTGGCCGAGACCGCGTCGATGATCAGGTCGAAGCTCTCCACGTGCCTGGCCATGGCATCGGCATCCCTGGAGAGCACGACCTCGTCGGCGCCGAGGCGCCTGCCGTCCTCGACCTTGCCGGGCGAGGTGGTGAACAGCACGACATGGGCGCCCATGGCATGGGCGAGCTTGACGCCCATATGGCCGAGGCCGCCGAGGCCGACGATGCCGACCTTCTTGCCCGGCCCGGCGCCCCAGTACCGGAGCGGCGAGTAGAGCGTGATGCCGGCGCAGAGCAGCGGCGCCGCGGCGGCCAGGTCGAGATTGGCCGGCACCTTCAGCACGAAGTCCTGATCGACGACGATATGGCTGGAGTAGCCGCCGAAGGTGTGGCCGCCGCTGATCTTGTCCGCGCCGTTATAGGTTCCGGTGAAGACGTTGTCGCAATATTGCTCGACGCCCTGGCGGCAGCTCGGGCAGGTGCGGCAGGAATCGACCATGCAGCCGACGGCCGCGACGTCGCCGACCTTGAACTTCGCGACATCCGCTCCGACGGCCGTGACCCGGCCGACGATCTCGTGGCCCGGCAGGCTGGGATAGAGCGTGTTCTTCCACTCGTTGCGCACCGTGTGCAGGTCGGAATGGCAGACGCCGCAATAGAGGATCTCGATGGCGACGTCGGCCGGCCCCGGATCGCGCCGCTCGAACGAGAAGGGCGCCAGCGGCGTGTCCGCGGACTGGGCGGCATAACCGGTACACATGAACATGATGGTCTCTCCTCGAAAAGGCAGCGCAGGCAACGGCACGACACGGCGTCGTGCGTCGCGAGGCGCGCGCAACTGGCTCAAGAGCTCGAGGACGTGAGAAAGCGGGCACGGCGCCCACTGGTCTCAGTCCGAAAAACGCGAGGATCGGATCGTGGCCGGCGGTTCCGGCCGAGCCGACAAACGGAGGGTTACTCCAGATGTGGCGCCGCTGTCCAGAGGGTTCAAGACGTCGCGCCGGCTTTTGCGGCTGGGGCGCGAGCGGGGAGATTCCGGCAGATCGCCCGGCAACGGCAATCCCGTCGTCCGCGGAGTGTCCCGCCGAGGGTGGCGGCAACCGATCGGGCACCGGGGCCCGAACCACACCATCGTGCGCGAGCCTGCCGTGCAGACGTCGCCCCGACGCCCGGCTTCGACAGGAGGTGGCCTGCTCCGTTCAAGTCTGCAGGGAGAGGGGCTGCGGCTCGATCCCGTTGCCGCCCGCTCGCCGTTCCGGCCGCAGCCGCGTCAGCGCGCCGGCGTGGACCGCGAGCCCTTGCCGAAACGCGGCCGCCGGTCGACCACCCGCTTGCCGGACTTGACCGCGTTGCGCCAGACCCGGGCGCTGAGATAGCTGTCGAGGGGCGTGATGAGCCATTGCAGCGCCAGATAGGCTGCGATGACTGCGGCGATGATGATGACGTAGACCATGATGCGTCAGGGTGGATCGGTGTCTCTTCGAATGAGAACCTACACCACGCAATTTCGTTCCAATCGAGGCGACATCGGCGTCTTTGCGAGGCACGCCGGGCGCGAGAAAGCGATGGCATTCGGCACGTCCATCGCCTACACGAGCGGAAACGGCGCTGCGACGCAGCCGGATTGAGCCCACACGGGACTTGACGGGCCGTGATGTCTTCGGCTCCGTGGGATTCCATGACTTCGATCGATCGCACGTAGCCCGCGCCGCGCTTCGTAGCTGAGGGGGAACCATGACGATGGCTGGTCAGCGTCAGGTCACGGCCGCCCGCCGGGTCGTGGCCGAGCTCGCCCGCCACCTCGATGCCGACCTGGCGGTCGAGCTGTGGAACGGCGATGTCCTGCCGATCGGGGCAGGGGGCCTCGACGACGTGCGACTGGTGATCGGCTCCGCCGCCGCCATGAAGCGGCTTCTCCTTAAGCCGAGCATCTCGACGATCGCCGAATTGTTCGCCATCGGCGAGATCGACGTCCGTGGCCCCGACCTGATCGAGGCGATGCAGCGCATCGACCCCACGCAATTCCGGGCCCTGCCGCGCAAGGTGAACAAGGTCGCGCTGCTGAAGGCGGCGCTTCCGATCCTGCTGCACCGCGGCAAGCTGTCGGAGAGCGGCCTGGAATACAAGAATGAGGTGGCGAGCCGCAGCGATGACGGCCGCCCGGACACGGACCTGATCCGGTTCCACTATGACGTGTCCAATGCGTTCTACGCGCTCTTCCTCGATCCGGAGATGGTCTATTCCAGCGCCTATTTCGAACGGCCCGACACGACGCTGGACGAGGCCCAGAAGGCCAAGCTCGATCTGATCTGCCGCAAGCTGCGCCTGCAGCCGGGCGAGCGCCTGTTCGACCTCGGCTGCGGCTGGGGATCCCTGCTCTGCCACGCCGCGCAGACCTATGGCGTGCATGCCTTCGGCACCACCCTGTCCCAGGCGCAGTTCGACTACGTCACCGCCAAGATCGACCGGCTCGGCCTGAAGGACCGCGTCACGGTCGAGCTGCGGGATTGCCGGACGGTCGACGAGCCCGGCGCCTTCGACAAGATCGCCCAGGTCGAGATGATCGAGCATCTCGGCCTCGACAACCACGACGCCCATTACAAGCGCATGCGTGCCCTGCTGCGGCCGCGCGGCCTCTATTTCGGGCAGGCGAGCACCCGGCGCGTCACGCCGGACATTTCGCGATTCCGGAAGATGACCGTCTACACCCGGTTCGGCACCCGCTTCATCTTTCCCGGCGGCGAGCTCGACTATATCGGCATGACCGTCACCAATCTCGAGCGTCACGGCTTCGAGGTCCTCGACGTCGAGGCGCTGCGCGAGCATTTCCAGCTCACCTGCGAGCACTGGGCGCGGCGGCTCTATGACAGGCGCGAGGCCGCGGCGGCCGAGGTCGGCTGGCCGCGGACGCGGCTGTGGTACCTCTACCTCTCGATCTGCGCCATCGCCTTCGAGCGCGGCACCCTCAACGTGTTCCAGGTGGTGGGCTCCAAGCGCCGCGTCGGACCGTCCGGCGTCCCCCTCGACCGGGCCTTGCTCTACCCCGCCGCCCGCGCCGGCCGCCGGCAGCCGGCGGTGTGACGTCCGGCACGGAGCCGGGAGCCGCGACAATGGTCCCATGCCTCATCACCGATGGAGGGCGCCATGCGCTGGCTGTTTTCAAGTCTGATGATCGTCTACCTCACCGGAGTTGCCGTGCAGCTCTCGCCGATCGTCGGCGAGCAGTGGGACAGCGTGCCCGCCTCGCGCCTCGTCGCCAGCGTGGCGGACGAGATCCCGAGCGCGGTGTCCTGGCCGGTGCGCGCCTATGAGAGCCTGAGGGGCCGGGGCTGATTCACGCAGGCGAATCGAATCGCAAACGTTTGCGACCGAATCGCTCCCTGACTTTTTTTGGTGGCATGACCCCACGGCCCTGGGGTCGCCTTGACCGCCTCGCCGGGGCGGCGCTCTCATGCCTCCACCCATGAAGGGGGAGGAAATCCATGAAACGCACCATCACCGCCGCTTTCATCGCGCTCGCCCTGAGCGCCGGCTCGGCCTGGGCCGATCCGTCCGGCAGCTACAATGTCGAGGGCGCCAATCCCGGCGGGGAGGGGGCCTATAAGGGCACGGCCGTGGTCTCCAAGAACGGCGATACGTTCCAGGTGGTGTGGAAGATCGGCGAGCAGACCTATACCGGCACGGCCATCGGCAACGACGATTTCCTGGCCGTCGGCTACGACGCCGGCGGCGGCTCGCCCGGCATCGCCGCCTTCGCCCGCAAGGGGTCGGGCTGGGAGGGCGTGTGGACCTATTTCGGCAAGGACAAGATCGGCGTCGAGAAGTGGTCGGCGGAATGAATTTCGCCGAGCTTTGCGCTTGACACCCCGGCGTGCGGGCCGTAATCACCCCGCACCGCCGACGACGGTTCGTTCATCGGCCGCGCGGGGGAGTAGCTCAGTTGGTTAGAGCGTCGGCCTGTCACGCCGAAGGTCGCGGGTTCAAGTCCCGTCTCTCTCGCCAGTCCGGCGGACCCAAAAAGCCAGCCTTCGGGCTGGCTTTTTGCTTATGGGCCCTGACCTGACGTCCCGACTTCGTCATGCCCGCCATGCCGTGCGCACATGCTTGCCGCACTGCGGCAGGACGGCTGCGGGCGTCGACGGCCATTCCCCTGGAAAGAGGCTCGGCAAGGGGCTGTGGCGGCGCCGCTGCGCCCTCGGACCGATGGCGCGAATCCTGCAGGCCGGCGACGCTTCCTTCTTGCACCTGCGAAGGCGCTGGTCTAAGCCTCGCGCTGAGGCTGGAATGGTTCAAGGAAACGCGGGTGCCCGCCCGCGATAGGGCTTGTCTCCGGCGTGCCAAGGTTCAGGGTCGATGAACGAACTCCTCGCCAGCTACCTGCCGCTCGTCATCTTCATCGGGGTCTCGGCCGTCATCGGTCTGGCGCTCCTCGTGGTGCCCTTCATCGTCGCCTACCAGCGCCCGGATCCGGAGAAGCTGTCGGCCTATGAATGCGGCTTCAACGCCTTCGACGACGCCCGCATGAAGTTCGACGTGCGGTTCTATCTCGTGTCGATCCTGTTCATCATCTTCGACCTCGAGGTCGCCTTCCTCTTCCCCTGGGCGATCACCTTCAAGGAGGTCGGGGTGTTCGGCTTCTGGTCGATGATGGCCTTCCTCGGCGTCCTGACCATCGGCTTTGTCTATGAATGGAAGAAGGGAGCCCTGGAATGGGATTGATCGCGGAAGCTCCCGGCCGGACGCTCACCGCGCCGGCGCCCAGGGGAATCATCGATCCGTCGACCGGCAAGCCCGTCGGCGCCAATGATCCCTTCTTCGTCGAGATCAACAACGAGCTCGCCGACAAGGGGTTCCTGGTCACCGCCACCGACGACCTCATCAACTGGGCCCGCACCGGCTCGCTGATGTGGATGACTTTCGGCCTGGCCTGCTGCGCCGTGGAGATGATGCAGGTCTCTATGCCGCGCTACGACGTCGAGCGCTTCGGCTTCGCCCCGCGCGCCTCGCCGCGCCAGTCCGACGTGATGATCGTCGCCGGCACGCTCACCAACAAGATGGCCCCGGCCCTGCGCAAGGTCTACGACCAGATGCCGGAGCCGCGCTACGTCATCTCCATGGGCTCCTGCGCCAATGGCGGGGGCTACTATCATTACTCCTATGCGGTGGTGCGCGGCTGCGACCGGATCGTGCCGGTCGACATCTACGTGCCGGGCTGCCCGCCCACGGCCGAAGCGCTGCTCTACGGCGTCCTGCTCCTGCAGAAGAAGATCCGCCGCACCGGCACGATCGAGCGCTAGGGGCGGGGCCCGACCTTCCTCGAACCTGTTTGGACTGATGCATGACTGAGGCGCTCCAACAGATCGGCGATCATGTGCGCTCCGCCCTGCCGGGCGTGGTGTCGGAGGTCTCGATCGCCTATGGCGAACTGACCGTGTCGGCCGAGGCCGCCGGCATTCTCGACGTGCTCACCTTCCTGCGCGACGACCCGGCCTGCCAGTTCGTCAGCTTCATCGACGTGTGCGGCGCCGACTACCCCATGCGCGAGAAGCGCTTCGACGTGGTCTACCACCTGCTTTCGCCGAAGAAGAACGCGCGCATCCGCGTCAAGATCCAGACCGACGAGGCGACCCCGGTCCCCTCCAGCGTCGGCGTCTTCCCCGGAGCGCTGTGGTTCGAGCGCGAGGCCTACGACCTCTTCGGCATCCTGTTCACCGGCCATCCCGACATGCGCCGGCTGCTGACCGACTACGGCTTCGATGGCCATCCCCTGCGCAAGGACTTTCCGATGACCGGCTTCGTCGAGGTCCGCTGGGACGACGAGGTCAAGCGGGTGGTCTACCAGCCGGTGCGGCTCACCCAGGAGTTCCGCAATTTCGACTTCCTGTCCCCCTGGGAAGGGACGGATTACGTGCTGCCGGGCGACGAGAAGGCCAAATCCTGATGGGCGAGCAGAATCTCCGCAACTTCTCCGTCAATTTCGGCCCGCAGCATCCGGCCGCCCATGGCGTGCTGCGCCTGATCACCGAGCTCGACGGCGAGGTGGTCGAGCGCCTCGACCCGCATATCGGCCTCTTGCACCGCGGCACGGAAAAGCTGATCGAGGCCAAGACCTTCAACCAGGCGATTCCCTATTTCGACCGGCTCGACTATGTCGCGCCGATGAACCAGGAGCACGCCTACTGCCTGGCGATCGAGAAGCTGATCGGCCTCGACGTGCCCAGGCGCGGCCAACTCATCCGCGTGCTCTATTGCGAGATCGGCCGCCTGCTGTCGCACCTGCTCAACGTCACCACGCAGGCGATGGATGTCGGCGCGCTCACCCCGCCGCTTTGGGGCTTCGAGGAGCGCGAGAAGCTGATGATCTTCTACGAGCGCGCCTCCGGCTCGCGCATGCACGCGGCCTATTTCCGGCCGGGCGGCGTGCACCAGGACCTGCCGCCGGCCCTGATCGACGACATCGAGGCGTTCTGCGACCCCTTCCTCAAGGTCTGCGACGACCTGGAGACCCTCCTCACCGACAACCGCATCTTCAAGCAGCGCAACGTCGACATCGGCGTGGTGTCGCTCGATGACGCTTGGGCCTGGGGCTTCTCCGGCGTGATGGTGCGCGGCTCCGGAGCGGCCTGGGACCTGCGCAAGGCCCAGCCTTACGAGTGCTATGCCGAGCTCGATTTCGACATTCCGATCGGCAAGAACGGCGACTGCTACGACCGCTACCACATCCGCATGGAGGAGATGCGGCAGTCGATCCGCATCATGAAGCAGTGCGTGGCGCTGCTGCGCGCCACGCCCGGGCCGGTCTCCAACGCCGACAACAAGGTCGTGGCGCCCAAGCGCGGCGAGATGAAGCGCTCGATGGAAGCGCTCATCCACCACTTCAAGCTCTATACCGAGGGCTATCACGTGCCGCCCGGCGAGGTCTATGCGGCGGTCGAGGCGCCCAAGGGCGAGTTCGGCGTCTATCTCGTCGCCGACGGCTCGAACAAGCCCTATCGCTGCAAGATCCGCGCCCCGGGCTTCGCCCATCTCCAGTCGATGGACTATGTCTGCAAGGGCCACATGCTGGCCGACATCTCGGCCATCCTCGGCTCCCTCGACATCGTCTTCGGCGAGGTGGACCGGTGAGCGCCCGGCCGGCGCCGCCTGCGCGGTCTCCCCGTTTCCCGTCTTCCGTCGTTTTCCCCGCGAAATCGAGATCGATTTCGCCAGGGATGGCCGGCGCCCGCCCGGCCGTGACGCCCGAGCCAGAGGTCTGAGCGTATGTCCGTCCGCCGTCTCGCGCCCAAGGAACTCCAGCCCGACGCCTTCGCCTTCACGGCGGAGAACGAGGCGTGGGTCGACAAGGAGATCGCCAAGTACCCGCCGGGCCGCCAGGCTTCGGCGGTGATCCCGCTCCTGTGGCGCGCCCAGGAGCAGGCCGGCGGCTGGGTGCCGCAGGCGGCGATCGAGGCGGTGGCGGCGCGGCTCGGCATGGCCAGGATCCGGGTGCTGGAGGTCGCGACCTTCTACACCATGTTCAACCTCGAGCCGGTCGGGCGCTACTTCATCCAGATGTGCGGCACCACGCCCTGCCAGCTGCGCGGCGCCGGCGCCATCCGCAAGGTGCTGGAGGAGCGCATCGGCGACCAGCATCACGTCACGCCGGACGGCAAGTTCTCCTGGCTCGAGGTCGAGTGCCTCGGCGCCTGCTGCAACGCGCCGATGGTGCAGATCAACTACGACTATTACGAGGACCTGACGCCCGAGAGCATGGGCAAGCTCATGGACGACCTCGCCGCCGGCCGGCCGGTCAAGACCGGCTCGCAGATCGGCCGCGTCACCTCCGAGCCGGAGGGCGGGGCGCAGACGCTGACCGACCCGACGCTCTATGACGGCTCGGTCGTCGGCTCCTGGCGCAAGCGCTTCGAGGAAGAGGCGGCCAAGAAGGCGGCCGCTGCCGCGGCGCCGCCTGCGCCCGCCGCGCCTGCTCCCGCTCCGGTCGCGCCAGCTCCCGCCGCGCCGGCTCCGGTTGCGGCCGCGCCGAAGCCCGACGCGACGCCGGCCAAGGCCGCGGCGGCCGAGGCCGACAGCGCCAAGGTGCCGGCGAGCCCGAAGCCCGACCCCGCCATCGACCGCGCCGGTCCGGTCAACCCGCCGGTCGCCGCCGCGGGCGGCCCGGCCGAGACGGTCTCGGACGAGCACAAGCCGGTGCTGCTCGCCGCCGCGCGCGAGGGCGGCGGCGACGACCTCAAGCTGATCTGGGGCGTCGGGCCGAAGCTGGAGGAGATGCTGCACCAGATGGGCGTGTTCCATTTCGACCAGATCGCCGCCTGGACCGACATGAACCTGCGCTGGGTCGACCAGAACCTCGGCGCCTTCAAGGGGCGGGCGGTCCGCGACGACTGGATCGGCCAGTCGAAGAAGCTGGCCACCGGCTGGCGGCCCGAGAACGCCGCGGGCGCCAACCCGCATCCCCATTCCTGAGGCGAAGCCATGCTTGCCGATCGCGATCGCATCTTCACCAACCTCTACGGCCTGCAGTCGCCGGGCCTGAAGGCCGCGATGATGCGCGGCGCCTGGGACGGGACCAAGGATATCCTGGCCATGGGCCGGGACTGGATCATCAACGAGATGAAGGCCTCCGGCCTGCGCGGGCGCGGCGGCGCCGGCTTCCCGACCGGCCTGAAATGGTCGTTCATGCCCAAGCAGTCGGACGGGCGGCCGCATTATCTCGTGGTCAACGCCGACGAATCCGAGCCGGGCACGTGCAAGGATCGCGAGATCATGCGCAACGACCCGCATCTGCTGGTCGAGGGCTGCATGATCGCGTCCTTCGCCATGGGCGCGCATGCCGCCTATATCTATATCCGCGGCGAATATGTGCGCGAGCGCGAGGCGCTGCAGCGCGCCGTGGACGAGGCCTACGAGGCCGGGCTGATCGGCCGGAACAACAAGACCGGCTACGATTTCGACCTCTACGTCCATCACGGCGCCGGCGCCTATATCTGCGGCGAGGAGACGGCCCTGCTCGAGAGCCTCGAGGGCAAGAAGGGCATGCCCCGCATGAAGCCGCCGTTCCCGGCGAACATGGGCCTCTATGGCTGCCCGACCACGGTGAACAACGTCGAATCCATCGCCGTCGCCGGCACCATCCTGCGCCGCGGCGCCGCCTGGTTCGCCTCTTTCGGCAACCCGAACAATGTCGGCACCAAGCTCTTCTGCGTCTCCGGGCACGTCAACAAGCCGTGCAACGTCGAGGAGGCGATGAGCATCCCGTTCCGCGAGCTGATCGAGCGCCATTGCGGCGGCATTCGCGGCGGCTGGGACAATCTCAAGGCGGTGATCCCCGGCGGCTCCTCGGTGCGCATGGTGCCGGCCGAGCAGATCATCGACACGCCGATGGACTTCGACAGCCTGTCCAAGCTGCGCTCGGGCCTCGGCACCGCCGCGGTGATCGTCATGGACAAGTCCACCGACCTCATCCGCGGCATCGCCCGGCTCGCCTATTTCTACAAGCACGAGAGCTGCGGCCAGTGCACGCCGTGCCGCGAGGGCACGGGCTGGATGTGGCGGGTGCTGACCCGCATGGCCGAGGGCCGCGCCCAGAAGCGCGAGATCGACATGCTGCTCGACGTCACCAAGCAGGTGGAAGGCCACACCATCTGCGCGCTCGGCGACGCCGCGGCCTGGCCGATCCAGGGCCTGATCGCGCATTTCCGTCACGAGATCGAAGCGCGCATCGACCAGTATGCCGCCAATCCGCATTCCGAGCCCGTGCTGCAGGCGGCAGAATAGGCATGAGCCGGCGGGTTTGCCGGCAAACGTTTCCGGCCCGGCGGGCCGCCCTGATTTCGCGCTGCAGCAGTTGATCGCAGCGCGGAATTTTGCGAAGTCGAGTTTAGAAAGAGTCTGGTTCGCGCCTGCCGCCCAGGGCTGCGCCGACCCGGTCCGAATGCAAGGTTCTCCATGGCCAAGCTCATCGTCGACGGACAGGAAATCGAGGTCCCGGCGGAGTACACGCTCCTCCAGGCCTGCGAGGCCGCGGGGGCGGAGATTCCGCGCTTCTGCTTCCATGACCGCCTGTCCATCGCCGGCAATTGCCGGATGTGCCTGGTCGAGGTGAAGGGCGGTCCGCCCAAGCCCACGGCCTCCTGCGCCATGGCGGTGCGCGACCTGCGCCCGGGCCCGAACGGCGAGCCGCCGGTCATCATGACCAAGAGCCCGATGGTCAAGAAGGCGCGCGAAGGGGTGATGGAGTTCCTGCTCATCAACCACCCGCTGGACTGCCCGATCTGCGACCAGGGCGGCGAGTGCGACCTGCAGGACCAGGCCATGGCCTACGGCGCGGACAAGAACCGCTATGCCGAGAACAAGCGCGCCGTCGAGGACAAGTATATCGGCCCGCTGGTCAAGACGGTGATGAACCGCTGCATCCACTGCACGAGGTGCGTGCGCTTCACCACCGAGGTCGCGGGTGTCTCCGAGCTCGGCGCCATCGGCCGCGGCGAGGACATGGAGATCACCACCTATCTGGAGCGGGCGATGTCGTCCGAGCTCCAGGGCAACGTCATCGATCTCTGCCCCGTCGGGGCGCTGACGTCGAAGCCCTACGAATTCCACGCCCGCCCCTGGGAGCTGATCAAGACCGAATCCATCGACGTGATGGACGCGGTCGGCTCCAACATCCGGGTCGATGCCCGCGGCCGCGAGGTCATGCGCATCGTGCCGCGCATCAACGAGGCGGTGAACGAGGAGTGGATCTCCGACAAGACCCGCTTCGTCTGGGACGGGCTGCGCACCCAGCGCCTCGACCAGCCCTATCTGCGCGTCGACGGCCGCCTGCGGCCGGCGAGCTGGGCGGAGGCCTTCGCCGCCATCGCGGCCAAGGTCAAGGCGACCAGGCCCGAGCGCATCGGCGCCATCGCCGGCGACCTCGCCTCGGTCGAGGAGATGTTCGCGCTGCAGGCGCTCCTCGGCAGGCTCGGCTCGAAGAGCCTCGATTGCCGCCAGGACGGCACTAGGCTCGACCCGAAGCTCGGCCGCGCCTCCTACCTCTTCAACGCCGGCATCGCCGGCATCGAGCAGGCCGACGGCCTGGTGATCGTCGGCGCCAATCCGCGCCGCGAGGCGCCGGTGCTCAACGCCCGCATCCGCAAGCGCTGGCTGAAGGGCAACTTCAAGGTCGTCCTGATCGGCGAGCGCGCCGACCTGACCTACGACCACGAGTATCTCGGCGCGGGGCCGGAGACCTTGGCGGGCCTGGTCGACAATCCGCCGGCCGGCCTGCAGAAGCCGCTCTGGCTGATCGGGCAGGGGGCGCTCGCCCGGCCCGACGGCCAGGCGGTGCTCGCCCTGGCGGCCAAGGCGGCGCTCGCCGCCGGCGCCGTCAAGGAGGGCTGGAACGGCTTCTCCGTGCTGCACACCGCCGCCGCCCGGGTCGGCGGCCTCGACCTCGGCTTCGTGCCGGGGGAGGGCGGGCTCGACGCGGCGGCCATGGCCAGGGCCGGCGCCCTCGACGTGCTGTTCCTGCTCGGCGCCGACGAGATCGACGTCGAGCCCGGCGCCTTCGTGGTCTACCAGGGCACCCATGGCGACAAGGGCGCGCACCGGGCGGACGTGATCCTGCCAGGCGCGGCCTATACGGAGAAGTCCGGCACCTATGTGAACACCGAGGGCCGGGTGCAGTTCGCCAACCGCGCCGCCTTCCCGCCGGGCGATGCCCGCGAGGACTGGGCCATCCTGCGCGCCCTCTCCGACGCGCTCAGTGCCCGGCTGCCCTATGACAGCCTCGGCGCGCTGCGCGCGGCGCTGTATGCGGCCGTCCCGCACCTCGCCGCCATCGATGCCGTCGCCCCCGCCGACGCCGCGGCGATTCCGGCGCTCGCCGGCCTCGGCGGCGCGCCCGACAAGGCGGGCTTCGTCTCCACCATCCCGGATTTCTACCTGACCAACCCGATCGCGCGCGCATCCGCCGTGATGGCCGAGTGCTCGGCGCTCGCCTCCGGCGCCCTGGCGATGGCGGCGGAGTAGGGGAGCGCCATGACCAACTGGACCGACCTCCTCCTCCACCTCGTCATCATCGCGCTGCAGAGCGTGGTGCTGCTGGTCTGCCTCCTGCTGTTCGTCGCCTATATCCTCTTGGCCGACCGCAAGATCTGGGCGGCGGTGCAGCTGCGCCGCGGCCCCAACGTGGTCGGGCCCTTCGGCCTGTTCCAGTCCTTCGCCGACCTCTTGAAATTCGTGCTGAAGGAGCCGGTGATCCCCTCCGGCGCCAACAAGGGCGTGTTCCTGCTGGCGCCCTTCGTCACCTGCCTCCTGGCGCTGTCGGCCTGGGCGGTGATGCCGCTGGCCCAGGGCTGGATGGTGGCCGACATCAATGTCGGCATCCTCTACATCTTCGCCATCTCCTCGCTCGGCGTCTACGGCACGATCATGGCCGGCTGGGCGTCGAACTCGAAATATCCGTTCCTCTCGGCCCTGCGCGCTGCGGCGCAGATGGTGTCCTACGAGGTCTCGATCGGCTTCGTCATCATCACCGTGCTGCTCTGCGCCGGCTCGCTGAACCTCAGCGCCATCGTCCACGCCCAGGAGCAGCGCGGCCTCGCCAGCCTGATCGGCCTGCCGTGGCTGACCTTCCTGAACTGGTACTGGCTGCCGCTGTTCCCGATGTTCGTGATCTTCTTCATCTCGGCGCTCGCCGAGACGAACCGGCCGCCCTTCGACCTGGCCGAGGCCGAATCCGAGCTCGTCGCCGGCTTCATGGTCGAGTACGGCTCGACGCCGTACATGATGTTCATGCTGGGCGAATACGTGGCGATCATGACCATGTGCGCCCTCACGACGATCCTGTTCCTCGGCGGCTGGTCCTCGCCGCTCGGCTTCCCGCCCTTCACCTGGATCCCGGGCGTGATCTGGTTCGTCGTCAAGGTGACGCTGGTCTTCTTCATGTTCGCCATGGTGAAGGCCTTCGTGCCGCGCTACCGCTACGACCAGCTGATGCGGCTCGGCTGGAAGGTGTTCCTGCCGCTGTCGATCGCGATGGTCGTGATCGTGGCCGGCTTTCTGCAGATCACGGGATGGGCGCCATGAGTGCTGGTGTTGTGCAAGCGGCCCGCGCGCTCTTCCTCAAGGAGTTCGTCTCGGCCTTCTTCCTGTCGATGCGCTACTTCTTCAAGCCGAAGGCGACGCTGAACTATCCCTTCGAGAAGGGCCGGCTGTCGCCGCGCTTCCGCGGTGAGCATGCGCTGCGCCGCTATCCCAACGGCGAAGAGCGCTGCATCGCCTGCAAGCTGTGCGAGGCGATCTGCCCGGCGCAGGCCATCACCATCGAGGCCGGCCCGCGCCGCAACGACGGCACGCGCCGCACCACGCGCTACGACATCGACATGGTGAAGTGCATCTATTGCGGCTTCTGCCAGGAAGCCTGCCCGGTCGACGCCATCGTCGAGGGGCCGAATTTCGAGTTCGCGGTCGAGACGCGCGAGGAGCTGTTCTACGACAAGGAGCGGCTGCTCGCCAACGGCGACCGCTGGGAACGCGAGATCGCCAAGAACATCGCTCTGGACGCGCCCTACCGTTGAGGCGGCGGGACCGGACGAGCGGCAGAAGACGAAGCCGGAAAGGCGGCGCGAGGATCGCGCCGGAAGGGGTCAGAGCATGAATTTGGCGGCGGTCTTCTTCTACCTGTTCGCCCTGATCGGTGTGGCGTCGGCCTTCATGGTCATCGCCTCGCGCAATCCCGTGCACTCGGTGCTGTATCTGATCCTGACCTTCGTCAACGCCGCCGGCCTGTTCGTGCTGATGGGGGCGGAGTTCCTGGCGATGATCCTGGTCGTCGTCTATGTCGGCGCGGTGGCGGTGCTGTTCCTGTTCGTGGTGATGATGCTCGACGTCGACTTCGCCGAGCTGCGCCAGGGCTTCCTGCAATATCTGCCCATCGGCGCCCTGGTCGGCGTGATCGTGCTGGCCGAGCTGCTGCTGGTCGTCACCGCCTGGGTGATCTCGCCGGATCTCGTGGCCAAGCCCGTGGTGCCGATCGACACCAGCGTCACCAACACCGTGGCCCTCGGCCAGGTGCTCTATACGAAATATGTCCTCTACTTCCAGCTCTCGGGCCTGGTGCTGCTGGTGGCGATGGTCGGCGCGATCGTGCTGACGCTGCGCCACAAGGTCGGCGTCAAGCGCCAGGATCCGGGCGCGCAGTCGGCCCGCACCAAGGCGCAGGCCATGGAAGTGGTCAAGGTGCAGCCGGGTCAGGGGATCTGAACATGAGCATCGGCATTTCCCACTACCTGGCGGTCGCCGCCATCCTGTTCACCATCGGCGTGTTCGGGATCTTCATCAACCGCAAGAACGTCATCGTCATCCTGATGTCGGTCGAGCTGATCCTGCTCGCGGTCAACATCAACTTCGTCGCCTTCTCCACCCATCTCGGCGACATCGTCGGCCAGGTCTTCGCCCTGCTCGTGCTGACCGTGGCCGCCGCCGAGGCGGCGATCGGGCTGGCGATCCTGGTGGCGTTCTTCCGCAACCGCGGCTCGATCGCGGTCGAAGACATCAACATGATGAAGGGCTGAGGACGTGTACAGTCTGATCGTCTTCCTGCCGCTCCTCGGCTTCCTGATCGCCGGCATCGCCGGCATGCTCTCGCACAAGCTCGCCCCGGCCGACGCCGCGGACGGCCATGGCCACGACGACCACGGCGCGCCGGATGCCCATGGCGGCCATGCGCACGCCAGCGAGGCGCACGGGCACGACGCGCATGACGACCATCATGCGCCCGAGCCTTCGCCCCATTCGCCGACCAAGATCCAGTTCTGCGAATACGTCACCACCGGGCTGCTGGCGGTGTCCTGCCTGCTCTCCTGGTACGCCTTCTTCTCGGTCGGCTTCTTCGGCAACGCGACGCTGGCGCCGGTGCTCACCTGGATCAACGTCGACGCCCTGCATGCCGACTGGGCCCTGCGCATCGACACGCTGACCGCGGTCATGCTGGTCGTCGTGACGACGGTGTCGATGCTCGTGCACTACTACTCCATCGGCTACATGGAGGACGATCCGCACCGGCCGCGCTTCTTCGCCTATCTCTCGCTGTTCACCTTCGCCATGCTGATGCTGGTGACGGCGGACAATCTGGTGCAGATGTTCTTCGGCTGGGAAGGCGTCGGCCTCGCCAGCTACCTCTTGATCGGCTTCTGGTACAAGCGGCCCTCGGCCAATGCCGCGGCGATCAAGGCCTTCGTGGTCAACCGCGTCGGCGACTTCGGCTTCGCGCTCGGCATCTTCGCGGTCTTCGTCATCTTCGGCTCGATCGGCTTCGAGGACATCTTCCACGCCGCGCCGGAGAAGGCGGCGGCCACCATCCATTTCCTCGGCCATGACTGGCCGGCGCTCGAGGTCGCCTGCTTCCTCCTGTTCATGGGCGCCATGGGCAAGTCGGCGCAGTTCCTGCTGCACACCTGGCTGCCGGACGCGATGGAAGGCCCGACCCCGGTCTCGGCTCTGATCCACGCCGCCACCATGGTCACCGCCGGCGTGGTGATGGTGGCGCGCCTGTCGCCGCTGTTCGAGTACGCGCCGCACGCGCTCGCCTTCGTCACGCTGATCGGCGGCACGACTGCCTTCTTCGCCGCGACCGTCGGCCTGGTGCAGAACGACATCAAGCGCGTCATCGCCTATTCCACCTGCTCGCAGCTCGGCTACATGTTCGTGGCGCTCGGCGTCGGCGCCTACAATGTGGCGATCTTCCACCTCTTCACGCACGCCTTCTTCAAGGCTCTGCTGTTCCTGGGGGCCGGCTCGGTCATCCACGCGATGCATCACGAGCAGGACATGCGCAAGATGGGCGGCCTGGCCGCCAAGATCCCGCTGACCTACTGGATGATGACCATCGGCACGCTGGCCCTGACCGGCGTCGGCATACCCTTCACCCAGATCGGCTTTGCCGGCTTCAACTCCAAGGACGGGATCATCGAGGCGGCCTATGCCTCCTTCACCGAGCATGGCAGCGTCATCGGCATCTACGCCTTCGCCGCCATCGTCGTCGCGGCGCTGATGACCTCGTTCTATTCCTGGCGCCTGGTGTTCATGACCTTCCACGGTGAGACCCGGGCCGACGCCCACACCTACGCCCATGCCGAGGAATCGCCGCGCACCATGACCATCCCGCTGATGGTGCTGGCGGTCGGCGCGGTGCTGGCGGGCATGGTGTTCCACCCTTGGTTCGCCACCCACGAGGGTATGGAGAGCTTCTGGCGCGAGGCGATCGTCATGCGCCCCGACAACCACGTGCTCACCGCCATGGAGGAGGTGCCGTGGTGGGTGAAGCTCTCGCCCTTCGTGATGATGCTGATCGGCTTCGCCACCGCCTGGTACATGTATATCCGTGACCCCAGGGTGCCGGTTGCCCTCGCCGAGCAGAACCCGTTCCTCTATCGCTTCCTGCTCAACAAGTGGTACTTCGACGAGCTCTATGACTGGCTGCTCGTCCGCCCGGCCATGCGGCTCGGCCGCTTCCTGTGGAAGAAGGGCGACGGCTGGACCATCGACGGCCTCGGGCCGGACGGCGTCTCGGCCCGCGTGGTCGACGTCACCAACCGCGTCGTCAAGCTGCAGTCGGGCTACCTCTACCACTATGCCTTCACGATGCTGATCGGCGTCGCGGCGCTCTTCACCTGGTACATGTTCGGGGGCCTGCACTGATGTCGAGCTGGCCGATGCTTTCGATCATCACCTTCCTGCCGCTGCTCGGCGCCGCGCTGATCTATTTCATGGCGCGCGGCGATGCCGAGACGGTGAAGAACAATGCGCGCTGGGGTGCGTTCTGGACGACGCTCGCCACCTTCATCGTCTCGCTCTATCCGCTGTTCGCCTTCGACCCGGCCAACACCGGCTTCCAGTTCACCGAAAGCCATGACTGGCTCGGCGGCCAGATCGGCTACCGCATGGGCGTCGACGGCATCTCGCTGCCCTTCGTCATCCTCACCACCTTCCTGATGCCGTTCTGCATCGCGGCGAGCTGGCGCTCGATCCAGACCCGGGTGCGCGAATATATGATCGCCTTCCTGGTGCTGGAGACGCTGATGGTCGGCGTGTTCTGCGCCACCGACCTGATGCTGTTCTACGTCTTCTTCGAGGGCGGCCTGATCCCGATGTTCCTGATCATCGGCATCTGGGGCGGGGCGCGGCGCATCTATGCCAGCTTCAAGTTCTTCCTCTACACCCTGCTCGGCTCGGTGCTGATGCTGATCGCCATCATGGCGATGTACTGGCAGGCCGGCACGATGGACATCGCCACGCTGCTGACCTTCAAGTTCCCGCCGCACATGCAGACCTATCTGTGGCTGGCCTTCTTCGCCTCCTTCGCGGTGAAGATGCCGATGTGGCCGGTGCACACCTGGCTGCCCGACGCCCATGTCGAGGCGCCGACCGCAGGCTCGGTCATCCTGGCCGGCGTGCTCCTGAAGATGGGCGGCTACGGCTTCATCCGCTTCTCCCTGCCGATGTTCCCCGAGGCCTCGCACTATTTCGCGCCGCTGGTCTTCGTCCTGTCCGTCGTCGCCATCGTCTACACCTCGCTGGTGGCGCTGATGCAGGAGGACATCAAGAAGCTGATCGCCTATTCCTCCGTCGCCCATATGGGCTTCGTCACCATGGGCCTGTTCACCATGACGGCCCAGGGCGTGCAGGGCGCGATCTTCCAGATGATCTCGCACGGCATCGTCTCGGGCGCGCTGTTCCTGTGCGTCGGCGTCGTCTACGACCGCATGCACACCCGCGAGATCGCCGCCTATGGCGGGCTGGTCAACCGCATGCCGTGGTACGCGATGGTGCTCATGGTGTTCACCATGGCCAATGTCGGCCTGCCCGGCACGTCCGGCTTCGTCGGCGAGTTCCTGACGCTGATGGGCGCCTTCCGGACCAACACCTGGGTCGCCTTCTTCGCCACGTTCGGCGTGATCCTCTCGGCCTGCTACGCGCTCTGGCTCTACCGCCGCGTCATCTTCGGCGCCCTGGAGAAGCCGAGCCTCATGCACATCGCCGATCTCACCGGCCGCGAGTTCCGCATCCTGATCCCGCTGGTGGTGCTGACCGTGTTCTTCGGCGTCTATCCCCAGCCGATCCTCGGCATGACCGATGCGGCCGTCTCAGCCCTGATCAAGAACTTCGACGCGGCCCTGGCGATGGCGAAGACCGCCACGCTGGCGCTCAACTAGCGCATAAGGCGAACCCATGTTCCCCGTTCCCGATTTCGCCCCCGCTATCCCGGAGATCCTGCTGGTCGTCGGCGCGATCGGGCTGTTGATGTACGGCGTCTTCGCCGGCGAAGGCTCGATGCGCCCCGTCTCCTACGTCGCGGTGGCGTTGATCGTCGCGGTCGGAATCGGGATCGCCTATTTCAGCGGGTCGGACCGGGTGGTGACCTTCGGCGGCTCCTTCGTGGTCGACGGCTTCGCCCGCTTCACCAAGCTGGTGACGCTGATCGGCTCGGGCGCGGCCATCCTGCTCTCGCTCGACTATCTCCAGGCCAAGCGCATCGAGCGCTTCGAATATCCCGTGCTGATCCTGCTGGCGACGACGGGCATGATGATCATGCTGTCGTCCGGCGACCTCATCACGCTTTATCTCGGCCTGGAGCTGCAGTCGCTGGCGCTCTACGTCGTCGCCTCGATCCATCGCGACGACACCCGCTCGACCGAGGCGGGCCTGAAATATTTCGTGCTCGGCGCACTGTCCTCCGGCATGCTGCTCTATGGCTGCTCGCTGATCTACGGCTTCTCCGGCACCATCGCCTATGCCGGCATCGCCGCGGCCATCCATGGCCAGGTCTCGATCGGCCTCGTCTTCGGCATCGTCTTCCTGCTCGCCGGCCTCGCCTTCAAGATCTCGGCCGTGCCGTTCCACATGTGGACGCCCGACGTCTACGAAGGCGCGCCGACGCCGGTCACCGCCTTCTTCGCCGCCGCCCCGAAGATGGCGGCGATGGGCCTGCTGGTGCGCGTCGTCATCACCTCCTTCCCCTCCGCCCTGGCGCAGTGGCAGCAGATCGTCGTCTTCATCTCGATCGCCTCCATGGCGCTCGGCGCCTTCGCCGCCATCGGCCAGACCAACATCAAGCGGCTGATGGCCTATTCCTCGATCGGCCATATGGGCTTCGCCCTGGTGGGCCTCGCCGCCGGCACCGAGCAGGGGGTGAGCGGCGTCATGATCTACATGGCGCTGTATCTGGCCATGACCCTCGGCACCTTCGCCGTGATCCTGTCGATGAAGCGCGGAGGCGCCTTCATCGAGACGATCGACGACCTTGCCGGCCTGTCGCGCACCAGCCCGGGCATGGCCTTCGCGCTGGCGGCGCTGATGTTCTCCCTCGCCGGCATCCCGCCGCTCGCCGGCTTCTTCGCCAAGTTCTACGTCTTCGCCGCCGCGGTGCAGGCCGGCCTCTACTGGCTGGCGGTGCTGGGCGTCGTCGCCAGCGTGGTCGGCGCCTATTACTATCTGCGCATCGTCAAGCTGATGTATTTCGACGAGCCTGCGCCCGGCTTCGAGCCGATGAGCCGCACCACCTCGGTGGTGCTGGCCATCGCCACGGCCGTGACCGTCCTGTTCGTCGTCTGGCCGTCGCTGATCACGGCCCCTGCCGCGGTAGCCGCCAAGGCGCTGTTCTGATATCGGATGGGGATGCATCGCTTACCCCTCGTTCCGCCCGGCAGGGCCGCCCGGCCCCTGCCATCATGAGGCTCGGCCAGCAGGCCCGCGCCGCGGGATTCCGGCACGTCCACCTGCCCAGCATCGGCTCGACCAATGCCGAGGCCTTGGCGCGCGCCGAGGACCGGCTCTGGGTCACGGCGGACGAGCAGTTCGCCGGCCGCGGGCGCCGGGGCCGGGAATGGGCCTCGCCGCCCGGCAACGTCTATGCCTCGCTCCTGCTGAAGGATCCGGCCTCGCCGCGCCGTGCCGCGGATCTGTGCTTCGTGGCGGCCCTGGCGGTCGCCGATGCGGTCTTCGCCGCCGCCCCGCGTGCCGCGGTCGGCCTGGCGCTGAAATGGCCGAACGACGCCCTGGTCTACGGCGCCAAGGTGGCCGGCATCCTGGTGGAGGGCGCGCACGGCCAGGACGGCTTTGCCGCGGTGATCGGCTGCGGCATCAACGTCGCCTTCCACCCCGAAGGCACGCCCTATGCGGCCACCCACCTTGCCGCCACCGACACCGCCACGCCCGGCGAGGTGTTCGCCGCCCTGTCCGACGGCTTCGCCAGGCGCCTCAAGCAATGGGACCGGGGCGCGGGCTTTCCCGGCATCCGCAGCGCCTGGCTCGCCCAGGCCGCCGGCCTCGGCCGCCGCATCCTGGTGCGCCTGCCCTCGGGCGAGCTCGACGGGGTTTTCGAGGCGCTCGACGAGGACGGCTCGCTGATCCTGCGCGACGGCGCCGGCGAGCGCCGGCCGGTCTCGGCCGGCGAGATCTTCTTTCCCGGCCTTGTGCCGCCTGGAGCGGCTTGATGGCTCGCGATACTTCGGAACTGGTCTTCTGCGCTCTCGGCGGCATCGGCGAGATCGGCATGAACATGGCGCTCTACGGCTATGGCCCGCCGAAGAAGCGCCAATGGCTGATGGTGGACTGCGGCGTCAGCTTCGCCGGCGAGGACGTGCCGGGCGTCGACCTCGTCATGCCCGACGTGCGCTTCATCGAAGCGGAGCGCAGGAACCTCGTCGGCATCGTTCTCACCCATGCGCACGAGGACCATTTCGGCGCGCTGATCCATCTGTGGCCGCGGCTGGAAGTGCCGGTCTATGCCACGCGCTTCTCCGCCGCCTTGCTCGAGGCCAAGCGCCTGGCCGAGCCCGGCGCGCCGAGGATCGACGTGCGTGTCATCCCCTCGCGTCACCGCTTCACGGCAGGCGCCTTCGACATCGAGCTGATCGACGTCGCCCATTCCATCCCCGAATCCAACGCGCTCGCCATCCGCACGCCGGCCGGCACGGTGATCCACACCGGCGACTGGAAGATCGACGAGACGCCTGTCATCCCGCCGCTCACCGACGGCGCACGCCTGAAGGCGATCGGTGACGAGGGCGTGCTGGCCCTGGTCTGCGACAGCACCAACGCCATCCGCGAGGGCCGCTCGCCCTCCGAGCGCGACGTCGCCAGGAGCCTGGCCGAGATCATCGCCACCAAGAAGGGCAGGGTGGCCGTCACCACCTTCGCCTCCAATGTCGGGCGCATCCGCTCCGTCGCCGAGGCCGCGATGGCCAATGACCGCAGCGTCATCATCGTCGGCCGGGCCATGGAGCGGGTCTGCACCGTGGCGCGCGAATGCGGCCTGCTCGACGGCATCCCGCCCTTCCTCAGCCCGGAAAACTACGGCTACATGCCGCGCGAGAAGGTCGTCGCGGTGCTCACCGGCAGCCAGGGCGAGCCGCGCGCGGCGCTGGCCCGCATCGCCCGCGACGAGCATCCCGACGTGACGCTGGCCAAGGGCGACACGGTGGTGTTCTCCTCGCGCACCATCCCCGGCAACGAGAAGGCGGTCGGCGGCATCATCAACGGCCTGGTGCGCCAGGGCGTCGAGATCGTCACCGACCGGACGCATCTCGTGCACGTCTCCGGCCATCCGCGCCGGGACGAGCTCGCCGACATGTATGGCTGGGTGCGCCCGAAGATCGCCATCCCCGTGCACGGCGAGGCCTGGCATCTCTCGGAGCATGCCGGGCTCGCCCGCTCGCTCGGCGTTCCCGACGTGATCACCGCCAAGGACGGCGACATCGTGCGGCTCGCCCCCGGCCCGGCGCAGGCGGTGGCCACGGCGCCCGTGGCCAAGGTCTATCTCGACGGCGAGATCCTGGTCCATTCCAGCGAGGAGACGGTGCCGCAGCGCCGGCGCCTCGCCTGGTCGGGCGCGGTGTCGATCGCGCTCGCCCTGTCGGAAAAGGGCGAGATCGTCAGCGAGCCGGACGTGAAGACGGCCGGCCTGCCCCTGCGCAGCCGCGACGGCCGCGACATGGAGGACCTGATCGCCGATGCGGCCCTGGCCGTGCTGGAGAGCCTGCCCCGGCCCAAGCGCCGCGACCCCGACGCGGTGGAGATCGCCATCGAGCGCGGCGTGCGCTCGACCGTCAACAGCCTCTGGGGCAAGAAGCCGGTCTGCCAGGTCATCGTGCTGGTGGTCTGAGCCGCCCCGTTCAGAGCGACGCGCCGCCGCAGATCACGATCTGCTGGCCGGTAATGCTGCCCGCCGGCCCGGAGAGCAGGAAGGCGGTCAGCGCCGCGACCTCCTCCGGCCTGACCAGCCGGCCCATTGGCGGCAGCTTCGGCGCGACCGCGGCCCGCTCGGGGTCCTTCAGCATCGGCGTGTCGGTGGCTCCCGGCGCGACGACGTTGACGGCGATGCGGCGCGGCGCGAGCTCGATGGCGAAGGAGCGCGCCATGCCGACGAGCGCCGCCTTGGTGGCGGCATATTGCGCCCGCCCCGCGGAGCCGGCGGCGGTGCGGCTGCCGATGAGGACGATGCGCGCGCCGTCCGGGAGGCGCGAAGCCAGCGCCTCGACGATCTGCTCGGCGGCGTCGACGTGCAGCCGCCACATGGCCCGGCCGTTCTCCGGATCGAGCCCACCCACCATGCCGACGCGCAGCATGCCGGCGGCGTGGACGATCGCCTCGACCGGCTCGATCCGCGCCAGGGCCTCGCCGAGCGCGGCCCGGTCGAACAGGTCGACCGGCACATGGCGGAGCCGCTCGTGCGCGAAGGCCGGCGCGCGGCGGCTGAAGCCGACGACCTGCCAGCCCTGGTCGAGCAAGTGCCCGGCGATCGCTTCGCCGATGCCGGAGCTGACGCCGGTGACGAGCGCCCGCCTGGCGCGCCCGCCGGATGTCGGAGCGGGGTTCGTCATCAGGCGTAGGAGCGGGCCTGCTCCCGGACCTTCTCGACGTCGAATGCGTTGATCTCCCCGATCAGGTCGTTGGTGTAGATCTTCGAGACGTCGTCGATGGCCCAGTTGTTCATCTTCGCCTCGGTGGTGAACTCGTCCGGCCGGATGCTGCCCATCGCGGCGCCCTGGTAGGGCGGCTCGTAGAGCTTGATGCGGCGGCTGATCGCCGCCAGCACGGACTTCACCGCCTGCTCCTCGCTCGAGCCGCGCGGCGCCGTCTCCGGATAGAGCTTGAGGAAGGCCTTGGCGCCGGCGGCAGGCCTGGCCAGGATGAAGTGCGAGGCCTTGGCGGCGGACCGGCCGAAGCCGACGAACAGCCCCCGCTCGGCCTGGACGCGCTGGCGCAGCCCCATCAGGAACTGGCCGCCGATCATCGGCAGGTTGCCGGGCCGCTGCACCAGCTCGAAGGGGATGCCGGCGCCCTCGATGATGCCGAAGCCGGTATCGTAATAGGCGAGCGCGTCGATCGCCCCGCGCTGCAGCGCCACGCCCGCCGGCACGCCGGCGCCGACCGCGGTCCATTTCACGTCGTTGTCGGGATCGATGCCGAGCGACTTCAGGACGTTGCGGGTGACGGGATATTCCGTGCCGCCGAAATCCGACACGCCGATGTTCCGACCCTTGAGGTCGGCATAGCTCTTCACCGCCGAGCCGGGCGCCACCGCCACGTCCCATTTGTAAGGGTAGGTGTACTGGTAGAACCAGAGCGCGTTGCCCCACTGGCCCTTGGCCAGGATCGGCAGGGCATAGGAGGGCACGCCGATGCCGATGTCGACGTCGCCCTTGTCGGTCGCGACCTGGACATTGGCGTTGCCGCCGAGCGCCAGCCCCTGCACCGTGAAGCCTTCCTCGGCGTTGTAGCCGAGCGCCTCGCCGATCAGCAGGTTGATGACGCTCGAGTTGATCGACTTCAATCCGACGCCGATCTTCACCGTCCGTGCCGCCTGGGCGAAGGCGGAGCGCGGTCCGAGCGCGAGCGCGGCGGCGAAGACGCCGCTCGCCTGCAGCCATTGCCTGCGTGTGATCATGACGTTCTCCCTGTCAGGTCTGTCGTTGTGGCCGACGTAAAGGGGCATTCGCTCACTTGCGGCCGCGATCGCCCCAGTGGACGACCCTGCGCTCCACGCCGCGGACGATGCCGTGGAGCAGGATCCCCATGGCGCCGAGGATGACGAGCGCGGCGAAGACGCCGGCCACATCCGTCACCGCCTGGGCCTGGGTGATGACGACGCCCATGCCCTGCTGGGCGCCGAGAAACTCGGCGACGATGGTGCCGAGCAGCGCGTAGACCACCGCCATGTCGAGGCCGGCGAAGATGTAGGGCGCGGCGTTTGGCAGCTTGACGATGCGATAGGTCTCGAAGCGCGAGGCCGAGAGCGAGCGCATCAGGTCGATGCGCTCCGGCTCGACGGCGCGCAGGCCGGTGAAGCTGTTGATCAGCATGGGGAAGAAGGCGAGCAGCGCCGAGATCGCGATCTTGGAGCCGTCGCCGAAGCCGAACCAGATCACCACCAGCGGCGCGATCGCCACCTTCGGCAGGCTCTGCAGCGCGAAGGCATAGGGCATCACCAGCTTCTCGATCAGCCGGCTCTCGGCCATCAGCGAGCCGAGCGTCAGGCCGAGCCCCGAGCCGATGACGAGGCCGATCGCCGCGTTCTTGAGCGTGCCCCACAGCGGCAGGTAGTAGCCGAGCGGGCTGGCCGGGTTGACGGCGATGCCCGACCAGAGCGCGTTCCACACCGCCGCCGGCGAGGGCAGGATGTAGGAGGGCACGTCGAGATATCTCACCGCCAGCGACCAGCCGGCGAAGAGGATGACGAGGCCGACCAGCGAGACCGCCGTGCCGTTGATACCCCTGGCCTCTTTCTTGCCGCGGGCGGCTCCCTTCGGCTTGGAGACGGCCTGCCCGATGGAGGGGGCATTGGTGATCTCTGCCTGGCTCATCATTCGTCTCCCTGGGCGTTGAGCAATCCCCGGATCTCCTTGGCGAGGTCGGGATAGGCGGGATGGCTGATGATGCCGTCATTGCTGCGCGGGCGCGGGATCGGCACCGCGAGCTCGCGGATGATGCGGCCGGGCCGCGCCGACATCACCACGACCCGGTCGGCGAGGAAGATCGCCTCGGAGATCGAGTGCGTGATCAGCATCACCGTCTTGCGGCTCGCCTGCCAGATCCGCTGCAGCTCGAGGTTCATGCGCTCGCGGGTCAGCGCGTCGAGCGCGCCGAAGGGCTCGTCCATCAGCAGCACGCGCGGGCTGCGCACCAGCGCGCGGCAGATGCCGGCGCGCTGCTGCATGCCGCCCGAGAGCTCATAGGGATAGCGATGGCCGAAATCCTTCAGCCCGGCGACGTCGAGCAGCCGGTCGACGTCCTCGGCCTGGCCGACCTGCCGGCCGCCGACGCGCAGCGGCAGCGCCACGTTCTCGCGCACCGTCAGCCAGGGCAGCAGGTTGGCCGCCTGGAACACGACGCCGACATCGCGCGAGGGGCCGGTGATCGCCCGGCCGTCGAGCGCGGCCTCGCCGCTGTCATGGTCGTCGAGCCCGGCCAGGATGCGCAGCAGGGTCGACTTGCCGCAGCCCGAGGGACCGACGACGCAGACGAACTCACCGTCCCGGATGTCGAGATCGATGTTGGACAGCGCGTGGACGCTGCCGCCGGCATAGGTCTTGTCGAGGCCGCGGATGCGGATGAGATCGCGCGGCGCCTCCGCGGGCGGCGGCGTGGAGACGTGGGCTTGGACTTGGGCGAGGGCGGCCATGCGGTTCTCCCCTGTTCGTGCGTCTTGGCTGTTCACCGGACCCAGCCGGGCGCGACGCGCACATGCTTGATGGCGCGGCGGTAATAGGTGAAGGCGATCTGCAGCAGCCCGTCGGGCGTCTGCGTGATCGTGGGATAGGAGAACTCGCGGTTGAGCCCGTCCTTGGAGTTGTTGGTCATGCAATAACCGTCGCCGACCTCGAGGTCGCGCATCGCCGGCCAGGTCCGGCCGCCGTCGGCGGAAAGGGCGAGGGTCATCGGCGCCCGCGGCGCGCCCCAGAAGGCGGTGCGCTCGGCCGACGCGGCTGGAGCCGGCGCCGCCGCCGGCGCGATCTCGTCCTCGATATCGTCGTAGAGGCCGGTACGGCGGGCGTTGGCGTCGGCCCGGCTCGCAGGGTTGAAGACGAGCGCGATGCGCCCGTCCGCGAGCACGCTCGCCTGGATCGAGGAATTGTTGTTCGGCAGGACGGTCGGCTCGGGCGAGGACCAGGTCCGCCCGTCGGCCGAGCGGCTGAGATGGACGGCGTCGGCCCAGCGGCTGCGATAGAGCGCGAGCAGCCCGTCCCGCGTCTTCAGGACGTTCATGTGGACGCAGCCGAGCGAGCCCGGCACCACATGCTCGGTCCAGCTCCGGCCTTCGTCCTCGGAGATGCGCACGGCGCTGACGTCGTGGTCGCCGACCCATTTGGCGCCGGGCACGCCGACGCAATGGAACACCGGGATCAGCCAAGCCCCGTCGTCGAGCACGACCGGCGGCTGGCGCACGAACAGGCCGTGGCCCTGCGGCGCATCGAACAGGGTCTCGATCGGCCCCCAGCTGCGGCCATGGTCGTGCGAGACGCGCTTGCGGACCAGCGACGTGTCCTGGTTGCCGGCGATCTGCGCGGTCCAGATCAGCCAGAGCTCGCCCTTGGGCGTGACGAACAGCACGGGGTTCTGCTCCGAGCGGGCCGGATCGTCGGAAAGCTTGACCGGCTCGGTCCAGCGATCGGCGCCCTCGGGCAGGCGCGCGAGATAGACGGAGATATCGGGAATGCCCTCCTGCGTGCCGCCGAACCAGACGATGGCGAGATCGCCATTGCCGAGCACGGCGATATTGGCGGCGTGGTTCTGCACGCAGGGGCTGGGCAGATAGGCCTCCAGGCGTGCCGGATCGCCTTCGCGGGGATGCAGGATGCCGCTGCGCTCGCCGAGGCCGGCAGCTTCGATCATGGCGGGATGGGCGCCCATCAATAGGCCTCCTCGTAGAGCGCGAGGATCTCCTCGCGGCTGATGTCGCGCGGGTTGTTGTCGAGCAGGCGGCGGATGGCGTGCGCCTCGCTCGCCATGGCGGGCAGGTCCTCGCGCGGCACGTCGAGGGCGGAGAGCCGCATCTCGCAGCCGAGATCGGCGCAATAGCGGTGCGCGGCGGCGAAGACCGCGTCGCTGTGCGCGGCAGCCGTCAGGCCGAGCGCGCCGAGGATGGCCGCGGTCTTTTCCGGCACGGCCGGCGCGTTGAAGGCGAGCGTGTGCGGGAAGATCAGCGCGTTGGCCGCGCCGTGCGCGACGTGGTGGCGGGTGCCGAGGGGATAGGCGACGGCATGGCCGGCGGCCGTGTTGACCGGCCCGAGGCAGAAGCCGCCGTAGAGCGAGGCGAGCGCCAGCCCGGCGCGGGCCTCGATATCGGACCCGTCGCGGATGGCACGGGCGAGATGGCGGCCGACCAGCCTGACGCCTTCGAGCGCATACATGTCGATCAGCGGATGCGCCTTCCGGCTGGTGAAGGCCTCGACGCAATGCGCCATGGCGTCGACGCCGGTTGCCGCGGTCACGGCCGGCGGCAGGGTCAGCGTCAGGGCCGGATCGATAACGGCGATGTCGGCGAGCATGTGCAGGCTCTGCACCGCCAGCTTGTTGCGCGTCGCGGGATCGGTGATCAGGGCGCGGGTGCCCGCCTCGCTGCCGGTGCCCGACGTGGTCGGCACCTGCATCAGCGCGACGCTCCTGGCCTTGACCTTCTCCGCCCCGACGACCTCGTGCAGGGTCTGGCTGCTGCCCGGCAGCACGGCGACAAGCTTGGCGAGATCCATGGCGCTGCCGCCGCCGAAGCCGACGACGAGGTCCGGCTGCGCTTCGGCGGCGAGCTCGAGCGCGGCCTGGAGATTCGGCAGGTCCGGCTCGGGCCTGACCTCGCCGAACACCGTGACGGCGCCCGGCAGGTCCAGGACGCCGACGCGGCCGGCATTGAAGGCGTCGGCGACCACCAGGATGCGATGGCGCTGCTGCTCCCGCGCCCAACGGCCGGCGATCGGCGCCGTGCCGGCGCCGAATTCGATCAGGCGCGGCCGCTGGATCGCGATCGGCAGCGCCAGGCCGGCGGGGGAGGGCGGCGTGTGCATGGTCATGGACGGCCTCCCGGTCATGCCGCGGGCTTGGCGGCGAGCCCGCGCACCGCAGCCAGCTTTTCCGCGTATTCGATGGCCTCGATCAGGCTGAGCTCGTTGGCGATGCCCTTGCCGGCGATGTCGAAGGCGGTGCCGTGATCGACCGAGGTGCGCACGATCGGCAGGCCGAGGGTGATGTTGACGCCCGAGAGCGCCTCCCATTCCCCGGTCTGCGGATTGACGTTGAAGCCGAGCAGCTTCACCGGGATATGGCCCTGGTCGTGATACATGGCGATCACCGCGTCGTACTGCCCGGCGCGCAGCTTGACGAACACCGTGTCGCCCGGCACCGGGCCGAGCACGTCGAACCCATCCGCCACGGCCTGCTCGATGGTCGGCGCCGAGACCTCGTCGTCCTCGTGGCCGAACAGGCCGCCCTCGCCGGCATGCGGGTTGAGGGCGGCGACCGCGATCCGGCGCCGGCGCAGGCCGAGCGCGGCCAGCGCCTCGTCGGTGCGCTCGATGACGTAGCGCAGGCGCTCCGGCGTCAGCCTGGCCGGCACGTCCTTGAGCGCGACATGGGTGGTGACATGGCTCACCCGCATATTGTCGTGGGCGAGCATCATCACCGAGCCCTTCGACCGGGTGAGCGCGGCCAGCATGTCGGTATGGCCGGCGAACTTGTAGCCGGCCTTGTTCAGCGCCTCCTTGTTCAGCGGCGCGGTGACGATGCCGCCGATACGCCCGGCCAGGGCGAGGCGCACGCCGATCTCGACGGCGAGATAGGAGAAGCGGCCTCCATCGGCTGAGAGCACGCCCGGAATGATCGGCTCGCCCTCGGGGCCGGCCTGCAGGCAGGCGAGGTTCGGCCAGCTCTCTGCCTCGGAGACCTCGGCAAGGGCGATCTCCGCGCCGAGCCTACGCCGTGCCTCGAGCAGGGCCGGGTTGCTGCCGATGACCAGGAGCTTGAGATCGCCGCGAGCCAGCCGCTCCTGCAGCCTGACGCAGGCCTTGACGATGATCTCGGGGCCGACGCCGGCCGGATCGCCCATGGTGATGGCAAGGTGTGACGTCATGCTGGCGCTCCGGCGGTGGTCGCGGGCTCGGCCGCGAGGAGATGTCGAAGAAGGTCGGGACCACCGAAGGCCCCGGATTTCGAGACGACGGCGACGCCGTCCCAGCGCCCGCCGCGCAGGATCGAGCGCGCCACGCCGGGGACGATGTCGCCGGTGACGTCGAGACGCTCGGCCCCGAGCGCGTCGGTGAGGCCGCGCAGCGTCTCGCCACCGGCGGCGAACAGCGTGCCCGGCGCCGCCAGCCGGCCGAGCAGCCCGGCGAAACGAGCCTCGATCGTCGCGGCCGCGTCCCGGCGCGACAGGTCCTCCGGCAGGTCGAGGCTGGCAAAGGCGACGCCGCCCAGGGTGAGCAGGCGGGCGATCTCGCCGTCATCCGCGCCGCTCGCGGCGAGCGGCCGGCCACTCGTGGCAAGCGTCCGGTGCAGCGCGCCGAGCCGAGCCAGCTGCGCGCGGATGGCCGCGTGCTCCGAGCCGACCAGGCCGAGCACGGGGCGCCGCAGGGCCGCCGGCAGGGCCGCCGGCCGTTCGATGCCGCGGGCCCGGGCCAGCGCCGCGGCGAGGCCGCCGCTGCCGACCCAGAGCACGTCGTCGAGTCCCTCGGCCGCCGCGACGACGGCGTCGAGATCGGCATCGGTTTCCGCGTCCCAGAAGCTCACGCCGGTCGGGACGGACGCGCCGGCCCCGGTCCGGATCACGGCATGGCCCGCGCGTTCGAGATCGGCGGCGAGGTCGCCCGGGAGCGGCCGCCAGCCGCCGTCGGTCGCCACGCCCTGGCGCCCGGCGCGGGTGAGGCGCCCCTGGGCGGGGAAGGCCGGCGCGACGATGCAATGCCCGGGATGGAGCAGCGCCAGGATGGTGGCGAGCTCGGCCGCCTCCTGGCCGCGCAGCAGGCTGTCGACCTTCTTGAAGGCGAGGCGATCGCCCTCGCTCCAGAGCGCCGGTGCGAGCGCCGCCACGGCCTCGCGCGCCGCCGCGGCCGAGAGCTCCCGGCTGCGGCTGTCGACGGCGAGGGGGCCATGCCCCGGCACGTCGCCGCGCCAGACCACCGCGACCGGCTCAGCCGCCGACGCGAAGGCGGCGGCGCTATCGAGCGCACCGGTCAGGTCGTCGGCGAGCAGGCGCAGGGGTTGGCGAGATGCCGCCATCTCAGCCGCCCTTCACCGCCGCGAGCAGCGAGCGGGCGCCGCGGGTGACGATCAGTGTGTCGGTGGCGACGCCGACGAAGTCCACGCCCTGCGCAATGCGGCGGGCCGCTTCCGCCTCGTTGTTGGTGAGGTAGCCGGCGGGCTTGCCGATCGCCTTCAGCCGGCGGAAGCCTGAGTCGATCGCCGCCTGCACGTCGGGATGCTGGGTGTTGCCGAGATGGCCCATGGCGGCGGCGAGGTCGGCCGGGCCGATGAAGACGGCATCGACGCCGTCGACCGCGGCGATCGCCTCGATCCCGTCCAGAGCCTGCGGGGTCTCGATCTGGACGATGACGCAGATCTCTTGCTGGATCTTGGCGAAATAGTCCGGGATCAGCCCGTAGCCCGCGGCGCGGGAGGAGCCAGAGACGCCGCGCACGCCCTTCGGCGGATAGCGTGTGGCGCTGACGGCGCGCTCGGCCTCCTCCGCGCTCTGCACATAGGGGAAGAGCAGTGTCTGGACGCCGAAATCGAGCCAGCGCTTGACCAGCACCGTATCGTTCCAGGCCGGACGCAGGATCACCTCGGCCGGCTGGCCGGACATGGCCCGGAGCTGGGCCACGACGTCGCCGGGCTCGTTGGGGCTGTGCTCGGTGTCGATGAGGATCCAGTCGAAGCCGAGCCCCGCCAGCATCTCGGTCAGGGCCGGGCTCGCCAGGGTCGAGAACAGCCCCAGCATCTGGCGCCTGCCGAGATCGTGCTTGAAGCGATTCGTCCGGATTTCCGGCATCGTCGTCCGTCCCCCCTTCATCCGCGCCTCGACCGGAGCAGCGCATCGCCCCGCGGGGCATGTCCTGCCGGCCGCTCTCCCGCGGACCTCGGCTGGATTGAAACCCATGACGATCAACATGTCAACATGTTGTAATTATCCGCCAAAATGCGCTATGATTGCGCCGTGACCACGAGGATGTTGACGAAGTTGTCAGGATTTGTAATTTAACGGTATGACAGACTCCACGCCTGTATCGCCCGACCGCGCGGCGCCGCCTTCGCCCCTGGTGCAGCGCGTGCATCACCAGCTGCGGGCCCGGATCACGTCGGGCGAATACGCCCCGCATTCACGGTTGCCGGGCGAGCACGACCTCTCCGCGCTCTATGGCGTGTCGCGGCCGGTGATCCGGGAGGCGCTGCGCCGTCTGCGCGACGACGGGCTGATCTTCTCGCGCCAGGGCGCCGGAACCTTCGTGCTCGGGCCGGAGCCGGACTCGGGCAAGGCGCTCGCCTTCGCGCCGGTCGGCACCATCGCCGACGTGCAGCGCTGCTACGAGTTCCGGCTCGAGGTCGAGCCGGCGAACGCCTTCTATGCCGCCAAGCGACGCAATGCGGCGGCGCTGGACACGATCGGGCACGCGCTCGAGCTGCTGCGCGACACCACCCACGCGCATCGCCATCGCGAGGATGCCGACTACGCCTTCCACATCGCCATTGCCGAGGCGGCGAACAATTATTTCTTCCTGTCGTCCATGCAGGCCCTCAAGGACCACATCCATGTCGGCATGAAGCTGCACGGGCTGTCCCTGCTCGGCCCGGCTGGCGGCCTCGACGGCGTCCTTGCCGAGCACGCGGCCATCGTCGAGGCCATTCGTGCCAGGCGGGAGGACGAGGCGCGCGAGGCCATGCGCCGCCACATCCAGGGCTCCTACGACCGGCTGTTCGAAGGCAAGGTGCTCGACCTGGCGCTGTGAGACCGGCGCCGGGGCACGGCGGAGCCGATCCTCGGCCGCGCCGCTCGCACGATCCGGCGGCATTGACAGCCCCGTCCAGCTTGGAAAGGATCCAGTCTAAGAACCAAGAAATCCGGGAGAAACGCCATGTGCCATCTCTTCGCGTCGCAATCCCCCAGCACCTATGAGAGCCATACGCGGTCGGTGCGCATCGGCGGGCACAGCACCTCCCTGCGCCTGGAGGCCGCCTATTGGGACATCCTGGAGGAGCTCGCGGCGCACCAGGGCATGAGTCTGGGCAAGTTCATCACCAGATTGCATGACGAGGTCCTGGAAATGCACGGCGAGGTGCAGAACTTCGCCTCGCTCCTGCGCTGCAGCTGCCTGCTCTATGTCGCGGATCTGCGTCCCAAGGCCGCGCCGCCCGAGGCGGTGCGGGACCTGCATCTGGTGGCGGCGGAGTAGGGCGGTATTTCGCGGACGTATTAGCTCGCTACTACCCGCGCCGAACCGGCGGCACCTATCCTCGCCCGAGTGAGACGGGAAGGATGGAATGCAACGTTTCTCTGTTTTCGTGACCGCCCTGCTGGTCGCCGCATTCGGTGCCGGCACGGGGAGGACGGCGGCGGCCGACGACAAACTCGTCGCGGCAGCCGACGACAAACTCGTCGCGGCGAAAAAGCAGTTCGAGACCAGCTGCGGCACCTGCCATACCGTCGATCCGCAGGCCGCGCCGCGCCAGGGACCGAACCTTGCCGGCGTGTACGGCCGACCGGCCGGCACCCTTCCCGGCTACAAATATTCGGCGGCGCTCGCCAATGCCGGCTTTCCCTGGGACGAGGCCAGCCTCGACAAATGGATCACCAACGCCCAGGCCTTCCGGCCCGGATCGGTCATGCCCTATCGGCAGGCCAACCCCGACAAGCGCCAGCTGGTGATCGCCTATCTCAAGTCGCTCGCTCCGGCCAAATAGGGGGATGCCGTGCCGCGCATGATCCACAGCATGATCCGTGTTCTCGACGAGGCACGCTCGCTCGCCTTCTACGAAGGCGCCTTCGGGCTGCGCATCGCCGGGCGCTACGCGTTCGACGGCTTCATCCTGATCTATCTCGCCAATGCCGAGGCCGATTTCGAGCTGGAGCTGACGGTGAACAAGGGGCGCGCCGAGCCCTATGCCCTGGGCGAGGGCTACGGCCATCTCGCCGTCTCGGTGGACGATCTCGCCGCCGAGCACGAGCGCTTCACGGCGGCAGGCTACGCCCCCGGAGCGGTCAAGTCCTTCGCGCTGCCGGGCGGCGGGGAGGCACGCTTCTTCTTCGTCCAGGATCCCGACGGCTACAAGATCGAAGTGCTCCAGAGAGGTGGCCGATACCAATAGGCCGCGAGAAAACCAGAATAAAACCGGAGGAAACGATGAGAGCAGCAAGATCGACGTCCGATATCTCGCGCCGGCGCTTCATGGCCGGCGCCGCCATGGGCGCGGCGCTGGTGGTGATCGACGGGGCCGTCTTCTGCCCGTCGGAAGCCTGGGCGCTCGAGGCGACCACGCTGAAGCCCGAGACGGTGCACACGCTGATCAGGATGTCGCGCGACGTCTATCCGCACGACCGGCTCGGCGATCGCACCTACGCCGTGGCGGTCAAGGGTTTCGACGCCGCGGCCGCCAAGGATCCGGCCTCCAGGACGCTGTTCGAGGACGGCGTCACCACCCTCGACGGCCTCGCCGCCAATGGCCATGCCGGCCGCTATGTCGACGTTGCCTGGGAGGCCGACCGGCTCGCCCTGCTGCGGCAGATCGAGAACACGCCGTTCTTCGCCACGGTGCGCTCCGGCCTCGTCGTCGGCCTCTACAACCAGAAGGAGGTGTGGCCGATCTTCGGCTACGAAGGCGCCTCCGCGCCGCTCGGCGGCTACATCCACCGCGGCTTCGACGACATCGACTGGCTGTGAGGAGGCGGGACCATGGCAGCACCTTTCGACCTCAACGACGACAGCGTCGTGGTGATCGTCGGCTCCGGTGCCGGCGGCGGCACGCTGGGCTCCGAGCTGGCGCAGAAGGGCGTCAAGGCGGTGATCCTCGAGGCGGGCGCCCGCAACGAGATCGAGGATTTCGTCAACGACGAATGGGAGAGCTTCAGCCAGCTCGCCTGGACCGACCAGCGCACCACATCCGGCTCCTGGCGCGTGCACAAGAACTTCCCCAACCTGCCGGCCTGGATCGTCAAGTCGGTCGGCGGCTCGACGGTGCACTGGGCTGGCGCCTCGCTGCGCTTCCAGGAGCACGAGTTCAAGACCCGCACGGCCTATGGCAACCTGCCGGGAGCGAGCCTGCTCGACTGGCCGATCACCCTGGCGGAGCTCGAGCCCTACTATGCCAAGGCCGAGGACCGGATGGGCGTGACCCGCACCAACGACATTCCCGGCCTGCCCGGCAACAACAACTTCAAGGTGCTGGCCGCGGGCGCCGCCAAGATCGGCTACAAGGAAGTGCATACCGGCCGCATGGCCATCAACAGCCAGCCGCGCGACGGGCGCGGCTCCTGCCAGCAGATCGGCTTCTGCTTCCAGGGCTGCAAGTCCGGCGCCAAATGGTCGACGCTCTACACCGAAATCCCGAAGGGCGAGGCCACCGGCAACCTCGAGGTACGGCCGAACAGCCAGGCCATCACCATCGAGCACGACGCTTCCGGCAAGGTCACCGGCGTGGTCTATGCCGACAAGGACGGCAAGCTGCAGCGCCAGAAGGCGCGCGTCGTCGCGGTCGCCGGCAATTCGATCGAAAGCCCGCGCCTGCTGCTCAACTCAGCCTCGACCATGTTCCCGGACGGCCTCGCCAATTCCAGCGGTGAGGTCGGGCGCAACTACATGCGCCACACCACCGGCTCGGTTTACGCCATCTTCGAAAAGCCCGTGCACATGTATCGCGGCACCACCATGGCCGGGGTCGTGCGCGACGAGGCTGGAAACGACCCCAAGCGCGGCTTCGTCGGCGGCTACGAGATGGAGACCCTGTCGCTCGGCCTGCCCTTCATGGCAGCCTTCCTCGACCCCGGCGCCTGGGGCCGGGAGTTCACCTCGGCGCTCGACAGCTACGACCATATGGCCGGGTTGTGGATCGTCGGCGAGGACATGCCCAACGCCGACAACCGCATCACCCTGCATCCGACGATCAAGGACAAGTTCGGCATGCCGGTGGCGAACGTCAATTTCGACGATCACGAGAACGACGTCGCCATGCGCAGTCACGCCTACCGCCAGGGCCAGGCGATCTACGACGCGGTCGGGGCCGTGCGGACCTTCCCGACGCCGCCCTATCCCTCCACCCACAATCTCGGCACCAACCGCATGAGCGCCAAGGCCCAGGACGGGGTGGTCGACAAGTTCGGCCAGACGCACGACATCAAGAACCTGTTCGTCTCGGACGGCAGCCAGTTCACGACCGGCGGGGCGGAGAACCCGACCCTGACCATCGTCGCCCTGGCCTTGCGCCAGGCCGAGCACATCGCCGCCCGCCTGAGCCAGAAGGAGATGTGATCCCCCGGACTGCCTTTCCAGCGCTGCCGGAGACCCGGCGGCGCTGCTTTTTTGGGCAGCCTGCCCTGTCGAATCGTCGCCATGGGCGGCACGCCGCTTGCCATCGGCGGCGGGCGGGCCCATACAGCCTTCTTTCGATCGATTTCGAAGAGAACACCATGCCCGCCTACCGCTCGCGCACCACCACCCATGGCCGCAACATGGCCGGCGCCCGTGGCCTCTGGCGTGCCACCGGCATGAAGGACGGCGATTTCGGCAAGCCGATCATCGCCGTGGTCAACTCCTTCACCCAGTTCGTGCCCGGCCATGTCCATCTCAAGGATCTCGGCCAGCTCGTGGCGCGGGAGATCGAGCAGGCCGGCGGCGTCGCCAAGGAATTCAACACCATCGCGGTCGACGACGGCATCGCCATGGGCCATGACGGCATGCTCTATTCGCTGCCCTCGCGCGAACTGATCGCCGACAGCGTCGAGTACATGGTCAACGCCCATTGCGCCGACGCCATGGTCTGCATCTCCAACTGCGACAAGATCACGCCCGGCATGCTGATGGCGGCGCTGCGGCTCAACATCCCGGCCGTGTTCGTCTCCGGCGGCCCGATGGAGGCCGGCAAGGTGGTGATGCACGGCAAGACGGTGGCGCTCGACCTCGTCGACGCCATGGTCGCCGCCGCCGACGACAGGATTTCGGAAGAAGACGTCAAGGTCATCGAGCGCTCGGCCTGCCCGACCTGCGGCTCCTGCTCCGGCATGTTCACCGCCAACTCGATGAACTGCCTCACCGAGGCGCTCGGCCTGTCGCTGCCCGGCAACGGCTCGACGCTCGCCACCCATGCCGACCGCAAGCGCCTGTTCGTCGAGGCCGGCCACCTCGTCGTCGACCTCGCCCGCCGCCATTACGAGCAGGACGACGAGAGCGTGCTGCCGCGCAACATCGCCAGCTTCGGCGCCTTCGAGAACGCCATGACGCTCGACATCGCCATGGGCGGCTCGACCAACACGGTGCTGCACATCCTGGCGGCCGCGCATGAAGGCGGCATCGACTTCACCATGGACGACATCGACCGGCTGTCGCGCCGCGTGCCGGTGCTGTGCAAGGTCGCGCCCGCCAAGTCCGACGTGCACATGGAAGACGTGCACCGCGCCGGCGGCATCATGGCCATCCTCGGCGAGCTCGACCGCGGCGGCCTGATCAACCGCGACCTGCCGACCGTGCATTCGGCGAGCCTCGGCGAGGCGCTGGAGCGCTGGGACATCCGCCGCACCCGCAGCGAGAGCGTCAAGGAGTTCTACCGCGCCGCTCCCGGCGGCGTGCCGACGCAGGTCGCCTTCAGCCAGTCCTCGCGCTGGGACGAGGTCGACCTCGACCGCGAGGCCGGCGTGATCCGCAGCGTCGAGACGCCCTTCTCCAGGGACGGCGGCCTCGCCGTGCTCTACGGCAACCTCGCCGAGGACGGCTGCATCGTGAAGACGGCCGGCGTCGACGAATCCATCCTGACGTTCCACGGCCCGGCGGTGATCTTCGAGAGCCAGGACGCGGCGGTGGACGGCATCCTCAACGGTAAGGTCAAGCCCGGCGACGTGGTGCTGATCCGCTACGAGGGCCCGCGCGGCGGGCCGGGCATGCAGGAGATGCTCTATCCCACCAGCTATCTGAAGTCGAAGGGCCTGGGCAAGGCCTGCGCCCTCGTCACCGACGGGCGCTTCTCCGGCGGCAGCTCGGGCCTGTCCATCGGCCATGTCTCGCCCGAGGCGGCTGAGGGCGGCCTCATCGGGCTGGTGGAGAGCGGCGACACCATCGAGATCGACATCCCCAATCGCAGCATCCGCCTCGCCGTGCCGGACGACGAGATCGCCCGCCGGCGCGCCGCCGCGGATGCCGCCGGCTGGAAGCCCAGGGAGACGCGCAAGCGCAAGGTGACGACGGCCCTGCGCGCCTATGCCGCGATGGCGACCAGCGCCGCCAGAGGCGCCGTGCGGGTGGTGCCGGAGGCCGACTGAGCCGATTCAGTCGTAGAGCCGCATCGACAGGTCGAGCGACCAGGGCAGGGGATTCCACCAGCCGGTGCGCAGTCCGCCGGCGCGAAGGGCGGCGGCGGTCCAGGTGTTGCAGCCGAACAGTGCGTTGAAGCGGCCATTCGCCTCGAAGAAGCCGTCGAGCCTGGTATAGGCCGCGCCGGGGATCGGGATCGGCCCGTCGGGGCCGCGCCGGAAGCTTGCGTCGATGAAGTCGAGCAGGGCCGCGAACCCGGCCTCGTCGAGATCGAAGCCCGAGACCGCGGGCTGCGGCTCGGAGACGGCGCCGGCGAGATCGACATGCATGACCGAGGCGTCGAGCGTCAGCGCCTTCAGCACCGGCCCCGGCTTCAGGTCGGACCAGGTCGGCGTCTCCAGATAGAAGGCGCGCCCGCCCCAGCCGAAGACGACATAGCGCACTGCCGGAAGATCGAGGGGAATGCCGGCATCGGCCAGGAAGCGGAAACGCTCGCGCACGACGGCGTCGAGCGGCACGGCGATATCGGTGTGGATCGGGCTGCGCAGGACCAGGATGCGGTGCGTCCTGGGCCCGCCGGCCGCCATCGGCGGCCGGAACGGCCGCGGCACCAGCGTGCCGAGGACGCCGGCGAGGATCAGCGCCGCGACGGCAGCTGCGAAGAGGCGCAGGATGGTCTTCACGAGCATGCTTGTCGCCGCGAGCCTGTACCAGTGTCAGGCTTCGCAGGGCGCGCCGCAACATCCGCCGCTTCGGCGAGGTTGCGTGCGGCGCTTCCGCCGGTCAAAACTGGGCTCGCAATCGGGGACCTCGGCATGACCACGGCAATCGACGCGAAATCCTTCTGGCGCTGCCTCGGCGAACGGGCGATCGGCGCGACGGTGGTGACCGTCGACGGCGAGGCCGGGCCGGCCGGATTCCTGGCGCTGTCCGCCAGCCATGTCAGCGCCGACCCGCCGACCATGCTGGTCTCGATCGACAAGCGCACGGGCGCCTATGCCGACATCCTCGCCAGGCGGCGCTTCGCCATCAACATCCTGCCGGCCGATGCGGCCGGCATCGCCGACGCCTTCGGCGGCAAGACCGCCGCCAAGGGCGCCGACCGCTTCGAGCCCGGCGCGTGGAGCACGCTGGCGAGCGGCGCGCCGGTCCTGACGAGCGCGCTCGGCGTCTTCGACTGCGAGGTCGAGGACGTGATCGACCGGGGCGGGGTCGCGGTGGTGATCGGCCGCGTGATCGCCCTTGCCTCGAAAGGCGAGGGCAAGCCCCTGATCGCCTTCCGGGGGCAGTTCCTTGCCTGATCCGCGGCTCCAGCCGGGAGCCGGACGAGCCAGGAACCGGCGAGGGACGACGTTACTGTGAAAGCATCCCGATCGTCCCCAGCCATGTCTCCACCAGTTGAGGCCACCCGGACACGGGCAGCTTCGTCGGCCTCAGCCCGAACGCATGGCCGCCTTGCGCGTATGAGTGCAACTCCACGGGAACGTTGGCTTTTTTCAACCCCATGTAATAGCTCAGCGCGTCCTCGACGCTGTCGACATGATCGTCCTCATTTTGCAGAAGGAATGTCGGCGGCGTCTGCGGAGTGATGTGATCTTCCACTTCGGGGTTCAGCGCGATGCTGTTCCTGGCCAGGGCGAGGTGCCCGGGGTAGAGCGCAATGGCGAAATCCGGGCGCGAGCTTTCCTGGTCCGCCGCGTCCACCGGGGCATAGAGGCGACTTTCGAAGCGCGTGCTCACCTCCGCCACCAGATAGCCGCCGGCTGAAAACCCGATCACTCCGACCTTGTGAGGATCGATGCGCCATTCTGCGGCGTGAGCGCGCACCAGCCTCAGTGTTCTCTGGGCGTCCTCCAACGACGGTGTCGATAGCGACCGGTTGTGCGGACGGCAATCGCATTGCCAGACGTAAGGGAGGCTCGGGACGCGATACTTCAACAGGACGCAGGTGACGCCTCTGGCTGTCAGCCAATCGCAAATCTCGGTGCCTTCGAGATCGATTGCCAGCACCTGGAAGCCGCCGCCCGGAATCACGACGACCGCGGCACCGGTATTCTTCCCCTGTGGAGCGTAGACCGTCATCGTGGGTCGAGTGACGTTGGTCACGTTCCCCTGCGTTTGGGTTTCCGGCCCCGGGACCGACGGCTCATCCGGAGCCGCTCCCGGCCAGATCGGGATCTGCGCATGACCTGGCGATGGCTGCCAGACGGTCGGCTCCGCGCTCGAGGCGGCCCCCTGACAGACCGACGCGAGAAGAAGCCCCGCCAGCGCCGCGGCACAAGAAAGCTTCATGGTGCTCGATGTCCCTTCCGAGATTGGGGTGAAGCGATCACCCACCATGTCGACCCCCGGGCCCCTGTGAGCTCGCCCAACCCGCGAAAGGCTGTGCAGCACCTTCGCGAGACGTTTGCGAAACCCCGCCTCCGTTGCAAACGACCAAAATTCGCAGGAGCCACAAAGAAAACTAATGACGTGCTCGACCGGCTCGAGAACCCGGCTCTCCGCCGGCGCTGCCAGGCGGGCCTCGACAAGGGCTGGCAGCGGCCTGCGCCGACACCGTCGCCCTCCCGTCGCCGCGCCGACGCCGTCGCGCGTCCATCGCCGACGGATTTGTCCTCCCGATAGTCCTGCTCCGCAAATCCGTGGCTCGCTCCGCCACGGCTGTTGACAAGCGTCCCTGGCCGCGCTTAGTACTCTGTATACAGTATCTTGGATTTTAAATTCGAATGAACGCCGTGCTCTCCCTCGATCAAGCAGCGCTCGCGCCGCTCAGCTCCGCGACGCTCGCCGACCAGGTCGCGGACCGGATCGTCGAGGCGATCGCCGGCCGACGGCTTGCTTCGGAGGCGCGGCTGATCGAGACCGAGCTGGCGGCGGCGCTGCATGTCAGCCGCGTCCCGGTGCGCGAGGCCATCCGGATCCTGACCAGCCAGGGCATCGTCGTCGCCAACCCGCGCCGGGGCGTGCGTGTCGCCACCTTCGATGCGGCCTGGGCCCGCCAGCTTCACGACGCCCGCGTCGCCATCGAGCGCCTGGGCGCGCATCTGGCGGCGGAGATCTGCCGGCGCGATCCATCGGCCGTGACCCGGCTCGAGGCTTGCGTTGCGGGGATCGAAGCTGCGAAGGGCGACTGGCTGTCGGTCAACCGGGCGGACATCGCCTTCCACGCGACGCTGTTCGAGATCGCCGGCAGCCCGCTGATGCTCACCCTATGGCACGCCATCTCCCGGCACGTGCTGATCATGTTCTCGATCGAGACCTACCGGGACGTCGACTTCGACCGCGTGGTGAAGGAGCACCGCGTCTACATCGACGCGCTGCTGCACGAGACCCCGCAGGGGATCGACGAGGAGATCGACCGGCATGTCGCCGGCCTGCGGACCTTCGAATTCTAAGAACAAGACCTCGATCCAGAACCAGAGACGGGAGCATGACGATGACGCGAACCACCGAGACGTCCTTTCCGCTCACCCGCCGCGCCGCGGTCGCGGTCGGCCTTGCCGCCATGGCCTCTCCCTTCGTCGCGCGCGCCGCCTTCGCCAAGGCCGACGAGCTGCGCATCCTGACCTGGGAAGGCTATGCCGAGCCCGACTGGGTCAAGCCGTTCGAGACGAAGCACGGCGTCAGGACATCGGTTGTCTATACAGGTTCGGTCGACGAGATGTTCGCCAAGATGCAGGGCTCGAAAGGCGCCGATTTCGACGTGGTCGCCTTCGATACCTCCAGCTTCAAGCGCTATATCGACGGCGCCCTGATCCAGCCGCTCGATCTTGCGAAGATCCCGAACGCCGCCAACCTCGCCCCGGCCTTCCGGCAGGTTCCGGCGCTGATGCGCGGCGGCAAGCAATATGGCGTGCCCTTCGCCTGGGGCTCGCTGCCGCTGGTCTACGACAAGGCCGCCTTTCCCGTGCCGCCGGACAGCTGGGCCGTGATGTGGGACCCCGCCAACATCCAGAGGCTGATCGCGCTCGACGATGCCAACAACAACATCGTGCTCGCGGCCATCGTCCTCGGCTTCAAGGACCCGTTCAATCTCACCGACCAGCAGTTCGCGGCGGTCAAGCAGAAGCTGATCGAGCAGAAGAAGCTGCTGCTCTCCTACTATGCCGGCTTCGACGACGGCGTGAGCGTCTTCGCCCAGTCCGGCATCAAGGCGATGTTCTCCATGGGCGAGCCCCAGATTCCCGGGCTGAAGGCCAAGGGCGTCGACGCCGCCTTCGTCATCCCGAAGGAGGGCGCGATCGGCTGGCTCGACTGCTGGGTGATCTCGGCCGGCGCTCGCGACGTCGATCTCGCCAGCGCCTGGCTCGACGCCTGCCTCGACCGCAAGGTCGGCGCCTTCCTGTCGGACAAGAAGAGCTACGGCAACACCACCGACGAGGACGCCAACAAACGCAACGGCTTCACCTATGCCGACAAGCTGGTGTTCCTCGAAACGCCGGAAAGCTTCGAAAAGCGCGTCGCGCTCTGGAACGAGGTCAAGGCCGCGCCCTGACGCCGCGCGCCGGCCAGCCCCTATCGCCCGAGATCGGCCGGCCCCGACCGCCGGCTGACCTCCCATGCCTCATCGGGACCATCATGCGCACGATTTCGCCCATCGTCGGCGGCACGCCGCCCCGGCTCAGGATCACCAATGTCGAGTGCCACGCCCTCCTCGCCCCGGACTTCGATCCCGGCTTCACCTCCTCGGCCCAGGACAGTCTCGTCGTCGTGATCTCGACCGATGGCGGCGTCGTCGGCGTCGGCGAATGCGATGCCAATCCGTGGATGGCCAAGGCCTGCATCGAGGCGCCGGGCACGCACACCATGGGGCTCGGCATCCGCGACATGCTGATCGGCGCCGATCCCTTCGAGATCGGCCCGCTCTGGGAGACGATCTATCTCGGCACCGCGATGAACGGCCGGCGCGGCATGGTCATCCACGCGCTGAGCGCGGTCGAGATGGCGCTCTGGGACCTCTGCGGCAAGGCGGTCGGCAAGCCGGTCCACGCCCTGCTCGGCGGCGCCACGCGCCAGCACATCACGCCCTATGCCTCCCTCCAGCCGGCCGGGCATCGCTTCGAAGAGTATCGCGACGCGCTGGTGCAGTCGGCGCTCGACGCCAAGGCGCTCGGCTTCAAGGCCGTGAAGAGCGAAGTCACCATGAACGGCCCTTACGCCCATGGCGGCATGAAGGAGAGCTATGACCGCCACACCGAGGTCGTGGCCGCGGTGCGCCAGGCGATCGGCCCCGACATCACGCTGATGATCGACGTGCAATATCTGTGGAAGGATGCCGCGACCTGCCTGTCCGTCGTCCGGGACTGGAAGGAGTTCGGCATCTATTTCCTGGAGACGCCGATCTGGTCGGACAATGTCGGCGAGATGGCTAGGCTCGCCGCCGAGGCGCCGATGAAGATCGCCTGCGGCGAATGGCTGGCGACACGCCACGAGTTCGCCGAGCTGATGGACGTCGGCAAGGTCCAGGTCGCCCAGCCCGATGTCGGGCGCGTCGGCGGCATCGGCGAGGCCAAGATCGTCTGCGACATGGCGGCGGAGCGCAACCTCACCATCGTGCCGCATTGCTGGAAGACCGGCATCTCCATCTCGGCGACGGCCCATCTCGCCTTCGTCACCGACCATTGCGCCTTCATCGAATATCTGCCGCCGCAGCTGTGCCACGAGCGGCTGCGGCGCGAGCTGGCCGCCGAGGAGCTGGCGCTCGTCGACGGCACCATCCCGCTGCCGGTCAAGCCCGGCCTCGGCGTCGAGGTCGATTGGGACATCGTGCGCCGCTACAAGGTGTCCTGACGATGGGGCTCGCGCTCGAAGCCATAACCAAGGCCTACGGCACCGTGACGGTGCTCGAGCCGGTCTCGCTCGACGTCGCGGATGGGGAATTCCTCACCATCCTCGGTCCGTCCGGGTCGGGCAAGACCACGATCCTGCGCCTCGTCGCCGGCTTCACGCAGCCGACATCGGGCCGGCTCCGCTTCGGCGGGCAGGACATCACCGCCGTGCCGACCAACCGCCGCCCGTTCAACACCGTGTTCCAGGACTACGCCCTGTTTCCTCACATGACGGTGGAGCAGAATGTCGGCTACGGCCTCATGGTGCGCGGTCAGGCCAAGGCAGAGATCCGTCGCAAGGTGTTGGCAACGCTCGAGATCGTCGGTCTCGGCGCCATGCTGGGCCGCTATCCCGCGCAGCTGTCCGGCGGCCAGAAGCAGCGCGTCGCCCTCGCGCGGGCGATCGTCTGCGAGCCGCAGCTGATCCTTCTCGACGAGCCCCTGGCCGCGCTCGATGCCGGCATGCGCCGGCAGATGCAGCTCTTCCTGAAGGACCTGCAGAAGCGGATCGCCATCACCTTCCTGTTCGTCACCCACGACCAGGACGAGGCGATCACCATGTCCGACCGCATCGTGGTGATGAACCGCGGCCGCATCGAGCAGACCGGCAAGCCCAAGGACATCTACTATGCGCCGGGCTCGCCGTTCGTCGCCGGATTCTTCGGCGACAACAACCTCATGGACGCCGTGGCGCGGAACGGGACGGTCGAGAGCCCGGTCGGCGCTCTGGCCCATGCCGCTGCCGCGGGGCAGGGCCCGGTGCTGCTGGCGGTCCGGCCGGAGAAGATCGTCTTCGGCGAGCGGCCGGACACGCTGGCGATACCCTGCCGGGTCGAGGACGTGATCTTCGTGGGAGCGACCACCCATGTGCGGATGCGCCCCGAACGGGCGCCTTCGCAAGTGCTGCTCGCCAAGGTCACCAGCGACCGCGGCCGCGGCGGCCTGGAGGCGGGCGCGGCCGTGACGGTCTCGATCTCCGCGGCCGACGTCGCCATCGTTCCGGCCGAGGCCGCGTGATGGGCCGGCTCACCCGCCTGGCGGTGTTCGGCCTGGTCATGGCCGGGCCGATCCTCTTCGTCGTCGTGCCGATCGGCGCCTTCCTCGTGATGTCGTTCTGGCGGGTCGAGAACCAGCAGATCGTGCCAGCCGCCACGCTCGACAACTACGCCGCGTTCTTCGGCAACTGGGCCTATCTGAAGACGTTCCTCCTGACCCTGCTCCTGTGCGCGGAGGTCACGGCCATCGACGTCCTCGTCGGCTATCCCATCGCCTACTTCATCTGGCGCCGGCGCGGCCGCAGCCGATACATCCTGCTGCTGCTCTTCGTCATCCCCTTGTTCATGAGCTACATCGTCAAGATCTACACGATGCGCTCGATCCTCGGCCTCAACGGCTTCCTCAACCAGATGCTGGTCGCAAGCGGCCTCCTGGCCCAGCCGAGCCTGCTCTTCCTCTACAACCAGACGGCGATCCTGATGACCATGGCCGTCATCTTCCTGCCCTTCGTCATCCTGCCGATCTTCCTGTCGCTCGAACGCATCCCCCGCAGCCTGCTCCAGGCCTCCTCGGATCTCGGCGCCGGGCTGGCGACGACGGTCCGGCATGTGGTGCTGCCGCTGTCGCTTCCCGGCACGATCGCCGGGGCGCTCTTCACCTTCGTGCTGGCGCTCGGCGACTACATCACCCCGCAGATGGTCGGCGGCCCCTCGGGCTTCACCTTCGGCCGCGTGATCTGGTCGCAGTTCGGCCTGGCCTATAATTGGCCCTTCGGGGCCGCCATGGGCGTGGTCCTCTTCGCCGTCGCGCTCGTTGCGATCATTGGCGGCGGCCATGCCGCCCGCCGCCAGAGGGTGTGACGATGCAGGCGCGGGCGGAACGCTTCACCGATATCGGCCTGGGCATCCTGACGGGGGCGGCCTTCCTCGTCCTCTACGCGCCGGTGCTGATCGGCGCGCTGTTTTCCATCGTCACCGTCGACCGTGCCGGCATCCATTGGGCGACGGCCTCGCTCGGATGGTACGGCAAGCTTCTCGACAACCAGTCGATCCTCGAGGCGTTGCGCACCACCGCGATGGTCGGCGGCGGCGCGGTCGGCCTTGCGGCGGCGCTGGCCGTGGTGCTGGCGCTCTATGTCGAATGGGAGGGGGCGCTGTTTCGCCGGGCGGTCGAGCTCATCGTCTACCTGCCCTTCCTGCTGCCGCCGATCGTGACGGGCCTCTCCCTCCTGATCTTCTTCGCCGGAACCGGCATCGACCGCGGCTTCGTCACGATCATCATCGGCCACACCGTCTTCGTGCTGGCGGTGATGTTCCGCCTCGTGCAGACGCGGCTGCAATCCCTCGCCAGGTCTCTCGTCGAGGCCTCGGCCGACCTCGGCGCATCGCGCTGGCAGACGCTGCGCTACGTCCTCTGGCCGCAGCTGCGCTCCGCCGTGGCAACGGGCGCCATCCTCGCGTTCACGCTCTCCTTCGACGAGACGCTGATCTCGGTGTTCCTGGCCGGCGATGCCACCACCCTGCCTCTACGCCTGTGGGCGATGATCCGTGTCGGCTTCTCGCCCGAGATCAACGCCCTCGTCACCATCGTGCTGCTGATCTCGATCGGGCTCACCATCGCCGTCGGCGCGCGCCTGAAACCAGCGGAGCAGCAGGACCAGGAATGAGCGGACAAAGACTTCTGGACCGCGTGGCCGTCGTGACCGGCGCCGCGCAGGGCATCGGCCGCGCCATCGCCGAACGGCTGGCGGCGGAAGGCGCGCGCCTCGTCATCGCCGACATCGACATCCGGCAGGCCGAGCGCACGGCGAGCGAGATCGGCGGCAACGCCATGGCCGCCGCCGTCGACATCGGCAGCGACGCCTCCGTGGCCTCGCTCGCCGCTGACGTCGCCGATCGGCACGGGCACTGCGAGATCCTGGTCAACAATGCCGCGATCCTCGACATGACCGGCATCGCCACGATGACGATGGCGCATTATCGCCGGGTTCTCGACATCAACCAGGACGGCGCGGTGCGCGTCACCCTCGCCATGCTGCCGCTGATCAGGGCGGGCGGCGAGGGGCGCCGCATCCTCAACATCGCCTCGATCATGGGGCTGCGAGGCTCGCGCGATTCCATCCCTTACTCCACCGCCAAGGGCGCGCTCGTCAATTTCACGCGGGCGCTCGCCTGCGACGTCGCGGGCGAGGGCATCGTCGTCAATGCGCTGGCCCCCGGCTTCATCGACACGCGCATGGCCCTGCTGCCCGACGGGTCCGGCCATGAGCACGAGACCGACTGGTTCAAGGACATCTACCTCAGATATGGCCGCATCCCGCTCGGCCGTGCCGGCCACCCCGGGGATATCGCCGGGCCGGCCTTCTTCCTGTGCTCCGACGATGCGCGCTATGTCACCGGGCAGATCCTGCTCGTCGACGGCGGCGTGTCGGCAACCTTCTGAAGTCGTCAGGGAAAGACCATGTCGTCGCAAGTCACCATCCGCTCCATCCACGCCGCGCCGCTCCTCGGCGAAAGCCCCAAGGGCGGCTGGTCGGCGGAGATCAGGCCGGAGGATTCGATCCACGCCATCATCGCCGTGCACACCGATGCCGGCATCACCGGCTATGGCTCGGTGTTCACCGACGGCCGGCTGGCCAAGGCCGCCATCGACGTGCTCGAACCGCTCTGGCGCGGCGAGACCGCGCTGGAGCCCGAGCGCCTCACGGAGAAGCTGCATCAGAACACCTTCTGGATGGGCCGCGGCGGCACGCTCACCCATGCGATCAGCGGCATCGACATCGCCTTGTGGGACATTCTCGGCAAGGTCACCGGCCAGCCCGTCGCCCGGCTTCTCGGCGGGACCTACCGCGAGCGGGTCAAGCCCTATTGCTCGCTGCTGATGGAAGAGCCCGGCCTGATGCGCGAGGTCGTGGCGCGCTATCGCGCCCAGGGATTCCGCGCCTTCAAGATCGGCTGGGGGCCCTTCGGGCGCCGCGACGACAGCAAGCTCGACGAGGCCATCGTGCGCGCCGCCCGCGAGGGCATCGGCGAGGATGCCAAGCTGTTCGTCGATGCCGGCGCCAGCGATGCGCATTGGCCCCAGGGGCTCAAATGGGCGATGCGCACCGCCGAGATGCTGAGCGACTACGATGTCGGCTGGTTCGAGGAGGCGCTCGTTCCCGACGCGATCGACGATTTCTGCCATCTCCGGCGCGTCAGCCCCGTGCCGATCGCCGGCGGCGAGGTGCTCACCCGGCGCCAGAGCTTCATCCCGTTCCTGAGCCGCGGCGCCTTCGACATCGTCCAGCCCGACGCGACCAAGGTCGGCGGCCTCAGCGAGCAGCGCCGCATCGCCTGGATGGCGCAGGACTTCGGCGTCAAATATGTCGGCCATGGCTGGAACACGGCGCTCGGCGTCGCGGCGGACCTGCAGCTCGCCAATGCCCTCCCCAATGTCGACCTCGTCGAGTTCATCGGCGGAAGCCCCTATGTCGACGGCATCCTGGCCCAGCCCTTCGCGCTCGACGCCGACGGATTCCTGCCGATTCCGCAGGGGCCGGGCCTCGGCGTCGCCATCGACCGGGACAAGCTCGCCCGCTACACGCCCGACCCGGCCCCGCTGTTCGAGGAATAGCGCGGCGCAGGCCGATGCGGGTCAGCCCTGCGCCAGGCGCGTCAGGGCCTCGCCGCTGAGGCGGCATCCCGTCCACTCGTCGCGCATCACCGCGCCCTGGCGCTTGTAGAAGCCGATCGCCGGCTCGTTCCAGTCGAGCACGGCCCATTCGAGCCGTCCGAGACCTTCGGCCAGGCAGCGCCGGGCGAGATGGGCGAGCAGCGCCTTGCCGATGCCGTGGGCCCGGAACTCGGGCCGGACGAACAGGTCTTCCAGGTAGAGGCCGTGCCGGCCGAGGAAGGTGGAGTAGTTGTAGAACCACAGCGCGAAGCCCGCCGCCGCGCCGTCCCACTCGGCGATGTCGCAGAAGACGCGCGGGTTCGGCCCGAACAGCGAGGCGGCGATGTCGGCCTCCGTCGCCTCGACCTCGTGCAGCAGCTTCTCGTAGTCGGCGAGGCCGCGGATCAGCGTCAGGACGGTCTGCGCGTCCTCCGGTCGGGCGGGGCGGATGGCAAGGGGCATGGCGTTTTGCTGGGAGGGCGGTTCAGGCGGTGACGGCGAAGGCGGGATCGTAGTCGATCGAGCCCCGCGGCGTCTCGCCGGCGAACGGCCGGGCGAGGACGTAGACCCGGGGCACGTCGGCATAGGCGAGGCCGGGATCGGAGCGGAAGCCGAAGCGCCGGTAATAGGCGGGATCGCCGACCAGCACGCAGCCCTTCGCCCCGAGGGCGGCGAGGCGCTCCAGGCCGGCCCGGACCAGGGCCTGGCCGATGCCGCCGCGCTGCCGGCCCGGCCGGACGGCGAGGGGGCCGAGCCCGTACCAGCCCTGCCGCACGGCGCCGATCGTCACCGGAGAGAAGGCGACATGGCCGAGGATGGCGCCGACCTCCTCCGCCACCAGCGACAGGGTCATGGCGCCGCGGGCGCGCAGGGCGTCGACGATGAGGTGCTCGGTGCCGGCGCCGTGGGGATGCCCCTCGAACGCCGCGGCGACGACCGCCCGGATGGCCGGCGCGTCCTGCGGCTCCTCGTCACGGATGTGCATGCCGTCCCCCCAAAGAAAAAGCCTGCCGTCGAGGCAGGCTTTGCGACCGAAGGCCGTTGCCGTCAAGCCGCGTCGGTCAGGCCGAGGCGCTTGTCGAGATAGGTGGAGCAGGCGGTGATCAATTCCTCGGTCTTGTTGTCGAAGAAATGGTTGGCGCCTTCGATGACGTTCTGCTCGATGACGATGCCGCGCTGGGTCTTCAGCTTGGAGACCAGCGTCTCCACGTCCTTCAGCGGCGCGACGCGGTCGCTGTCGCCGTGGACGATCAGGCCGGAGGAGGGGCAGGGCGCCAGGAAGGAGAAGTCGAAGCGGTTGGCCGGCGGAGCCACCGAGATGAAGCCCTCCACCTCCGGGCGGCGCATCAGGAGCTGCATGCCGATCCAGGCGCCGAACGACACGCCGGCGATCCAGCAGGCCTTGGCCTCCGGCGTCACGGTCTGGGCCCAGTCGAGCGCCGCGGCCGCGTCGGAGAGCTCGCCGGCGCCATGGTCGAACGAGCCCTGGCTGCGGCCGACGCCGCGGAAATTGAAGCGCAGGGCCGAGAAGCCGCGCTGGGCGAAGGCATAGAACAGGTCGTAGACGATCTTGTTGTTCATCGTGCCGCCGAACTGCGGATGGGGATGCAGCACGATGGCGATCGGCGCGCCGCGCTGCTTGGAGGGCTGGAAGCGCCCCTCAATGCGGCCGGCCGGACCGGTGAACGTAACCTCGGGCATGAATCGGCGCCTTTCGTCGACCTTTGCAACCCCCCGCACATTCGAATCCGGCCTTGACGACCGGAGAGGGAGAGGCTATCAATTTAGAATTATTCTAAAGAGCGTGCGGCTCCCACTGGGCTGAACGGTGCCGACGCTGATGCGATGCGCGGCGTCCGTATCTCGCCGGCCGCGCTTTCTAGCACGAGGAATGGGTGGCTTTGCAAGCATTTCCGCGTGCAGGCTCGCTCATTCCGCCAACGGACGAGCAGCTTGACCGGATCGCGCCTCTATCTCGACCACAATGCCACGACGCCGCTCCGGCCGGAAGCGCGCGCGGCGATGCTGGCCGCGCTCGACGTGACCGGCTCGGCCTCCTCGGTCCATGCCGAGGGGCGCGCGGCCCGGCGCATCGTCGAGGAGGCGCGTGAAAAGGTCGCATCGCTGGTCGGCGCGGCGGCCAAGGCCGTGGTGTTCGTCTCCGGCGCGACCGAGGCCAACGCCACGGCGCTGACGCCGCACTGGCGCCGCGGCCCCGCCGACCGGCCGCTCGAGCACTGCCTGGTCTCGGCCGTCGAGCATGCCAGCGTGCTGGCGGGCGGGCGCTTCGCGCCCGACCGGGTGGAAATGCTGCCGGTCGACGGGGCGGGCCGGGCGGATCTGCCGGCCTGGTCGGCCCGCATGGCTGACCTGCGCCAGGCGAATGAGCGGCCGCTGGTGTCGCTGATGCTGGCCAACAACGAGACCGGCGTGCTCCAGCCCGTCGCCGCGCTCGCCGAGGCGGTGCAGGCCGCCGGCGGCGTGCTGCACGCCGACGCGGCCCAGGCCGCCGGCAAGATCGCGATCTCGATGGCGACGCTTCGGGCCGATCTCCTGACGCTCTCGGGCCACAAGCTCGGCGGCCCCTTCGGCAGCGGTGCCCTGGTGCTGGCCTCCGAGGCCCTGCATCTCGCCGAGCCGCTGATTGCGGGCGGGGGCCAGGAGCGGGGCGCGCGCGCCGGCACCGAGAACCTGCCGGCGATCGCCGGCTTCGGCGCGGCCGCCGAAGCGGCGGCGCGCGACCTCGCCGCCGAAGCCGTGCGCCAGCGCGCCCTGCAGGGCCGCCTGGAGGCCGGGCTGGGAAGGATAGCGCCCGATGTCGTCGTCTTCGGGCAGGGGGCCGAGCGCCTGCCCAACACCATCTGCTTCGCCGTCCCCGGCATTCCCGCCGAGACGACGCTGATGGCCCTCGACTTGCAGGGGGTCGCCGTGTCATCAGGCTCGGCCTGCTCGTCGGGCAAGGTCCGCGCCAGCCATGTCCTCAAGGCCATGGCCGTCGTGCCGGACCTGGCGAGCGGGGCGATCCGGGTCTCGCTCGGCAGAAGCACCGCCGCGGAAGACGTCGAACGCTTCCTCGCGGTCTTTCATCGCGTGCATCGCACCATATATGAGAAACGCAGGATGAGGGCGGCCTGAAAGCTGCCCTTTCCCGAGAATTTTGCGGCGCGAGCCGCACAGGAGACGAGAATGCCGGCAGTCCAGGAAACGGTCGATCAGGTCCGGGCCATCGACGTCGATCAGTACAAGTACGGCTTCGTCACCGACGTCGAGATGGAGCTCGCGCCCAAGGGCCTGAACGAGGACATCGTGCGCTACATCTCGTCCAGGAAGGACGAGCCGGCCTGGATGACCGAATGGCGCCTGGACGCCTATCGCCGCTGGAAGACCATGACCGAGCCGACCTGGGCGCGCGTCGAATACCCGCGGATCGACTATCAGGACATCCACTACTACGCCGCGCCGAAGTCGAACCCGGCGCCGAAGTCGCTCGACGAGATCGATCCGGAAATCCTGAAGACCTACGAGAAGCTCGGCATCCCGCTGCGCGAGGTCGAGATCCTGGAGGGCGTCGAGCCGCGCAACCGCATCGCCGTCGACGCGGTGTTCGACAGCGTCTCGGTCGCCACCACCTTCAAGGAGGAGCTGAAGAAGGCCGGCGTCATCTTCTGCTCGATCTCGGACGCCCTGCGCGAGCATCCCGAGCTGGTGAAGCAATATCTCGGCACCGTCGTGCCCTCGACCGACAATTTCTTCGCCACGCTCAATGCCGCCGTGTTCTCCGACGGCTCCTTCGTCTATGTGCCGCCGGGCGTGCGCTGCCCGATGGAGCTCTCCACCTATTTCCGCATCAACGAGGAGAAGACCGGCCAGTTCGAGCGCACGCTGATCATCGCCGACAAGGGCGCCTATGTCAGCTACCTCGAAGGCTGCACCGCGCCGCGGCGCGACGAGAACCAGCTCCACGCCGCCGTGGTCGAGCTGATCGCCCTCGAGGATGCCGAGATCAAGTATTCGACGGTGCAGAACTGGTATCCCGGCGACGCCGAGGGGCGCGGCGGCATCTACAATTTCGTCACCAAGCGCGGCGACTGCCGCGGGGCGCGCTCCAAGATCTCCTGGACGCAGGTGGAGACCGGGTCTGCCATCACCTGGAAATATCCCTCCTGCATCCTGCGCGGCGAGGAGAGCCAGGGCGAATTCTATTCGATCGCCGTCTCCAGCGGCCGCCAGCAGGTCGACAGCGGCACCAAGATGATCCATCTCGGCAAGAACACCAAGAGCCGGATCATCTCCAAGGGCATCTCGGCCGGGCGCTCGAACAACACCTATCGCGGCCTGGTCTCGGCCCACCGCAAGGCCACGGGCGCGCGCAACTTCACCAATTGCGACAGCCTGCTGATCGGCGAGCACTGCGGCGCGCACACCGTGCCCTATATCGAGAGCAAGAACGCCTCGGCCGTGTTCGAGCACGAGGCGACCACCTCCAAGATCTCCGACGACCAGATGTTCTATTGCCAGCAGCGCGGCCTGTCGGACGAGGAGGCGGTGGCCCTCATCGTCAACGGCTTCGTCAAGGACGTGCTGCAGCATCTGCCGATGGAATTCGCGGTCGAAGCCCAGAAGCTGATCTCGATCAGCCTGGAGGGAAGCGTGGGATGAGGCCGCCCGTCCTGGCGCCGCATTGCGGCGGCCGGGCGTCGGCGCGCGAACCGACACTCAAATCGAAGGGCTCCTCGCCGTCCGCCGCCGGGCGGGCGCGGGATCCCCGCCTGGAAACGGACTGAACTATGCTCGAGATCAAGAACCTGCACGCCGAAATCGACGGCAAGACAATCCTGAACGGCCTCGACCTCACGGTCGCAACCGGCGAGGTTGCGGCGATCATGGGGCCGAACGGCTCGGGCAAGTCGACGCTGAGCTACATCCTCGCCGGCAAGGACGACTACACCGTCACCGAAGGCGAGATCCGGCTCAACGGTGAGAACATCCTGGAGATGGCGCCGGACGAGCGCGCCGCCAAGGGCGTGTTCCTGGCCTTCCAGTACCCGCTGGAGATTCCCGGAGTCGCCACCATGACCTTCCTGAAGGCGGCGCTCAACGCCCAGCGCAAGTCGCGCGGCGAAAGCGAATTGTCGCCCTCCGAGTTCATCAGGAAAGTCAACAAGGCAGCAGAAAGTCTTGATATCAATAAGGATATGCTGAAGCGCGCCTTCAATGTCGGCTTCTCCGGCGGCGAGAAGAAGCGCATGGAGATCCTGCAGATGGCGCTGCTCGAGCCCTCGCTCGGCATCCTCGACGAGACCGATTCCGGCCTCGATATCGACGCGCTCCGGATCGTGGCGGACGGCGTCAACGCGTTGCGCGCCAAGGACCGCTCCTTCGTCATCATCACCCATTACCAGCGCCTCCTGAACCATATCGTGCCCGACAAGGTGCACGTGCTGTCCAAGGGGCGGATCGTGAAGTCCGGCGGCAAGGAGCTGGCGCTCGAGCTCGAGGCCAACGGCTATCGCGACTACGCGGAAGCGGCGTGAGGCGCTGATGGCCGAGATCACCGTCATCAAGACCCCGGCCGAGGCGGCGCTGGCCGAAGCCTTCGGCGCGGCGCTCGACGCCCTGCCGGGCACCGCCGCCGTGCGCAGCCTGCGCGAGGAGGCCTTCGGCGCCTTCTCCCGCGCCGGCCTGCCGCATCGCCGCGTCGAGGAGTGGAAATACACCGACCTGCGCACGCTGATGCGCGAGGCCCGGCCGCTCGCCGCCCCGCCCGATGCGATCGCCCTCGACAGGGCGCGCCTGACGTCCGAGGCCCTGCGCCAGCACGCGCATCTGCGCCTGACCCTGGTCGACGGCAGCTTCGCGCCGTCGCTCTCGGATGTCGGGCTGCTGCCCGCGGGCGTGCGCTTCCTGCCGCTCGCCGAGGCGCTGGCCTCGGGCGACGCGCTGGTCGCCGGCCGCCTCGGCGCCCAGGCGGTGGACAATGCGGCGGTGGCGCTCAACGCCGCCTTCATGACGGACGGCTTCGTGCTGGCCGTCGACGCCGGCGTCAGCGTCGAGCTGCCGGTGCTGCTCCAGCACGTCCAGACCAGCCCGGAGGGCCGGGCGGTCTATGCCCGCTCGCTGATCGTGCTGGGCGAGGGTGCCTCGCTCACCCTGGTCGACACCTATGAGGGGGCCGAGGGCGCCGCCAATCAGACCAACATCGTCATCGAGGTCTCCCTCGGCGACCGCGCCCGGCTGGAGCGCATCGCCATCCAGACCGAGAGCCTGCAGACCCTGCACCTCGCCACGCTGACCGCCTCGCTCGGGGCTCGGGCGGAGCTCGTCAGCTTCGCCCTCGGTGCCGGCGCGGCGGTGGCCCGGAGCCAGCTCTTCGTCGCCTATGCCGGCGACCACGCCACCGCCTCCCTCGGCGGCGCCACGCTGCTGGCGGGCAAGCGCCATGCCGACACCACGCTGGTGGTCGACCATGCCGCCCTCAACGGCACCAGCCGCGAATTGTTCAAGGCGGTGCTCGACGGCGACAGCCGCTCGGTGTTCCAGGGCAAGATCGTGGTGCGGCCGGGCGCCCAGAAGACCGACGGCAAGATGATGAGCCAGGCCATCCTGCTCTCCGACGGCGCCGAGGTCGACAACAAGCCGGAGCTGGAGATCTTCGCCGACGACGTGGTCTGCGGCCACGGCGCCACCTGCGGCGCCCTGGACGAGGACCTCCTGTTCTACTGCAAGGCGCGCGGCATCCCGCAGGCCGAGGCCGAGGCGATCCTGCTGCAGGCCTTCGTCGGCGAGGCGGTCGAGGCGATCGGCAGCGAGGCGGTGCGGGGTGGCGTGATGGCCATCGCCGAGCGCTGGCTCGCCGCCCGGGTGTGATCGAGGCGCGCCGGCCGCGCGGCCGGCTGCGACGGGAAGGATGAGACGATGGACGGCACGGTCTCCGACATCTCGAAGGTGGCTCCCTACGACCTCGCCCGCGTGCGGGCCGAGTTTCCGGCCCTGGCGCTCGAGGTCTACGGCAAGCCGCTGGTCTATCTCGACAACGGCGCCTCGGCCCAGAAGCCGCGCGCCGTGATCGAGAGGATGGTGCACGCCTACGAGCACGAATACGCCAACGTCCATCGCGGCCTGCACTATCTCGCCAATGCGGCGACGGAGGCCTACGAGGCCGGGCGCGAGAGCGTGCGCAGGTTCCTCAACGCCCCGGCCGCCGACCAGATCGTGTTCGCGCGCTCGGCCACCGAGGCGATCAACCTCGTCGCCGCCTCGATGGGGCGCCTGCTCGATATCGGCGAGGGCGACGAGATCGTGCTCTCGATCATGGAGCACCATTCCAACATCGTGCCCTGGCATTTCCACCGCGAGCGCCGCGGCGCGGTGATCAAATGGGCGCCGGTACGCGACGACGGCTCCTTCGACCTGGAGGCGTTCGAGCGCCTGCTCGGACCCCGCACCAAGATGGTGGCGATCACCCACATGTCGAACGTGCTCGGCACGGTGACGCCGCTGAAGGAGATCGTCCGCCTCGCCCATGAGCGCGGCATCCCGGTGCTGGCCGACGGCAGCCAGGGCGCGGTGCATCTCGACGTCGACGTTCAGGATCTCGACGTCGATTTCTACGCCTTCACCGGCCACAAGGTGTACGGGCCGACCGGCATCGGCGTGCTCTATGGCAAGAAGCGCTGGCTGGACGAGATGCCGCCGTTCAACGGCGGCGGCGAGATGATCGGCGAGGTGACGCTCGACACCATCACCTATGCCGCGCCGCCGCACCGCTTCGAGGCCGGCACGCCGCCGATCGTCGAGGCGATCGGCCTCGGCGCGGCCGTGGACTACATGATGGCGCTCGGGCGCGGCGCCATCCGCAGCCACGAGGAGCGGCTGCGCGACTATGCCCATGAGCGGCTGTCGCGCATCAACTCGATCCGCATCTTCGGCGAGGCGCCGGGCAAGGGCGCCATCGTCTCCTTCGAGATGAAGAACGCCCATGCCCACGACGTGGCGACGGTCATCGACCGGCAGGGGGTGGCGGTTCGCGCCGGCACCCATTGCGCCCAGCCGCTGTTGGCGCGATATGGAGTGACCTCGACCTGCCGGGCCTCGTTCGGGCTCTACAACACGGTCGAGGAGGTCGACGCGCTGGCCGAGGCCTTGGTCAGAGCCCAGGCGTTCTTCGCCTGACGGAGGATGGGATGGCTGACGGCACGATGAGCGAGGCGAGGCCGAACGCGCCGGCGATGACGACGGCGGGCGCGCTGCCGCCCGAAGAGATCGACCGCATGACCGACGACATCGTCGCGGCGCTCAAGACCGTCTACGACCCGGAGATCCCGGCCGACATCTACGAGCTCGGCCTGATCTACCGCATCGAGATCAGCGACGACCGCCGCGTCGCCATCGACATGACGCTGACCGCGCCGGGCTGCCCGGTCGCCGGCGAGATGCCGGGCTGGGTGGAGAACGCCGTCGCCACGGTCCAGGGCGTCGCCGAGGTGCAGGTCACCATGGTGTTCGATCCGCCGTGGGACCAGTCGCGCATGTCCGACGAGGCCCGCGTCGCCCTCGACATGTGGTGACGCCATGCCGGCGGTCGACCGCGTGCTGGAGACGGCGCTCTATGTCGACGATCTCGGCCGGGCGACGCGGTTTTACCAGGGCGTCCTTGGTTTTACCGCCCTGTTCCAGGACGAACGGCTCTGCGCCTATGACATTGGCGGCAAAAGCGTCCTGCTGCTGTTCCATCGCGGCTCCACCCTGGAGACGGTGCATCTGCCCGGCGGCGTCATCCCGCCGCACGATGGCGCGGGGCCGATCCACATCGCCTTCGCGGTCACCGCCGAGGCCCTGCCGCAATGGGAGGCGCGCCTCGCCGAGACGGGCGTGCCGATCGAGGGCAGGACCCATTGGCCGAAGGGCGGCGACAGCGTCTATTTCCGCGACCCCGACGGGCACCTGCTGGAGCTGGCGACCCCCGGCATCTGGCGGACCTACTGAGTTGCCGCCGCCTGTTCACAGGCGCCGGCACTGCCTATATCATGCGGGTGCAATCGCTTGTGCCCGGGCCTTGAACCCGGCGCCCATGGAGTGATGAGAACGTGAGCAAGACCCGCCCGGCCTTCAAGGTCGTCTCCCTGACCGATGCCGCCGCCGACAAGATCAAGGCGATCATGGCCAATGCCGACCGGCCCTTCGAGGGCGTGCGTGTCGGCGTCAAGAACGGCGGCTGCGCCGGCATGTCCTACACGATGGAATATGCCGAGACCGTCAATGCCCATGACGAGGTGGTCGAGGACAAGGGCGTCAAGGTGCTGATCGATCCCAAGGCGGTGCTGTTCCTGCTCGGCACGCAGATGGACTACAAGACCGACAAGCTGGCGGCGCAGTTCGTGTTCAACAACCCGAATCAGACCTCCGCCTGCGGCTGCGGCGAATCGGTGGCGATCACGCCGGCCGCCGCGGACGCGCTCCCGGCCTGAGCCCGTCGCACGTGGATCAGGACCATCTGCGCGACCTCTTCGCAGGCTTCGGGCCGTTCTCGATGCGCAGGCTGTTCGGCGGCCTCGGCCTCTACGCCGACGGGCTGATCTTCGCCTGCGTCATCCGCGACGAGATCCGCATCAAGGTCGACGAGGTCACGGCGCCGGCGTTCGAGGCCGCCGGCGCGCGGCCCTGGGTCTATGTCCACAAGACCGGCGGCAAGCCGGTCACCATGCCCTACTGGAGCCTGCCGGAGGCGGCGCTGGACGATCCCGAGGCTGCCGCGGGCTGGGCGCGTCTGGGGCTGGAGGCGGCGCGGCGCGCCGCGGCCGCAAAGCCGGCGCCGAAGAAGCGCAGCGCCGAGGCCGCGCTCGGGGAGGTGACGCCGGCCCCGCTCGGGTCTATGCAACGCGGGGCTTCTGGAAAACGTCGATGAACATCGTCCTGGGACTGGCGCTCTATTTCGTCATCTGGTGGACCATCCTGTTCGCCGTCCTGCCGATCGGGATCCGGAGCCAGTACGAGGCCGGCGAGGTCGTGCCCGGCAGCGAGGGCGCCGCCCCGGAAAAGCCGATGCTCCTGAAGAAGGCGCTGATCACCACGGTGCTGGCCGCCATCATCTTCGGCATCGTGCATCTCTTCATGGTCGAGAAGATCGTGTCCCTCGACGTCTTCCCCGGCCCGACGTTCCACGACTGAGGAGAGGCTCCGTCCGCCGCCTCGGCGCCAGGACCCGGCCGTCGCCGCGGGTTTCGGCCGAGGGCCGTGACGCGCGCCGCAAGTCGGCCACAATGCCGGGCGATCAAGCGGCTCTCCACCCTCTCGAGAAGCTCCATGGCCGAGATCTGCACGCAAGGCGTCGACACCGGCTTCGCGGCGCTGGGCTATGCCCGGATCGCCGTGCTCGGCGTGGTCCAGGGCATCACCGAGCTGCTGCCGATCTCGTCCACCGCCCATATGCGCCTGGTGCCGGCGCTGCTCGGCTGGCAGGACCCGGGATCGGCGTTCTCGGCGGCGATGCAGCTCGCCGCGCTCGCCGCGATCGTCTCCTATTTCTGGAGCGACGTGCGATTCGTCGCCGTCGGATCGCTCGACGCCCTCAGCCGACGCAACTGGTCGGCGCCGGCTCTGCGCCTCGCCGTCGGCATCGTCATCGCCACGATCCCGATCGTCATTGCCGGCGTGCTGCTCTCGCCCGTGCTCAACGCCTGCGGAACCTCGATCCGCAGCCTCTGGGTCATCGGCCTCGCCTGCCTGGTCATGGCGGTCCTGCTGGCGCTGGCGGAGCTGTGGGCCAGCCACCGGCGCAAGGTCGAGCGCATGAGCCTCGTCGACGCGCTCGTGGTCGGGGTCGCCCAGATCGGCGCCCTGATCCCCGGCGTCTCCCGCTCCGGCTCGACCCTGACGGCGGCGCTCTTCCTCGGCTTCTCGCGCGAGGAGGCGGCGCGCTTCTCCTTCCTGCTCGGCATCCCCGCCATAGCGCTGGCGGGGCTGAAGGAGCTCTACGTCCTCCACCAGGCACACATCTCGCTGCACGCCTGGTCCGTGCTGATCGTCGGCCTGGTGATCGCCAGCCTCTCCGCCTTCGTCACAATCTGGGGGCTGATGCGCTTCCTCGAGCGCTTCTCGACCTGGCCCTTCGTGATCTATCGCGCCGTGCTCGGCATCGTCATCCTCGCCGGCGTGCTCGCGGCCGGCTGGGCCTGAAGGCTCATCGCGCCAGGCTGGCCGCGGCGAGGCCGATCAGGATCAGGCCGCTCAGCGCCGTGCTGAAGCGCTCCACCGACAGCGGGCCGAAGCGCAGGCGGCGCGCCCGGCGCCCCAGCGCCGTCCCGGCCGCGATGGCCAGGAAGCTGCCAACCGCGGCGCTCGCCGAGATGTCGAAGGCCGGCAGCGCCATCAATCCCGCGCCGACCGCGTTGGTGAGGGCATTGGCCGAGAGGGCGACGCCGAGGGCCAGCGTCTCCCACAGCCCGATCCCGGGCGAGCCGGCGGGCGGCTGCCCCGCCTGCGGTCCGGCGCCGGTGCTGCGCGGCATGGTCCACAGCACCAGGCGCAGCCCGATGCCGAAGAGCAGGAAGGCGCTGGCGATGCTCGGCAGGCGGCCCGGCAGCACCGAACCGAGCCAGGCCCCGAGCTCCAGGCCCGCCAGGCTGAAGCCGAAGCAGATCGCGGCGATCACCAGGTTGGAGAGCGTGCCGATGCGCATGCCTCGCAGCCCGTAGGCGAGGCCGGTCGCCACATTGTCGATGCTGGACGCGATCGCGAGGCCGACAACAAAGATCCAGTTCATCACAAGTCCGGACATCTGGCCCGTACAGGAGCAAGACGTCCTCGCGGACTCTTGTTGACGCACAAGCGGATTGATCGTGGATGTCTTCCCATGCCGCGGCCGCGCCCGCAAGGACGCCGACGCCCGAGGCATCGAACGTCCCGTCACACGGGGCTGGCCGCGATTTGGAATGGTCCGCCATGTTTATGGCGAAATGAGGCGCAAGCCTTCCCTCACGATTCGCCCGAAGGTGCCATGCCGAGCGCAGCCGCGACCGCCCTGTTCCTCCTCGCCGCAGCGCCAGGCGAGGCCCTGCCGTCGCTGGCCGACGTTCCCGATCTGGCGCGGGCCGCCGTGGTCCGCCGGCTCGACGGCATCGAGGCGCAGCTGCAGATCTCGACGCTCAGGCCGAGCAGCCGCATGCCCGGCTACATCGCCTGCGGCACCGTGGCCGAATATACGGCGGGCGGCGGGCGCCGGTCGGAGCGCTTCTTCGTCATCGTGCCGGGCACCTTCGCGGTGCTGGACCGGGACGGTAAGGATCTGATCGACCTCTATTGGCGCCAGAACCGCTGCTGACGGGCTTTCCGGTCGATGGACGGCGGGCAGCCTCCGAGGCTCAGTCGCGGCTCGCGGGCAGCGAGGCGACGCCGGCGACCGCATGGCCCGGCTCCATCTCGAGCCACACGTTCGGATCCTCCGCCGACTGGCGCTTGACGAAGGTGTAGCCGGTCTCGTCCCAGGCCAGGATGTCGTCGACCATGTTGTCGAGGATCAGATCGCCCGCATCGGTGCGGACGGTCAGCACCAGATGTCCCTTGTTCTCGTGATCGAGGACGACGGTGAGCAGCAGGGCCGATTTCGGCCATCCCGCCTCGACCAGGAGCTTGCGCTTCAGCAGCACATAGTCGTTGCAGTTGCCCTTGCCGTCGTCGGGATAGGTCCACCAGTTGATGATTCCCATCTTGTAGATGCCGTAATGCTCGTCGTCGGCGACGCCCTCGATCTGGTGATTGGCCAGGCGGTCGACCTGCCGCAGCTGGCGCCAGGCCGCCGCGTCCATCCTGACCTGCAGCGCCCGTCCGTCGCCGGCCCTGCACTCCTCCGGCTGCGCTGCGCAGAAGCTGGTCCAGCCGACCGGCGCCTTCACCGCTCCGCCGGTCCGGGCGAAGGACGAAGGCGAGGCGTCGGCCGGCACCTCGCGGGCCTGGGCCGAGACGAAGGGGCTGATGGTAAACAGCATGCAAACAGAAACGGCGAAGGAGACGACAGTCGAGGAACGCATGACATGACCTCTTGTTGAGGTCATGAAAGACTTCGTCCATTCAATTCCGGCAGAAAAACTTCGATCGAATTTTATGCATCGCCCATCTTCTGCCGACCTGCGGTGCGGCACTTGCGCAATGCGGTTAAGGACAGGTTTCGATCTTCCGAGGCCGTTCCGTCTGCGGGCGAAGCGCCTTGGCCAGGCCTCAGCGCGTCTTCTCCGGCTTCTCCATCCAGCGGATGATCAGCGCGGCCGGGAGGACCCAGGCCAGGCCCAGCACGGCGTAGGTGAGGCCCTGCACCCAGCCCGCCGCCTCGGTGATGCGCCCCTGCGCCAGACCCATCGCCATGAGGGCGTAGACGATGACGAAGACGATCATCGTGATGGAACCGATCAGCTTGCGCGTGCGCATCCTCATCGCGGGGTCCTGCCTTGTTGCCTGCGACGCGGGCGCGCGTTGCCGCCCGGCATTGCGGGGTATATCTGTCCGCGCCGACAGGAGCACCCGACGGAGACGACATGATCGCAAGCACCGATGCCGCAGCGGACGGCGCCGCGCAAGTGGCGCATCGCCGCGCCATCCGCATCTGGCTCGGGGTCGTCGCCCTCATGGTCTTCGCCATGGTGGTGGTCGGCGGCGCGACGCGACTGACCGATTCCGGCCTGTCGATCGTCGAGTGGAAGCCCGTCACCGGCGCGGTGCCGCCGCTCAGCGACACGGCGTGGCAGGCGGAGTTCGAGAAGTACCAGGCCATCCCGCAATATCGGCTGCTCAACCAGGGCATGAGCCTCGGCGAGTTCAAGTTCATCTATTGGTGGGAATGGAGCCACCGCCAGCTCGGCCGCCTGATCGGCATCGCCTTCGCCCTGCCGCTGGCCTGGTTCTGGTGGCGCGGCTGGCTGGAGCCGAAGCTGAAGCCGAGGCTGCTGGCCCTGCTGGCGCTCGGCGGCAGCCAGGGCGCGCTCGGCTGGTGGATGGTGGCCTCGGGCCTCTCCGAGCGCACCGACGTCTCGCAGTACCGCCTGGCCATGCACATGACGCTGGCCTGCATCATCTTCACCGCCATCGTCTGGGTGGCGCGCTCGCTGGCGCCGGGGCGCGAACGCGACGCCGTCGCGCCGGGCCAGCGGCTCGTGGCCTCCGCGCTGGTCGTCCTGGTGCTGGCGCAGATCTTCCTCGGCGGCCTGGTGGCCGGGCTCAATGCCGGCCTGTCGCACAACACCTGGCCGCTGATGGACGGGTATTTCATCCCGCCGGTCGCCGACCTCTATGTGATGAAGCCGGGCTGGGTGAACCATTTCGAGAACGTCATGACCGTGCAGTTCCAGCACCGGATGATGGCCTATCTCGTTCTTGCCGTGCTCGCCTGGCACGCTTTCTCGCTGCGCCATGCCGGCGCGGCCCGGCGACGGGCGATCGCGCTCCTCGCCATCGGCCTGACCCAGGTCGGCATCGGCATCATGACGCTGCTGCTGATGGTGCCGGTCTGGTCCGGCCTGCTGCACCAGGCCTGCGCGGTCATGCTCCTGGCCATGGCGACCGTGCATGCCCAGGCGGTGCATCGCGACGCCGAGGGCCGGCGGCCCGTCGGCACCCCGCGGCTGGCGACGGCCGACCGCACCGCCTAAGCAGAATTTCCGAACTCCGCCCGCAGGGCGGGCTCGGAAACTCTGCTTAGGGCCGCCGCGGCAGGGCGAGGGCGACGGCGAGCCCCGCCAGGATGCCGCCGGCGGCGAGCAGGAATGCCAGGCGCACGCCTGCGGTCATCGCCGCCCGCAAGGGTTCACCGGCGAGGCCGCTCGTGCCGGCATTGGCCGCGGCGATCAGGATCGCCAGCCCGACCGCATTGCCGACATTGAGCGTGGTGGAGGCCATGCCGGAGGCGACGCCCTGCTCGCCATGGTCGACGCCCGCCGCGGCGGCGATCCACATCGCCGTCCAGGTGACGCCCTGGCCGATGCCGGAGACCACCAGGCCGGGGACGATGGCGAGATAGGAGCCGGCCTGCGTCACGCCCGGCAGCATCGCGGCCGTGCCGACGGCTCCGACCACCATGCCGGCGCACAGCGTGCCACGGACGGTCAGGCGCGCGGCCAGCCGCTCGCCGAGCTGGGTGCCGGCGGCGATGGCCAGTGAAGGGACGAGGAAGGCGAGGCCCGTCTCCACGGCGCCGAAGCCGCGAAGGGTCTGGAACAGCACCGTCAGGAAATAGGGCAGGGCGCCGAAGGTCGCCATGTAGAGGAAGGTGATGGTCATGGCGGCGACCAGGCTGCCGTTGCGCAGGAGCCTCGTCGGCATCAGCGGATCCGCCGTCCGCGCTTCGATCACGGTGAAGGCAAGGAGCAGGATCGCCGCGAGCGCCGCCGCCGTCACCACGTCGGGCGCCGTCCAGCCCCGGTCGGGGCCCTCCACCAGGGCATAGACGAGCAGGGTGGCGCCGGCGGTGATGGTCGCGGCGCCCGGCAGGTCGAAGCCGCGGCGCGCGCGGCCGGCGCCGTCGGGCGGAATCACGGCGAAGGCGGCCGCGAGCGCGGCGCCGGCGAGGACGACATTGACGAAGAACACCGAGGGCCAGCCGAAGGCGCCGGTGAGGAAGCCGCCGAGGAGCGAGCCGAGGGTGAGCCCGCTGGCACCGGCTCCGCCCCAGACCGCCAGGGCGCGGTTGCGCTCCGGTCCCTCGGCGAACAGGCGGTTGATCAGCGACAGCGTCGCGGGAAAGAGCAGGGCGCAGCCGATACCCTGCACCGCCCGCGCCGCCACGATCACCCACGGCGCCCAGGCGAGGCCGCCCGCCAGGGACGACAGGGCATAGAGCCCGAGGGCGGTGACGAACATGCGGCGCTGGCCCAGGAGGTCGGCGGCGCGGCCGCCGAGGAGCAGGAAGCCGCCGGCGAAGACGGTATAGGCGCCGACCACCCATTGCAGGGTCCGGGCGGTGAAGCCGAGCCCCGTGCCGATCTCGGGGAGGGCCACGAAGACGATGTTGATGTCGAGCGAGATGACGAGCTGGGCAAAGGCCAGCAACGCCAGGCTGGCGCCGCGCCCGCCGGGACGGGCCTGTGCGTCGATGGTGCCGGGCAGGGATGTCATGGCAGCTTCCATTCATTGTTGATCGACAAAGAATGGAAGTTGGGTAGAGGACGTCAAGCCTTTTGTTTGTCGGCCGACAAAGAATTGTCCCGAGCGCGATCAGAGCGCCTCGGGGCGTCGCGCCTGTCCGCGCCAGCCGGCGGCGAGACCCGCGGCCGCGATGGCGATGAAGCCGGCGCCGGCCGCGCACACCCCGGCCCAGCCGAAGGCGCCATAGGCGTTGACGCCGACCAGGGAGCCGACGGCGCCGCCGGAGAACACGCAGACCATGTAGATGGTGTTGACCCGGCCACGGAATGCGGCACCGAGCGCGAAGATGCGCGCCTGGTTGGCGATCTGGCCACTCTGCACGCCGCAGTCGAGCAGGTTGCAGCCGATGACGATGGCCAGGAGCGAGTGGGAGCCGAAGGCCGCGAAGGCCAGGAAGGCGGCTGCGACGCAGACGAGGCCGACCAGATTGGCGGCATGGGAGCCGTGACGGTCGCTGAGCCGGCCGGCCAGGGGTGCGAGCAGGGCGCCGGGTGCGCCGAGCAGGCCGAACAGCCCGGCATAGGCCGGGCCGAGATGGTAGGGGGCCGCCGCCAGGTGGAAGGCGAGGGTGGACCAGAAGGCGGCGAAGGCGGCGAACACGCTGGCGCCGAGCAGCGCCGAGAGCCGGATCGCCGCATGGTCGCGGAACAGGCCGGGCAGGGAGGCGAGCAGGGCGCCATAGGACAGGCGATCGCCCGCCGCGCCGCCGCGCGCCGGCATGAAGGGCGGCAGCAGCACCGCCAGGCCCGCGGTGAGGACGCCGGCGACGGCAAAGGGCGTGCGCCAGCTGCCGCTGAGCTCGGCGAGGGCGCCGGACACCACGCGCGACAGGAGGATGCCGAGGATCAGGCCGGTGCTGACCGCGCCGACGACGCGTCCGCTCCGGCCAGGCGCGGCAAGCGCGGCGGCGGTCGGCATGATGATCTGCGGCAGGACCGTGGTGACGGCGAGAATGCCGGTGATCAAGGCCAGCAGGGAGGCGCTCGGCGCCAGCGCGCCGAGGAACAGGGCGGCGGCGGTGATCGCCGGCAGCACGAAGGCGAGGCGCCGCAGGCTGGCCGTGTCGGCGAGCGGCACGACCAGGCCGATGCCGAGGGCATAGCCGATCTGGGCCGCGGTCGCCACCAGCCCGGCCGTGCCCTCGGACACGGCGAAGTCGCGCGCGATCGATGCGAGCAGGGGCTGCACGATGTAGACGTTGGCGACGGCGATGCCGCAGGCGAAGGACAGCACGGTGATGGTGCCGCGGCGGATGCCGGGCAGGGTCAGGGCTTCGGTCATGACAGCTTTGGCGGCGGATTGGCGGGGGGCACGGCGCGCGCCGGCTCCCTAGCAGGCAGGGCTTGCCTGTCGATGTCAAGTCAATTATTTGTTGATCGATCAACAATGGAGCCGACATGGCGGGACGGCCACGCGAGTTCGACCGCGACGAGGCGCTGGGGCGGGCGCGCGACGCCTTCTGGCGGCGCGGCTACGAGGGCACGTCGATGGCGGACCTGGTCGAGGCCCTCGGCATCGCCTCGGCCCGCATCTATGCCGCCTTCGGCTCGAAGGACGCCCTGTTCCGCGAGGCGGTCGGGCTCTACCAGGCGGGGGAGGGCGGCTTCGCCGACCGTGCCCTGGCCGAGGAGGGCAGCATCGGCATGGCGGTCGAGCGCATGCTGCACGAAGCCGTCATGCTCTACACACGCCCCGGCGGGCCGCCGGGATGCATGGTGGTCGCGGCCGCGACCAATTGCACGCCCGAGAACGAGGCCGTGGCGCACTGGCTCGCCGAGCGCCGACGGACGCGGGCCGCCGCCATCGCCGACCGGCTGCGCCGCGCCGCGGTGGAGGGCGAGGTCCGGCCCGGGACGGACGTGGCGGCTCTCGCCGATGCCCTCGCCGTCTTCCTGCACGGCCTGTCCGTGCAGGCGCGCGACGGCGTGCCCAGGGAGCGCCTGCTCGCCGCGCTGCCCGTCGCGCTGGCGCCGCTGCGCTCGGCGCTCGTCCCCAAGGCCGCATCGCACGACGAGCGACCGGCCGGATGCCCCGAGGAGAAGATCCCATGCACGAGATGATGAAGGCAGTGGTGATCCATCAGCCCGGCGGCCCGGAGGTGCTGAAGATCGAGCAGCGACCGGTGCCGCAGCCGCAGCCGGGCCAGGTGCTGATCCGGGTCGAGGCGTTCGGGCTCAACCGCTCCGAGTTGTTCACGCGCCAGGGGCACTCGCCCAATGTCCGGTTTCCACGCATCCTCGGCATCGAGGCGGTCGGCACGGTGCAGGCCGCGCCCGGCGGCGAGTTCAGCCCTGGCGACATCGTCGCCACCGTGATGGGCGGCATGGGCCGCGATTTCGACGGCGGATATGCCGAATGCACCATGGTGCCGGCCGGCCAGGTCCGCGCCGTCCGGACGGACCTGCCCTGGGAGACGCTCGGCGCCCTGCCGGAGATGCTGCAGACCGCCTGGGGATCGCTGTTCCGGGCGCTGCGGATCGGCAGGGGCGAACGGCTGCTGATCCGCGGCGGCACGACATCGGTCGGCATGGCGGCGGCGGCCATCGCCAAGGCCCATGGCGCCGAAGTCGCAGCCACCTCGCGTCAGGCGCGGAGCGAGCCGCTCCTGCGCGCCTGCGGCGCCGATCGCTTCTTCGTCGACGATGGCGCCATCGCCGCGCGGGTGAAGCACGAATGGAGCGGCGGCGCCGACAAGGTGCTGGAGCTGATCGGCACGACGACGCTCGAGGATTCCCTGCAGGCCGTCCGGGAGCCCGGCATCGTCTGCATGACCGGCATTGTCGGCAACCAATGGTCCTTCCAGGCGTTCAGCCCGATGGAGGCGATCCCGACGGCGGTGTCGCTCACCAGCTATTCCGGCGGCGTGCCGGACTTCATAGCCATGCCGATGCAGGACCTGGTCGACCGGGTGGCCGCGGGCTCGCTGCCCGTCACGGTCGGCCGGGTCTTCCATCTCGACGAGATCGTCGAGGCGCATCGGACGATGGAGGAGAACAGGGCGGGCGGCAAGATCGTGGTGCTCACCCGCTGAGCGGCGGCGGCGCCCTGCCTCGCCCTCGTCCGGCCTGCGCCCCATGGACGCATCGGGGCGTCTGCGGCCGCAAACGATTGCGAATTCCCGTCTCGCTGGCTTGAATTCGCATTTCCAGTCGATTATCGATCGATCAATCAACAAGACCGCCGGCCGAACCACCGTTTCCTCGCTGCCCGACCAGGCATCGCGGGGCCGCTCCCCGGCCGGATTCACCCCTGCACCGCCGTTCGACCGTCCGGGCGCCGCAAGGCGCTTTCGCGCGGTTGGGCTGCGGCGTCCGCAATCGTTTCCGGGTCGCCACGATGTCATCCGCCGCTCATGCTCCGACGACGATCGGCTCGGTGCCGATTCGTGCCGCCCGCCTGGCCGAGCTCGCCCTCGCCGTCGGCAGCTTCGGCATCGGCACCGGCGAATTCGCCATCATGGGCCTTCTGCCCAACGTGGCCGGCGACGTCGGCGTCACCATCCCGCAGGCCGGCCACGTCATCAGCGCCTATGCGCTCGGCGTGGTGGTCGGCGCGCCGGTCTTCGCCGTGCTCGGCGCCCGGCTGTCGCGCCGCACCCTGCTGCTCGGCCTGATGGCGATCTTCGCCGCCGGCAACCTCCTCAGTGCCGCCGCGCCCGGCTACGGCACGCTCATGGCGCTGCGCTTCCTCACCGGCTTGCCGCACGGCGCCTATTTCGGCGTCGCCGCGCTGGTGGCGGCCGCCATGGCGCCGGGTGCGCGGGCGCAGGCGGTCGGGCGCGTCATGCTGGGCCTGACCATCGCCACCCTGCTCGGCACGCCGCTCGCCACCGGGGTCGGCCAGGCCCTGGGATGGCGGGCCGCCTTCGCCCTGGTCGGGGCGATCGGCCTGCTGACCATGGCGCTGGTCTGGCGCTTCGTCCCCTATGATCCGCCGGCCGCGGGCGCGAGCCCCCTGCGCGAGCTCGCCGGCCTGCGCCGGCGCCAGGTCTGGCTGACGCTCGCCATCGGCGCCATCGGCTCGGGCGGCATGTTCGCCACCTTCAGCTACATCACTCCGACGCTGACCAAGGCCGCCGGCCTGCCGGAGGCGGTCGTGCCCTTCGTGCTCTGCCTGTTCGGCGTCGGCATGATCCTCGGCAACATCGTCGGGCCGCGCCTGGCCGATCGGGCGCTGCTGCCGACCATCGGCTGCGCGCTGGTCTGGAACATCGCCGTGCTCGTCCTGTTCGGCCTCACGGCCGGCATCGGCTGGTTCGCCGTCGTCGACGTGCTCTTGATCGGCACGGGCTTTGCCCTGTCGCCCGCCCTGCAGATCCGGCTGATGGACGTGGCCGCCGAGTCGCAGACCCTGGCCGCCGCGCTCAACCATTCCGCCTTCAACATCGCCAACGCCCTCGGCGCCTGGCTCGGCGGCGTCGCCATCGCCGCCGGCTACGGCTGGACGTCCACCGGCTGGGTCGGCGCCCTGCTCGGGCTCGGAGGCCTCGCCGTGTTCGCGCTGTCGCTCGCCGGCGAGGCGCGGCCGTCCGGCCACGCCCCGTCGAAGGCCTGAGCGCGCCGGCTCAGGCGGCGCCCAGCGCCTGGTCGAGGTCGGCGATCAGGTCGGCCGCGTCCTCGATGCCGACGGAGAGGCGCACCACGTCCGGCCCGGCGCCGGCGATCACCTTCTGCTCGTCGCTGAGCTGGCGATGGGTGGTCGAGGCGGGATGGATGATCAGCGAGCGGGTGTCGCCGACATTGGCGAGGTGCGAGAACAGCTGCACGTTCGAGACCAGCTTGATGCCCGCCTCGTAGCCGCCCTTGAGGCCGAAGGTGAACACGGCGCCGGCCCCCTTCGGGCAATAGCGCTGGGCGAGCGCGTGGTAGCGGTCGTTCGGCAGGCCGGGATAGGACACCCAGGCGACCGCCGCATGGTCGGCGAGATAGCTCGCCACGGCAAAGGCATTGTCGGAATGGCGCTGCATGCGCAGCGGCAGCGTCTCGATGCCGGTGAGGATCTGGAAGGCGTTGAAGGGGGAGAGGGCCGGGCCGAGATCGCGCAGCCCGAGCACCCTGAGCGCAATGGCGAAGGCGAAATTGCCGAAGGTCTCGCCGAGGACGATGCCGCCATATTCCGGCCGCGGCGTCGACAGGAAGGGATAGCGGCCCGAGGCCAGCCAGTCGAACCGGCCGCCGTCGACGATGATGCCGCCGATCGAGTTGCCGTGCCCGCCCAGGAACTTGGTCAGCGAATGCACGACGATGTCGGCGCCGTGCTCGAACGGGCGCACGAGATAGGGCGAGGCCAGGGTGTTGTCGACGATCAGCGGCACGCCGGCCTTGCGGGCGATGGCGGCGATGGCGGCGATATCGGTGATCACTCCGCCGGGATTGGCGATCGATTCGATGAAGATCGCCTTGGTCTTCGGCGTCACCGCCGCCTCGAACGAGGCGAGGTCGTCCGGATCGGCCCAGACCACGTTCCAGTCGAACGACTTGTAGGAATGGTTGAACTGGTTGATCGAGCCGCCATAGAGCTTGCGCGAGGCGACGAACTCGTCGCCGGGCTGCAGCAGGGCGTGGAACACCAGGAACTGCGCCGCATGGCCCGAGGCCACCGCCAGCGCCGCGGTGCCGCCCTCGAGCGCTGCGACCCGCTCTTCCAGCACGGCATTGGTCGGGTTGCCGATGCGGGTGTAGATGTTGCCGAACGCCTGCAGGCCGAACAGCGAGGCGGCGTGGTCGACGTCGTCGAACACGAAGGAAGTTGTCTGGTAGATCGGCGTCGCCCGGGCGCCGGTGGTGGGATCGGGCTGGGCGCCGGCATGGACGGCCAGGGTCGAGAATCCGGGTTCGCGGTCGGCAGACATGGTCGTATCGTCCCCAGCTTGGTTCTTGAAGGATCGGCCCATCTACGGGCGCGGACCGCGCGAGGTCAATCGTCCGGGAGGCGAAGGGTTACTCGCGCGGGCCCTGGGGCCGCAGCCCCAGCCTCTGGAACCCGCTCTGGTCGCGCAGCAGCCGCTTGGACGACAGGGTGCGGGAATTGACGCCGGCCCAGCCGATCTCGCCGGACAGCCGGCCAAATTCGATCTTGGGGCAGCGGTTCATCACCATCTTGACGCCGAGCGCCTCGGCGCGCGCCGCCGCCGCATCGTTGCGCACGGTGAGCTGCATCCAGATCACCTGCGGCAGCGGGATCAGCGCCAGCGCCTCGTCGACCACCGCGCCGGCCGCCTCCGAGTTGCGGAAGATGTCGACCATGTCGATCGGCTCCGGCACGTCCTTCAGGCGGGCGTAGACGGGGAGGCCGAGAATGGTCTGGCCGGCGAGGCCGGGATTGATCGGGAACAGGCGGAAGCCGCGCTGGCTGAGATATTTCAGCACGAAATAGCTCGGCCTGACCTCGTTGGCGGAGGCGCCGACCATGGCGATGGTCTTCACCGAGCGCAGGATCCCGGCGATATAGCCGTCGGGGTAGACGTCGTGGTTCATCAGCGGTCTTCCCAGCGCGGCTCGCGCTTGTCGAGGAAGGCGCCGATGCCTTCCTCCGCATCCCGGGCCAGCATGTTCTCGACCATGACGGCGGCGGCATAGGCATAGGCGTCCGGCAGCGCCATCTCGCGCTGGCGATAGAAGGCCTCCTTGCCGGTCCGCAGCGTCAGGGCCGAGCGGGAGGCGAGGCGGCGGGCCAGGGCCGCCGTCTCCTCGCCGAGGCGCTCCTGCGCCACGACCCGGTTGACGAGGCCGATGCGCTGCGCCTCCTCGGCGCCGACCATGTCGCCGGTGAGCAGCATCTCCATCGCGTGCTTGGGGGCGACGTTGCGCGACAGCGCCACCATGGGCGTGGAGCAGAACAGGCCGATGGTGACGCCCGGCGTGCAGAACTTGGCCGTGCTGGCGGCGACCGCCAGGTCGCAGCTGGCGACGAGCTGGCAGCCCGCCGCCGTCGCCACACCCTGGACCTCGGCGATCACCGGCTGCGGCAGCCGGACGATCGCCTGCATCACGGCGGCGCAGCGGTTCATGATCTCGGCGAAATAGGCCCGGCCCCGGTCGGCATCGGCGCGGCGGGCGGTCAGCTCCTTGAGGTCATGGCCGGCCGAGAACACCGGGCCGGCGGCGGCGATCACCACCGCGCGCACGCCGGGGTCGGCGGCGATGGCGGCCAGCTCTTGGCCGAGCTCCGCCAGCATCGCCTCCGACAGGCTGTTGCGGCGCGCCGGATTGTTCAGCGTCAGCGTCGCGACGCCGGCTTCGTCCGAACGCGCCAGGACCCTTGCTGCGGCATGAATCGTCATGACCTCGACCTCCCGATCGCGACCTTTTACCGCGCCTGGGGCGCCCGGCTCAATTCGCCTCGGCGATCGGCTTGAGCCGCGCCGCGAACGGGCGGACCGCCTCGATATTGCCGGGCAGGGGCACATATTGCAGCAGCGAGGCATATTGCTCATCGAGCTGCTTCTCCGCCTCCTTCTTGGCATCGGGCGTCAGCGTCGCGTCCGCCTCGATCTCGGCGCGGGCCTTGGTCTTCTCCTCGTCGATATTGGGCGGCGCCGTCGTCGGGTCGACATATTGATAGGCGAGCAGCACCGAATTGGTGACCAGCTCCCAGCTGTCGAGGTCGGAGAAGCCATATTTGGTCAGGAGCGCGGCGGTGCGCGCCTTGGCCTCCGGGATATCCTGATAGGCGGGGAGGGCGGCGACGAGGTCGTCGCCCTCGGTCTCCGAGCGGTCGCCATATTGCCTGGCGAGATCCTTGGCCAGCGCCTCGAGATCGGCGTGGCCCTCGACGAATTTCTCGACCATCTGCGGCGTCAACGCCACCTGCTCGTCATCGCCGGCGAGGGCAGGCGTGGACACGGCCAGACCGGCCAAGAGGCACAACAGGACACCCAGGCGCATGGCTGCCTCCGACAGAGCCGCGAATCATCCGTGGGACTTCTCTACCAGTCGAATTGTTCACGCAGAATGCGTTCATCCAATGAATGGCCGGGGTCGTGCAGCATGACGAGGTCGATGGCCGCATCCATGGCGATCTCGACGCAGGCGATCGACTTCACCTCGTTGTGGTCGCCGACCGCGTTCACCGGCCGCTTGCCCGGCTCCAGCGCCTCGATCAGGAGGCTGGCCTCCTGCGGGATGATGGCGCCGCGCCAGCGCCGCGGGCGGAAGGCCGAGATCGGCGTCAGCGCCATCAGCGGCGCGTTGAGCGGCAGGATCGGCCCGTTGGCCGAGAGGTTGTAGGCGGTCGAGCCGGCCGGCGTCGCCACCACCATGCCGTCGCAGATCAGCTGGTCGAGCCGGACATGACCGTCGATCGAGACGCGCAGCTTGGCCGCCTGCGGCCCGGCGCGCAGCAGCGACACCTCGTTGATGGCATAGGCCTCGGTGACGACGCCGTGGATGTCGCTCGCCTTCATCGACAGGGGATGGACGACGCTGCGCTCGGCCGCCGTCAGGCGTTCGATCAGGCCATCCTCGCGGAACTCGTTCATCAGGAAGCCGACGGAGCCGCGGTTCATGCCGTAGATCGGCGTGCGGCGCCCGAGCAGCCGATGCAGGGTCTGCAGCATCAGGCCGTCGCCGCCGAGGGCGACCACCACGTCCGCCTCCTCGAGCGGCACAGTGCCATAGCGTTCCGTCAACGCCTTCAGCGCCTTGCGCGCCGTCGGCGTCGGGCTCGCGACGAAGGCGATCCGTTGAAGGGGCATGTCGACCGGGGGAAGGGATAAGGGGTGCGCGGTCCGGCGGCTCAGGTCTTGGTCTTGGCCGCCGTCTCGGCGATCATATGGGCGAGGGCGGTGTATTCCTTGCTGTCCGCGCCGTAGAGGGATGCGATGGTCGAGAGGTTCTGCCGGGCCTTGTCGAGATTGCCCATCATGCAGTACCACTCGCCGTAATATTCGAGCGCGCCGCGATGGTTGGGCTTCATGTGGAGCGCCGCCTCGTAATACATCTGCGCCTGCGCCATATGGCCGAGCTTGCGGTGGATATAGCCGATATAGTTGATCACGTCGGCCGAGGAGCCGTCGTCGAGCGCCTGCATCGCCGTCAGCGCGTCCTCGTAGCGATGGGCATCGATCAGGGCCACGGCGTCGTGATAGCGCTCGAGGAAGCCCTGCTTGGCCGGGCATTTGGTCTTGTCGGTCTCGGTGCAATCGGCCGCTTTCGGCGCCGCGTCCGGCTTGGCGGCATCGGTCGGCTTGGCGGCGTCGCCGGGCTTGGCGGCCGCCGGGCATTTGGACTTGTCGGTCTCGGTGCACGGCGCCGGCTTGGCGTCGCCGTCGGCCGGCGGCTCGGTGCCCATGGCAAAGGCCGGAGCCGGCAGGGCGATGCCGAGCGCGACGGAGAGGGCCAGACGTGTCCAGAGGCGCATCATTCTCTCCTGCGGCGCGAGACTGATGCCGCGATGTTAGCGGCGAAGCCGCACCAGCACCATCCCCCGCCGCTCAAATTCGCCGGACGCGCGGAAGGCCTGCGGCCACGCCTCGGATGAGGCGCGGCCGCCCGGCCGTCAGCGCTTCGACCACCAGCCGGCCTTCTTCGGCGCGGCCGGGTCGACTGCATCGACATAGACATAGGCGCCGGGATTGGAGACCACGACCTCGCGCGGCGCATGCGCCGGCGCAGGTTCCAGTTCCGGCACGAGTTCCGGTTCCGGCGCGGGTTCGGGCACCGGCGCTGCGGCGGCCGGCGGAACGGCCACGGCCTCGATCGGCTCGCCGATTTCCGGCGCGGCCGGCTCCTGCACCGTCTCCGCCTCCTGCACCACGGCGATCGGCACCTCGCGGCGCCCGCGGCGGCGCGGCTTCTTCCCGGCTTCCGGCGCAGCCGGCTCGGGCGCGGCTTCGACGGGCGGGCTCTCCGCGGCGGGCGTGGACGCATCCTCGTCGGCCGCCTCGATCACCTCGATCGTCTCGTCGTCCTGCGGGCGGCGCCCGCCACGCCGTCCGCGCCGACGGCCCTTTGCCTCCGGCTTGGGCGCTTCGGGCTCGGCCTCGGCGGCGGCGTCCACCGCCTCGATCGCGACCTCTTCCGTCGCTTCGGCCGCGGCCTCTGTCTCTGCCTCGACTTCGACCTCGTTCGGCGCGGCGACGGCCGGCTGCTCGGCGTGATGATGCTCGCCCGAGCCCTTGCGGCGGCGGCGGCGGCGGCGCTTGCGGCGGCCTTCGCCCTCGCTCTCGGCGCGCGCGTGCTGCTGGCCCCGGCGCGGCGCCTCGGTCGCCTCCTCGTCCTCGTCCTCGTCCCCGTCCTCGGCCTCGATCTCCTCGGCCTCCTCGATCGGCGGCAGCGAATCCACCTGCACCGTCGTCGCCGGCGGCGCGAGCTTGGGCTCGACCGGCGTCGCGAGGTCGCCGCGCTCGATCAGGTAGTTCTGGTTGCCGACGATGGTCTCGTCGGCGTTCAGCGTGATGGTGACGCCGAAGCGCACTTCGAGGGCGTGCAGGTGCCCTCGCTTGTGGTTGAGCACGTAGAGCGCCACGCCGGTGCGCGTGCGCAGCAGCAGATTGTGCGTGGCGCTGCGCAGGAGCTGGTCCTCCAGCGCCCGCAGGATGTGCAGCGCCACCGAGGTGACCGAGCGGACATGGCCGGCGCCGCCGCAATGCGGGCAGACCTCGGTGGAGGATTCCAGCACGCCGGTGCGGATGCGCTGGCGCGACATCTCCAGAAGGCCGAAATGCGAGATGCGACCGACCTGGATGCGGGCCCGGTCGTTCTTGAGGCAATCCTTCAGCTTGCGCTCGACCGCCCGGTTGTTGCGGCTCTCCTCCATGTCGATGAAGTCGATGACGATCAGGCCGGCGAGGTCGCGCAGGCGCAGCTGCCGGGAGACCTCCTCGGCCGCCTCCAGGTTGGTCCTGAGCGCCGTGTCCTCGATATTGTGCTCGCGGGTCGAGCGGCCGGAATTGACGTCGATGGAGACGAGGGCCTCGGTCTGGTTGATGACGAGGTAGCCGCCCGACTTCAGCGTCACCTGCGGCGAGAACATCGCGTCGAGCTGGGTCTCGACCCCGAAGCGCTGGAACAGCGGCGCCGCATCCTTGTAGCCCTGGACGTTCTTGGCATGGCTCGGCATGAGCATGCGCATGAACTCCTTGGCCTCGCGATAGCCCTCGTCGCCGGCGACGATCACCTCGTCGATGTCCTTGTTGTAGAGGTCGCGGATCGAGCGCTTGATCAGCGAGCCCTCCTCGTAGACCAGCGTCGGCGCCGACGACTTCAGCGTCAGGTCGCGGACGTTCTCCCACAGGCGCAGGAGATATTCGAAGTCGCGCTTGATCTCCGCCTTGGTGCGGGCGGCGCCGGCCGTGCGCAGGATCACGCCCATGCCGTCCGGCACGTCGAGCTCGGAGGCCACCGACTTCAGGCGCTTGCGGTCGACGGCGTTGGTGATCTTGCGGCTGATGCCGCCGCCGCGCGCGGTGTTGGGCATCAGCACGGAATAGCGGCCGGCGAGCGAGAGATAGGTGGTGAGGGCGGCGCCCTTGTTGCCGCGCTCCTCCTTGACCACCTGCACCAGCAGCACCTGCCGGCGCTTGATCACCTCCTGGATCTTGTACTGCTTGCGGCTGCGCTGCGTGCGCTCGGGCACGTCCTCCAGGGCATCGCCGCTGCCGAGCGCTTCCACATGCTCGGGATCGCTGCCCGTCCCGACCTCGACGAGCTCGCCGCTGCCGGTGGCATTGTCGTCGATCGGCGTGCCGGCGACCTCGGTCTCGCCGGATTCGGCGGCTTCGACGGTTTCGCCCGCATCCGCCGCTTCGCCGGCCTCCGCCGGCTCGGAGACGGTCTCGCCCGAATCGGCCTCCGCGGCCTCGGCCTTGGCGCCGCCCTTGCCGCCGCGCCCGCGGCGCCGGTCGCGATCCCGGCCGCGGCCATTCTCCTCGTCCTCGTCCTCGTCGCGATGAGCCCGCCGCTCCTCGGCGAGCAGGGCCAGGCGATCGGCGACGGGGATCTGGTAATAGTCCGGATGGATCTCCGAAAAGGCCAGGAAGCCGTGGCGGTTGCCGCCATATTCGACGAAGGCCGCCTGCAGGGACGGCTCGACCCGCGTCACCTTGGCGAGATAGATGTTGCCGCGCAGCTGCTTGCGGTTGGCGGACTCAAAGTCGAATTCCTCGACACGGTTGCCGCGCACCACCACGACCCGGGTCTCTTCCGGATGGGCGGCGTCGATGAGCATCTTGTTGGCCATGTGCCTCTCTCTGAAGGGCGCGGCCATGGGCGCGCGATCGGCGGTCGGGAGAAGATGCTCCTCGATCCCGCCGGTCGCGCGGAAGGCTGGCGCCCGCTTTGCTGGTGGTGGAAATTTTCGGTGCGGCGTGACCGCCGTTGGACGCCGACGCTCCGCCCGGCGCCCGCTCCGGTCCGGAGCGCTCGTATCGGGACGGCATCTTGTCCGAGGGATGCGAAGCCGTGCATCACTCCTTCACCGGGTTCGTGCCGCGGAGGATTCCGCGACGGCGCTCCCAGCGCGTGATGTGAGACCTGCCTGTCCAGCGGACGCTCGCGCCCGCCCGGGCCATTGCAGCCCGCGCACCACTCGTGATCTTCCGGATCCTCTCAAGATCGCGTCACGGGCGGAGGAAGGCCGCCCTCAGCGCCTCGACCGACCATCCCGCGCGCTCCTTCGACAGGCGCGGGATCGGACCGGCGGGCACCGACGCTCGAATTCGACACTTCCGGAAAAGCAATCGAGAGCAAAACACTATTACCGGTTCGCCAACGGTTTTGGCAAGGATTTCCGCAGCCTGTGCCCGACACGCCACAGCGATGCCCGAGCCGGTCCGGCCGGTCTTTACGGGGCTGCGGCAACCTGATTCAATCCCAGCCGGGATTCGGCCGAGATGGCGGAGACGATCGGCCGATGCGGCGCTTCTGGACATTGGTGCTTCTGGCTCTTCTCGCGACCGCTTCCGCCGGGCGCGCCGCCGAGACTGCGCCGCCCGCGCCTGCCGCCCCGCCGGCACCGGCCGTCTCTCCGCCGCCCGCCTCGCCCGTCGAGATCCGGGCAACCGATGCACGCCTTGCCGGCGACGCCAGGCGCACGCGTCTGATCATTGATCTTTCATCATCGATCCAGTTCCAGGCCTTCGCCCTGGCCGATCCCTACCGCGTCGTGGTCGACCTGCCGCAGATCACCTTCGCCATGCCCGGCGACATCGGCCGGAAGGGCAGGGGCCTGGTGTCGGCCTATCGCTTCGGGCTGATCGCGCCCGGCAAGTCGCGCCTGGTGCTCGACCTCGCCGGCCCGGCGGCGATCGACAAGGCCTTCATCATCCCGGCCGCCGACGACCAGCCGGCGCGCCTGGTCGTCGATCTCGTCAAGAGCGACCGGGCCGTGTTCCTGCAGGAGGTCGCGGCGCAGCAGAAGGCGGCCGCGCCGCCCGCGCCGTCGGAGGCTCCGCTGGTCAAGCCGGCCGGCCCGCCGGTGGTGGTGCTCGATCCCGGCCACGGCGGCATCGACACCGGTGCGGTCACGCCGACCGGCGAGCAGGAGAAGACCATCGTGCTCGACTTCGCCAGGATGCTGGCCAAGAAGCTGGAGGCGAGCGGGCGCTACAAGGCGGTGCTGACCCGCGACGACGACACGTTCGTCACCCTGGCCGGGCGCATCGACATCGCGCGGCAGAAGGGGGCGGCGCTGTTCGTCTCGATCCATGCCGACACCCTGCCCGATCCGTTCGGCGTGCGCGGGGCGACCATCTACACTCTGTCCGACAAGGCCTCCGACGCCGAGGCGGCGCGCTATGCGGAGAAGGAGAACCGGGCCGACGCCATCGCCGGCGTCGACCTCTCGGGCGAGCCCGACGACGTCGCCGACATCCTGATCGACCTGACCCGCCGGGAGACCAAGTCGTTCTCCAACCAGTTCGCCAAGATCCTGATCGACGAGTTCCAGGCTGCCGCGGCCCTCAACAAGAATCCGCACCGCTCCGCCGGCTTCCGCGTGCTCAAGGCGCCTGACGTGCCCTCGGTGCTGCTGGAGCTCGGCTATCTCTCCAACAAGCAGGACGTGAAGCTGCTGACCTCCGACGACTGGCGGGCCCACGCCACAGACGCGGTGATGGCGGCGATCGATTCGTTCTTCGCCGCCCGGCAACGTGACATTCGCGCCACATCCAACTGAGTCCGCGGGCGCAGGAGCATGACGGGCCGCAGTTTTTCCATAAACCGGGCGCAGGAGACTGGAGCCGAACGGAGCGGGCTGGCGGAGATCCGATCCTCGGCGGTTCTGCCAAACGGTTGGCAAGCCTGCAGGATTTGGTCCTTTGCCGGCTCTCGGCCGGGCAGGGGCCGTCCAGTCCGGGCCGCCGCGTGCGGATTGGTGGGCGGCGCCCGGTATGATAATCTCTGGGGTGGTTGCTGCGGCGCAGGCGGGGCCTGTCGGCGGGCGGGCATGGTGAAAGCGGCCTGATGCGATTTCTGGTTCGATTCCTTGGATTCCTGTTTTCGACGGGCTCGCTTCTGGCGCTCGTCGGCGCGACGGTCGTCGGCTATGTCGTCTGGGCCAACACCCGCGACCTGCCCGACTACTCGCAGCTGCAGGACTACGAGCCGCCCGTGATGACGCGCGTGCATGCCGGCGACGGCACGCTGCTCGCCGAATACGCCAACCAGCGCCGCCTCTACCTGCCGATCCAGGTGGTGCCTCCGCTGGTGATCCACGCCTTCATCTCGGCCGAGGACAAGAATTTCTACACCCATAGCGGCGTCGACCCCGAGGGCGTGCTGCGCGCCGTCATCACCAATTTCCAGAACCGCGGCTCGGGCAAGCGGCCGCAGGGCGCCTCCACCATCACCCAGCAGGTGGCCAAGAACTTCCTCCTGACCCCGGACGCCAGCTATGTCCGCAAGATCAAGGAAGCGCTGCTGGCGCTGCGCATCGAGCAGACCTATTCCAAGGACAAGATCCTCGAGCTCTACCTCAACGAGATCTATCTCGGCATGGGCAATTACGGGATCGCGGCCTCGGCGCTCAACTATTTCGGCAAGTCCGTCAACGAGCTGACTGTGGCGGAGGCCGCCTATCTCGCCGCGCTGCCCAAGGGGCCCAACAACTACCATCCCATCCGCCAGCGCCAGGCGGCGCTCGACCGCCGCAACTGGGTGATCGGCCAGATGGTCGAGAACGGCTATGTCAGCCGCGAGGAGGGCGAGAAGGCCAAGGCCGAGCCGCTCAACGTCGATCCGCGCCTGCTCGACTCGTCGCGCACCTATGCGGCGAGCTATTTCACCGAGGAGGTGCGGCGCGAGATCGCCGAGCGCTACGGCGAGAAGAAGCTCTACGAGGGCGGCCTTTCCGTGCGCACCACGCTGGAGCCCAAGCTCCAGCAGGAGGCGCGCCAGGTGCTCGTCAACGGCATGGTGCGCTACGACGAGGCCCAGGGCTATCGCGGCGCGGTGAAGACCGTCGACCTCTCCGACGACTGGGGCAAGGCGATCGCCGGGGAGAAGCGCCTCGGCGACATCCAGCCCTGGCGCCTGGCCGTGGTGCTGGAATCCGGCGATGCCCAGGCCCGCATCGGCCTGCAGCCGCCGCTCGACAAGTTCGGCAGCCTGTCGAGCGAGCGCCCGACCGGCACCATCACCCTGGACGGCGTCAAATGGGCCAAGGCGGCGCAGGGGCCGCAGCGCGGCCGCGCCGTCTCGAAGGTCAGCCAGGTGCTCAGCCCGGGCGACGTCGTCTATGTCGAGCCGAAGAGCGACGACACCTATCGCCTGCGCCAGATCCCCGAGATATCCGGGGCCATGGTGGTGATGGATCCGCATACCGGCCGCGTCCTGGCGTTGGTCGGCGGCTTCTCCTTCGACCAGAGCGAGTTCAACCGCGCCACCCAGGCGATGCGCCAGCCCGGCTCCTCCTTCAAGCCGTTCATCTACGCGGCGGCGCTCGACAATGGCTACACGCCGTCCTCGGTGGTCATGGATGCGCCGATCGAGATCGACCAGGGCAATGGCGGCGACGCCTGGCGGCCGGAGAACTATGGCGGCAAGTTCTACGGCCCGGAGACCCTGCGCTTCGGCATCGAGTATTCGCGCAACGTCATGACCGTGCGCCTGGCGCAGGACATGGGCATGCCGCTGATCGCCGAATATGCCCGCCGCTTCGGCGTCTATGACGATCTGCCGCCCTATCTCTCCATGGCGCTCGGCGCCGGCGAGACCACGGTGCTGCGCATGACCACGGCCTACGGCATGCTGGCCAATGGCGGACGCAAGCTCAAGCCCACCCTGATCGACCGCATCCAGGACCGCTGGGGCCACACCATCTACAAGCACGACGAGCGCATCTGCGACGGCTGCGACGCGGAGCAATGGTCGAACCAGGACGAGCCCAAGCTGATCGACACCAGCGAGCAGGTGCTCGACCCGATGACCGCCTACCAGGTCACCTCCATGCTCGAGGGCGTGGTGCAGCGCGGCACCGCCACCGTGCTGAAGTCGCTCAACCGGCCGATCGCCGGCAAGACCGGCACGACCAACGACGAGAAGGACGCCTGGTTCGTCGGCTATTCGCCCGACATGCTCTGCGGCCTTTATTTCGGCTACGACAAGCCGCGTCACCTCGGCAACGGCATCACCGGCGGCCATCTCGCCGCGCCGGTGTTCGGCGAGTTCATGAAGCTGGCGCTGGCCGACGTGCCGCCCGTGCCGTTCCGCGTGCCGCCGGGCATCAAGCTGATCCGCATCGACCGCAAGAGCGGCATGCGCGCCAGCGGCGACGGGCCCGGCACCATCCTGGAGGCCTTCAAGCCCGGCACCGCGCCGCCCGACAGCTACTCCGTCATCGGCGGCGGCGCCTCGGCCAGCGTGTCGCCCGAGGCCGACCGTGCCGTGACCACCGGAACCGGCGGGCTCTATTGACCTGCCCGCCCGGCGCCCGACCCGCGAATAGGGTTTGAACAAACCGGCGCGGCACTCTATCTCCAGCCTCCATTCGTTTCCTCAAACTTCAAGATTCTGTCATGCGCGCCGAAATCCTGTCGCTCGCCGACGACATCAAGCAGTCCGCGGGACTGCTGAGGAGGCATCTTTGACTGGGATACCTCCTATGCCCGTCTGCAGGAGCTGAACCACCTTTCCGAGCAGCCCGACCTCTGGAACGATTCGGAGCGGGCGCAGAAGATCATGCGCGAGCGCAACGATCTCGACGACCGGCTGTCCGCGCTGGTCAAGATCGAGAAGGATCTGGCCGAGACGCTCGAGCTCGCCGAGATGGGCGAGGAGGACGGTGACGCCTCCATCGTCGACGAGGCGCAGGCCGCGCTCGAAGGCCTGAAGACGGAAGTGACGCAGCGCCGGTTCGAAGCCCTGTTCTCGGGCGAAGCGGACAGCAACGACACCTATATCGAGATCAATTCCGGCGCCGGCGGCACCGAGAGCCAGGACTGGGCCAACATGCTCCTGCGCATGTACACCCGCTGGGGCGAGCGCCATCGCTTCAAGGTGGAGCTGATGGACTATACCGACGGCGAAACCGCCGGCATCAAGTCCGCCACCATCCTGGTCAAGGGCGAGAAGGCCTATGGCTGGGCCAAGGTGGAATCGGGCGTCCACCGCCTGGTGCGCATCTCGCCCTTCGATTCCAACGCCCGGCGGCACACCTCCTTCGCCAGCGTCTGGGTCTATCCGGTGATCGACGACTCCATCAATATCGAGATCAACGAGTCGGACTGCCGCATCGACACCTACCGCGCCTCCGGCGCCGGCGGCCAGCACGTCAACCGCACCGACTCGGCCGTGCGCATCACCCACCTGCCGTCCGGCATCGTCGTCGCCTGCCAGCAGGACCGCTCGCAGCACAAGAACCGTGCCACGGCCTGGGGCATGCTCAAGGCCCGGCTCTACGAGGCGGAGCTGAAGCGGCGCGAGGAAGCGGCTATGGCGACGCATGCCTCCAAGAGCGACATCGGCTGGGGCCACCAGATCCGCTCCTACGTGCTGCAGCCCTACCAGCTGGTGAAGGACCTGCGCACCGGCACGACCTCGGGCACCCCCTCCGACGTGCTCGACGGCGACCTCGACGACTTCATGCAGGCCGCGCTGGCGCAGCGCGTCTATGGCGGCGGGCCCGAGAAGGTCGACGACGTAGATTAGGATGCCCGTGGCCCGGCCGCCTGCGGGCGGCCGGCACCTTCGGGCACGGAGCCTTCGGCTATTGTTCTTTGGGTGGTGCTTTCTGACCGCAGAGAACCCGGACCGTCATACCCTGGGGTAGCGCGGTTGCCGCAACGAAGGCTTGCGCCCGGAGGAAGCAATCGCCGGAACTGACAAACTGATCCGGCATGACGATGCGATCAGTCGCCGTCTCGGGCGTGCAAACCTGCCCGATCGCGCAAAGTAAGATCGTCGCGAAGAACATGCGATAGCAATCTCACGTCGCCACGGCCCTGTCCATCGCAATGGCACACGGCATCATCGGCAACGTCTATGGCCTGCACCGGTGCTTGGAATCTTCCGCAGGCCTCCTGGAAGCTTGAGGAGGGCAGGGCGCCTTCGCTTGCCATCCCCGATCCTTGGGGCTGACGTTCGGAGTCATCGAGGGCGGAAAACTCAATGAAGTGAATATGGAGGCCACGCCCGGAATCGAACCGGGGTGCAAGGATTTGCAGTCCTCTGCGTAACCACTCCGCCACGTGGCCTTCCGCACGGGTCAACCCGGCGAGCGCTGCCTATATCAAGCCCCGTCGCGCGAGACAACACGCTTTCGTGAAAACCGGCAGGCCCGCCGTCGCCCGCCCGGTGGCGCGTGCCTTGCTTGCCTTTTTCGGGGCCTTGTCGCAAACAACGGGCCAGGCCGTGACGGCCGCACACGAGGCCCTTCATGATCGATACCGCACAGGCCCGCCGCACCATGGTGGACAGCCAGATTCGCGCCAGCGACGTGACCGACGCGCGGGTGCTGGAAGCCTTCCTGGAGACGCCGCGCGAAGCTTTCCTGCCGGCGGACAAGCAGGCGATCGCCTATCTCGACATGGACATTCCCGTCGGCGGCGCGCCGCTGCCACGCTTTGCGATCGAGCCCGCCGTGCTGGCGAGGCTGCTGCAGGCGGCCCGCATCGGCTCGGCCGATGCGGTGCTCGATGTCGGCACGGGCACCGGCTATTCCAGCGCCATCCTGGCCCGCATCGCCGGACGCGTGGTCGCCCTGGAGAGCGACGCCGCCCTGGCGGCGGAGGCCAAAGGCCGCCTCGCCGGCCTTGCGAACGTCACGGTCGCGATCGGTCCGCTGGAGGCCGGCCACGCCAAGGACGGCCCCTATGACGCCATCGTCCTCGAGGGCTCGGTGGAGCTTGTGCCGGACGCGCTCTTCGACCAGCTCGCCCAGAACGGACGCCTGGTCGCGGTCGTCGGCACCGGGCGCTCGGCGCGGGCGACGATCTATGTCAAGGCGGGCCGCGAGGTCTCCGGCCGCGAGGCCTTCGACGCGGCGCTGCCGCCGCTGCCGGGCTTCGCGCGTCCCGAGGTTTTCGCCTTCTGACAGCCGGCCGCGGCCGACTGTCTCATTTTTGCTTCAACCGCCGATTTATCCCGGCCAGGTGCCGGACGGGGTTGGTCGGAGGCAAGTTCGGGGTTAGCTTTCTGGTCAAAGTATCGGGCGGGCCAACCGCCGATTTCTGTTTGCGGGTCAGGCGGCGTTATGAATCTCAATCGGATGATCGCGATATTGCTCGCGAGCGCTTCGCTCGTGGGCGTGACTGCGTCGGCGCGCGGGCAGACCATGGATGGGGCCCTGGCGCAGGCCTATATGTCGAATCCGACGCTCAACGCGCAGCGTGCAGGGGCCCGGGCCTATGACGAGAACGTGCCGCAGGCCCTCTCGGGCTACCGGCCGACGCTCTCGGCGACTGCCAATGCCGCGGCTCAAAGGGCCACTGCTGACGTCGCCAGCGGGCGCGAAGCCAGCACCCTGTTTCCGCGTGGCCTCGGCCTCGAGGTCAACCAGACCCTGTTCAACGGGTTTCAGACCGCGAACTCGGTGCGTTCGGCCGAGGCGGGCGTGCTGAGCCAGCGGGAGACCCTTCGCAACGTCGAGCAGAACGTGCTGCTCGACGCGGCGACCGCCTACATGAATGTGCTGCGCGACGCGGCGCTGCTCAACCTGGACCAGAACAACGTCGACGTGCTGGATGAGCAGCTCAAGCAGACCAACGACCGTTTCAACGTCGGCGAGGTCACCCGCACCGACGTCGAGCAGGCCAAGGCGAGCCTTGCCGGCGCCCGTTCGCAGGTGTTGGCGGCCCAGGCCCAGCTCAAGTCCTCCACCGCGGTCTATCGCCAGATCATCGGCTCGGTGCCGAAGCGGCTCGGTCCGGCCCGCTCGATCGACAAGCTTCTGCCGAGGAGCCAGCAGGCCGCCATCGATCTCGGCCTGAAGATCCATCCTTCGATCACCTCGGCCCTGCACGCGGTCGACTCGGCGGCCGCTCAGGTCAAGGTCGCCGAGGGCGCGCTCTATCCGACCGTGAGCGCCACGGCGTCGGTCTCGGACCAGTGGGAACCGAGCATCGGCACCCAGCACACCACCAGCGCGCAGATCGGAGCGACCCTGACGGTGCCGATCTACGAGGGCGGCGTGAACTATTCCAAGGTGCGACAGGCCAAGGAGACGCTCGGCCAGGCCCGTATCCAGGCCGATATCGCCCGCGAGCAGGTGCGGGCCGCCGTCGTCTCCGCCTGGGGCAATCTCGACGCCTCCACGGCGCAGATCCAGGCCAACCAGGCCCAGGTCGCGGCGGCGGAAGTAGCCCTCTCCGGCGTGCGCGAGGAAGCGAAGGTCGGCCAGCGCACCACGCTCGACGTGCTCAACCAGCAGCAGACCCTGCTCAACGCCCGCGTCACCCTGATCACGTCGCAGCGCGACCGGGTCGTCGCCGCCTTCACGCTGCTGTCGTCGGTCGGCAAGCTCAGCGCCAAGACGCTGAGCCTCAAGGTCGCGTCCTATGATCCGGCCGTGCACTACGACCAGGTGCGCGACAAGTGGATCGGCACCGAGACGCCCGACGGCCGTTGAGGCGGCCGCGACGTCGCCGTAGACAGAGAAAAGGCCGGGCGCGGGTGCGCCCGGCGGCGCCTCGTGCGCCCGAGCCATGGGCGGCGCCGGTCCGCGCCGCAATTCACACCGACATCGCGAAGGCGCCCGCGGCTTCCTTGCTTTCGGCCTTCCCCTTGCCATACTCCGTGCGGTGTCCGGTGGAATAGCGGTGTGATTCTCACATCGGCCGGCCTGGGAACTCGCAGGCCATGTCGTCCTTGCCTCTCAAATCCGATCCCCGTGCGAAGGTGCAGGAACCTTCGATGGAGGAGATCCTGGCCTCGATCCGCAAGATCATCTCGGACGAGGCCGCGACATCGCCCGTCAACACCAAGCCGGTGTCGATGAAGGTGATGGCGCCGGAGCCGGCCGAACCGCCGTCGGAGCCGCAGGGACAGGACGAGATCGACGCGCTGCTGGCGGGCTTCGACGCGGCCGAGGCTGCCGGCGCGCCGCACACCGCGGCATCCGATGTGCTCGAGCTGACCGAAGCCATGGCCGCGCCGGAGATGGCGGCGCCCGCCGAGGACGACATTGCCTTCGTCGAGCCGGAACCGCCGAAGCCCTCGGCGACAGCCAGGCCGGCTCCCGTGGCGCCGCCGCCGCGGGCCGCCGAGCCGCCGGCCGTCACGCAGCCGCGGCCGATGCTGCCGCTCGAGGAGCGCCTCATCTCCGAGGCGACGGATTCGGCCATCTCCTCCGCCTTCGGCAGGCTGACGCACACCATCCTGTCGCAGAACGCCCGGACCCTGGACGATCTGGTGCAGGACATGCTGCGGCCGATGCTCAAGAGCTGGCTCGACGACAATCTGCCGACCCTGGTGGAGCGGCTGGTCCGCGCCGAGATCGAGCGTGTCTCCCGCGGCGGCCGTTAGCCGGCTGACAGCGCCGCGCGTCACAAAGCGTCACGCTTTTTGATTTCCCGACATACATTAGGAGCATCTAAAGCCCGTTCTGATATCGGCGAGAGAATCGTTGGTTTGGGAGACGGGCATGTGTGGCATTGTCGGTATTCTGGGCACCAGCGCGGTGGCGATGCCGCTGGTCGAGGCCCTCAAGCGTCTGGAGTATCGCGGCTATGACTCGGCCGGCGTCGCCACCCTGGAAGCCGGCCGCCTGACGCGGCGGCGGGCCGAAGGCAAGCTGCGCAATCTGGAGGCCCGGCTGGGCCGCGATCCGCTCGAAGGGCGTATCGGCATCGGCCACACGCGCTGGGCCACCCATGGCAAGCCGAGCGAGGCCAACGCCCATCCCCACGCCACCGATCGGGTGGCCGTGGTCCATAACGGCATCATCGAGAATTTCCGCGAGCTGCGCGAGGAGCTGGTAGCCGGCGGCGCGCGCTTCCAGAGCGAGACCGACACCGAAGTGGTGGCGCACCTGGTCACGCGCGAGCTGCAGGGCGGCAAGTCGCCGATCGAAGCCGTGCAGGCCAGCCTCAAGCGGCTGCGCGGGGCCTTCTCGCTCGGCTTCCTCTTCGACGGCGAGGAGAACCTGATCGTCGGTGCGCGCCTGGGCTCGCCGCTGGCCATCGGCTATGGCGACGGCGAGATGTTCCTCGGTTCCGACGCGATCGCCCTCGCGCCCTTCACCAGCACGGTCTGCTATCTCGAGGACGGCGACAGCGTCCTGCTCACCCGCGACTCCGCCGAGATCTTCGACAGCCTCGACCAGCCGGTGCAGCGCGCGGTCCAGAAGACATCGGTCTCGGCTTTGCTGATCGACAAGGGCAACCACCGCCATTTCATGGCCAAGGAGATCCACGAGCAGCCGGAAGTGGTGTCGCATACGCTCGCCTCTTTCCTCGACATGGCGAGCGGCGCGATCCGCCTGCCGGAGCTGCCCTTCGACTGGCGTTCCTTGACCCGCCTCACCATCACCGCCTGCGGCACCGCCTCCTATGCCGCCCTGTGCGCCAAGTACTGGTTCGAGCGCTTCGCCCGCATCCCCGTGGAGGTCGACGTCGCCTCGGAGTTCCGCTACCGCGAAGTGCCGCTCGAGCCGGGGGGCCTCGCCATCGTCGTGTCGCAGTCGGGCGAGACCGCCGACACGCTGGCGGCGCTGCGCTACTGCAAGGAGCACGGCCAGCACACCCTCGCCGTGGTCAACGTGCCGACTTCGACCATTGCGCGCGAGAGCGACGTCATCGTGCAGACCCTGGCGGGGCCTGAGATCGGCGTCGCCTCGACCAAGGCCTTCACCTGCCAGCTGGCGGCGCTGGCCAGCCTCGCGGTCGGGGCGGGACGGGCCCGCGGCGCCCTCTCGGCGGAGGATGAAGGCCGCCTGGTCCAGGCCCTGATCGAGGCGCCCCGCCTGATGGCGACGGCGCTGCGGCTGGAGCACGAGATCGAGGCGCTGGCCAAGGACCTCGTCAAGGCCACCGACGTGCTCTATCTCGGCCGCGGCACCAGCTTCCCGCTGGCGCTGGAGGGGGCGCTGAAGCTCAAGGAGATCAGCTATATCCATGCCGAGGGCTACGCTGCCGGCGAGCTCAAGCACGGGCCGATCGCGCTGATCGACGAGACCTTGCCGGTGGTGGTGATCGCCCCCTTCGACCGCATCTTCGAGAAGACGGTCTCCAACATGCAGGAGGTGGCCGCGCGAGGAGGCCGCATCATCCTGATCACGGACGAGCAAGGGGCCGAAGCAGCAGCGATCCCGACGCTCAAGACCCTGGTGATGCCGCAGATGCCGGCGACGGTGACGCCGATCGTCTATTCCATCCCGATCCAGCTCCTCGCCTACCATACCGCGGTGCTGATGGGCACGGACGTCGACCAGCCGCGCAACCTCGCCAAGAGCGTCACGGTCGAATAGTCTGGCAAAAACCGGCGTGCGCCTCGACAACACCGCCATGCACCGTGCTAGAAATGGTGCATGGCAAGAAAGGCTGAGACCGTGACGCCTCTCGGGTCCCCGCAGCCGCTGCGGGTGAGCCGCTTCGGCAGCCTGCGCAGCTATTTCCTCACCGGGCTGATCGTTGCCGGGCCGGTGGCGATCACGCTCTACCTCACCTGGAGCTTCATCCAGTGGGTCGACGGTTGGGTGACGCCGTTCATCCCGACGCGCTATCTGCCCGAGACCTATCTGCCGTTCCGCATCCCCGGCTTCGGCCTGATCGTGGCCATCATCGGCCTGACCCTGGTCGGATTCCTCACCGCCAACCTGGTCGGGCGTTCGCTGGTGCGCTTCGGCGAGACGCTGCTCGACCGCATGCCGGTGGTGCGCGGCATCTACAAGGCGCTCAAGCAGGTCTTCACCACCGTCTTTTCCCAGTCCGGCACCTCGTTCCGCAAGGTCGGTCTGGTGGAGTTCCCGCAGGGCGCCTGGTCGGTGGTGTTCATCTCCGCCGAGCCGAGCCCGGCCGTGGAGAGGCTGCTGCCGGGCGGGGCGGGCCAGGACTGGGTGTCGGTGTTCATGCCCTGCGCCCCCAACCCGACCACCGGCTTCTTCTTCCTGCTGCCGCGCGCCAAGGTGATCGAGCTGCCGATCTCGATCGAGGAGGGCACCAAGCTGGTGATCTCGGCCGGCCTGATCCAGCCGGAATCGCTCGCCGAGCCAGCCCCCGCCTTCAAGACCCGCCTGATCGGCGAGATGGCTTTGGCCGACGACCGCGAGAAGGCCTGACGGCTATCCCGCGCGCAGGAGCCGCACCGCCTCGTCCCGCTCGAAGAGATAGAGCAGCGTCCGCAGCGCCTCGCCGCGCCCGCCGGTCAGCTCGGGATCGCGGCCGAGGATCAGCTTGGCATCGTCGCGCGCGACCGCCAGCAGGGCGCCATGCGCCTCCAGCCGGGCCAGGCGGAAGCCGGGCAGGCCCGACTGGCGCGTGCCGAGGACGTCGCCCTCGCCGCGCAGCTTCAGATCCTCCTCGGCGATGCGGAAGCCGTCCTCGGTCTCACGCATGATCTCCAGCCGCCGCTTGGCCGTCTCGCCCAGCGGCCCGCGGTAGAGCAGCAGGCAGGTGGAGCGCTCGGCGCCGCGGCCGATGCGCCCGCGCAGCTGGTGCAGCTGCGACAGGCCGAAGCGCTCGGCATGCTCGATGACCATCACCGTCGCCTCCGGCACGTTGACGCCGACCTCGATCACCGTGGTGGAAACCAGCAGGCCGGTCTCGCCGGCCGAGAAGCGCGCCATGGCCGCGTCCTTCGCCGCCGCCTTCATCTGGCCGTGCAGGAGATCGGCGGCGTCGCCGAACACGCCGGCGAGATGGCGGTGGCGGTCCTCGGCCGCGGCGAGGTCGAGCTCCTCGGACTCGCTGACCAGCGGGCAGACCCAGTAGACCCGGGCCCCGGTCGCCAGCATCCGGCCGACGGCGGCCACCACCTCGTCGAGCCGGTCGAGCGAGATGAGGCGGGTATCGACCGGCTTGCGGCCGGCCGGCTTCTCGGTGAGGGCGGAGGCGTCCATGTCGCCGAAATAGGTGAGCACCAGGGTGCGCGGGATCGGCGTCGCCGTCATCACCAGGACGTCCACGGCCTCGCCCTTGCGCGCCAGGGCGAGGCGCTGGTGCACGCCGAAGCGGTGCTGCTCGTCGACGACGGCGAGGCCGAGGTCGCGGAAATCGACGCCGTCCTGGAACAGGGCGTGGGTGCCGGCCAGGATGTCGATCGTGCCGGCCCGCAGCCCGTCGAGCACGCGGCTGCGCTCGCGGCCCTTCTCGCGCCCCGTCAGCAGCGCCACCGTCAGGCCGGCGGCCTCGGCGAGCGGCGCCATGGTGGCGAGGTGCTGGCGGGCGAGAATCTCGGTCGGCGCCATGATCGCCGCCTGGCGGCCGGCCTCCACGGCGGTCGCCATGGCCAGCAGCGCCACCACCGTCTTGCCGGAGCCGACATCGCCCTGCAGCAGGCGCAGCATGCGCGTCTCGGCCGCCAGGTCGGCGCGGATCTCGGTGAGCGCCGCGGCCTGGCTGCGCGTCAGCGCGAAGGGCAGGGCGGCCTCGATCTTCCCGGCGATGCGCCCGTCCCCTACGGTGCTGCGGCCGCCGAGCCGCTTCATCTGCGCCCGCACCATCACCAGCGCCAGCTGCGAGGCGAGCAGCTCGTCATAGGCCAGGCGCATGCGGGCCGGCGTGTCGGGTGCCGTCGCCTCCGGGCCCTCGGGCCGGTGCAGCGTCGCGAGCGCCTCCCCGAAGGGAGGCCAGGCCCGCATCCGCAGCCAGTCGGGCTCCTGCCATTCCGGCAGGACCGGCAACTTCGCGAGCGCGTCCTGGACCGCCCGCTGCACGGCCCGCCCGCCGAGCCCTTCGGTGAGCGGATAGATCGGCTCGACCGCCGGCAGGGCGGCCAGGCCCGCCTCGTCGACGATGCGGTCGGGATGCACCATCTGCATCATGCCGTCATAGAGCTCGATCCTTCCGGAGACCCAGCGCCGCGCCCCGAGCGGCAGCGAGCGTTCGATCCAGGCCGACTGGGCCGAGAAGAACACCAGCGTCAGCTCGCCGGTCTCGTCATGGCAATAGACCCGCAGCGGTGCTCCGGCCCGCCCGCCCGGCCGGTAGCGGTCGACTGCCACCTCCACCGTCACCAGCGTGTCCAGCGGCGCCTCGGCGAGCTTCGGCCGCAGGCGGCGGTCGAGCACGTTGACCGGGAGGTGGACGAGCAGATCGAGCACCCGCGGCCCGGCCGGGCCGCTGCCGCCGAGCAGCCGCGCGAAGGTCTTGACCCGCGCCGGACCGACGCCGGCGAGGGTGGAGACCGAGGCAAAGAGCGGGTTGAGAATCGCCGGGCGCATGGCGCTAGTGAAAGAGCAAGCAGCAGTCGGGGCAAGTCGCGGAGCGGTTCCGCTTTCGATGCAACCCCGCCATGGCGAGCACATTCATGACAAGCCGGACTCGCCACGCTATACAGCCGCCGTCCAGGACCGTCAGCATGTCAGGAACCACCCGCTCCTCCTCCGATCTCGATCCGCGCCGGCGGCGGCTGCTGTTCCGCGCCTGGCATCGCGGCACGCGCGAGATGGACCTGTTGATGGGCCCGTTCTGCGACGCCGAGATCGGCACCCTCGGCGAGGAGGACGTCGCGGCCTTCGAGCGGCTGATCGAGGCCGAGGACCACGACCTCTACGACTGGATCACCGGCACCGCCGCGACGCCCGATATCCACGACACCGGCCTGATGCACAAGCTGCGCGCCTTCCACGCCCGTCCAGGCCGCGCCCGCGCATGACGTCGCTCGACCATCGCAAGCTCGCGGACCATCTGGCCCAGGGCGGGCAGGCGACCTTCGCCGCCTGTCCGGACGGGCTCGACGCCCTGGTTCTCGCCGACCTCGCCCGGGCCCTGGCGCCGAGGACGCGCGAGCGCCACGCTGCCCTGCTGCACATCGCCCGCGACGGCGGCCGTGCCGCGGCCCTGGAGGCGGCGCTGCGCTTCTTCGCGCCCGAGATCGAGGTGCTGAGCGTCCCGGCCTGGGACTGCCAGCCCTATGATCGCGTCTCGCCCAACGCCGCCGTCGTCGCCCGGCGCATGACGACGCTGGCGCGCCTCGCCACCACCCGCGGCGGCGACACGCCGCGCATCGTGCTGACCACGGTCAACGCCGCGCTGCAGCGCCTGCCGCCACGCGAGCTCGTCGCCTCGCAGTCGCTCTCGGCGGCGCCGGGCAATGCCGTCAACATGGATGCGCTGGCGCTCTGGCTGGAGCACAACGGCTATATCAGAACCTCGACCGTGCGCGAGACCGGCGAATACGCCGTGCGCGGCGGCATCCTCGACCTCTATCCCCCCGGCCTCGGCCAGCCGGTCCGGCTCGATTTCTTCGGAGATACGCTGGAATCGATCCGCGCCTTCGACGCCGAGACCCAGCGCACCTCGGCGCAGCTGCGCGTGCTCGACCTGGTGCCGATGAGCGAGGTGCAGCTCACCACAGAGACGATCAAGCGCTTCCGCCAGGCCTATCTCGGCGAGTTCGGCGCCCAGACGCGCGGCGACCCGCTCTACGAGGCGATCTCGGAAGGGCGGCGCTATCCCGGCTTCGAGCACTGGTTGCCGCTGTTCCACAGCCGGCTCGACACGCTGCTCGACTATCTCGACGGCGTGCCGGTGGCGCTGGACGCCCTGGCCGAGGACGCGGCCGGCGAGCGCCTCGCCCAGATCAAAGATTATTATGACGCGCGGCACGAGGGCATCGGCAAGAGCGGCGAGGCCGTGCCCTACAAGCCGCTCCCGCCCGACAGGCTCTATCTCGGCCCGCAGGAATGGCGCCGACGGCTCGACGAAGCCCCGCTCGCCCGCTTCACGCCCTTCGCGACACCGGAAACGGCCGGCCGCGTGATCGTCGATTGCGGCGGCCGCCAGGGCCGCACCTTCGCGGCCGAACGCGCCGCGGACGAGGGCAATGTCTTCGACGCGGTGGTGCGCCACGTGCGCGAGCGGCAGGCGGCAGGCCGGCGCGTCATCGTCGCCGGCTGGACCGACGGCTCGCGCGAGCGGCTCGGGGCGGTGCTGGCCGACCACGGTCTGACGCAACTGAAGCCGGTGCCGGACTTCGCCCGCGCCATGGCGCTGCCGAAGAGCGAGGCGGCGCTGGCGGTGCTGCCGCTCGAGACCGGCTTCGAGACCGACGAGATCGCCGTGGTCGCCGAGCAGGACGTCCTGGGCGACCGGCTGGTGCGCCGGCCGACCAAGCGCAAGCGCGCCCAGGATTTCCTCACCGAGCTGACGACGCTGTCCCCGGGCGATGCCGTCGTCCATGTCGACCACGGCATCGGCCGCTTCGTCGGCCTGCAGACGGTGACGGCAGCCGGCGCGCCGCATGCCTGCCTGGAGATCCACTACGCCGGTGGCGACAAGCTGTTCCTGCCGGTGGAGAACCTCGAGCTCCTGTCGCGCTACGGCTCGGAGGATGCCGAGGCGCCGCTCGACAAGCTCGGCGGCCGCGGCTGGCAGGAGCGCAAGGCCCGGATGCGCAAGCGCATCCGCGAGATGGCCGGCGAGCTGATCCAGGTGGCGGCGGCGCGCGCCCTGCGCGAAGCACCGAAGCTGGTGCCGGCGCAAGGACTCTACGACGAGTTCTGCGCCCGCTTCCCCTATGACGAGACCGAGGACCAGCAGACCGCCATCGACGCGGTGCTGGACGATCTCGGCGCCGGCCGGCCGATGGACCGGCTGGTCTGCGGCGATGTCGGCTTCGGCAAGACCGAGGTGGCCCTGCGCGCCGCCTTCGCGGCCGCCCTCTCCGGCCGCCAGGTCGCGGTCGTGGTGCCGACCACGCTGCTCGCCCGCCAGCACTACAAGACCTTCGCCGATCGTTTCCACGGCCTGCCGGTCAAGGTGGCGCAGCTCTCGCGCTTCGTCTCGGCCGAGGACGCGCGCAAGACCAAGGCGGGCCTCACCTCCGGCGACATCGATATCGTCGTCGGCACCCATGCGCTGCTGGCCAAGTCGATCAGCTTCCGCGACCTGGCGCTGCTGATCATCGACGAAGAGCAGCATTTCGGCGTCGCCCACAAGGAGCGGCTGAAGCAGCTGCGCGCCGAGATCCACGTGCTGACCCTCTCGGCGACGCCGATCCCGCGCACGCTGCAGCTGGCGCTGACCGGCGTGCGCGAGCTTTCGATCATCGCCACGCCGCCGGTCGATCGCCTGGCGGTGCGCACCTTCGTCACGCCCTTCGACCCGGTGATCCTGCGCGAGGCGCTGCTGCGCGAGCGCTATCGCGGCGGCCAGAGCTTCTTCGTGGTGCCGCGCATCGAGGACATCGCCGAGGCCAAGGCCTTCCTCGACCAGTATGCGCCGGAGGCCAAGGTCGGCGTCGGCCACGGCCAGATGGCGGCCGGCCAGCTCGAGGACGTGATGACGGCGTTCTACGAGGGCAAGTACGACGTGCTGCTCTCCACCACCATCGTCGAGTCCGGTCTCGACATCCCCACCGCCAACACGTTGATCGTCTGGCGCGCCGACATGTTCGGCCTGGCCCAGCTCTACCAGCTGCGCGGGCGGGTGGGGCGCTCGAAGACACGCGCCTATGCGCTGTTCACCCTGCCGGCCACCAAGCCGATCACGCCCAATGCCGAGCGGCGCCTCAAGGTGCTGCAGTCGCTCGACACGCTCGGCGCCGGCTTCCAGCTCGCCTCGCACGACCTCGACATCCGCGGCGCCGGCAACCTGCTCGGCGACGAGCAGTCCGGCCATATCAAGGAGGTCGGCTACGAGCTCTACCAGCAGATGCTGGAGGAGGCGGTGGCGGCGCTGAAGGAAGGCGGCATCGAGGCCGAGGTCGAGGAGCAATGGTCGCCGCAGATCACCATCGGCACGCCGGTGATGATCCCGGAGGACTATGTCTCCGACCTGCAGCTGCGGCTCGGGCTCTATCGGCGGCTGTCGACGCTGGACACCGACGCCGATATCGACGCATTCGGCGCCGAGCTGATCGACCGGTTCGGCCCGCGGCCGCGCGAGGTCGACCAGTTGATGAAGCTGATGTCGATCAAGGCGCTGTGCCGGCGGGCGAACGTGGAAAAGGTCGACGCCGGCCCCAAGGGCCTGGTGCTGTCGTTCCGCGACAACGCCTTCGCCAATCCGGACGGGCTGGTGCGCTACATCGCCGAGCAGGGCTCCTTCGCCAAGGTGCGGCCGGACATGCGCATCGTCTTCAGCCGCGATTTCGAGGATGCCGACGACCGGCTGAAGGGCACGGCCGTCATCCTGAAGAACCTGGTGCGGATCGCCGAGGCGAAGAAGAAGGCGCCGGTCAGAACCTGAGCTGGGCGGCGCGCGCCGCCTGCAGGGCCGTCTGGTCGTAGACTGCGCAGCGCCGGGTCTCCCGGAACACGTCCTCGACCGTGCGGCGGCCGTCGAGGCGGCCCATCGCCACCTCGGCCTCGTAGAAGCTGGAGCGGCCGGCGCGGCTGTCGAAGAAGGTGGTGGAGGCGATGGAGAGCGCCGCCTCCTCGAGCCGCTCCTGCAGGGACGCGCCTGATGTCGCAGGCGCGATCACGCCGAAGATCGCGGGCCGGACCTCGGCCAGATGGTCCTGCGGCTGCAGGGCCTCGCGCATGATCTGCGCCATCGGCCGCAGCACCGAGGCGTCGAGCTGGCCGCCGTTGCGGATCCGGACGAAGCCGATGGCGAAGTTCGACAGCTCCGCCTCTTCCTGCAGGATGGCATGGACATGGGCGCCGAAGAAGGCGCGGCTGGAGAGGCCGCTCTCGGTCTCGCCGCAGGCGATCTGCGACAGGGTGGAGAAGCGCACCAGGACATGGTCGAGATCGCCGAGATCGTCGGCCGGGGAGACCTTGGCGCCGAAGGATTGCGACAGCCAGGCGCGGCGCTCGGCGTCGCGCTTGAGAACGGCCAAGGTCTTCAGGGACGAGCGATCTTGCGATGAAGCAACCATATCAAGCCTCCGTGGCTGGTATTCGCTAACGTCGGCCCCCGGTGCCGGGTTCCTCCATAGCATCGATGCAAACGGCGCGCCACGCCGCGGAATTGCAACTTTTATTTGTATGAGAAATAAAAGCCCCCCGCGCGGACCGGCGGACGTTAGGCCACGCGCAGGGGAATTTCACTTGTTCCTGGGGTAACAACCTGCAGTTTTATCGACCCTCCCAAATAAAGTCGGCATCCGCACGCCCCGCAGCGGCACGGATCCGTCCATCGATGACCGCATCCTCGGCAGAGCGTGCCTCGAACGTGGGCACGGCGTGGCCGGGACGGCGATGATCTTTCACGCCTTGCGGGTGGCGAAGCTCAGCGCCAGGACGAAGAAGATGAGGAGGCCGGTGCCGACCTGCTGCCAGTAATAGTTCAGGCCGACCAGCAGGAGCCCGTTGGCGACGATGCTGAGCAGCAGCACGCCGAGCACCGTGCCCGGCACGTTCGGACGCCGCTCGCGATCGAGCGTCGTGCCGATGAAGGTGGCGCCGATGGCGTTGAGCAGGAAGGCATTGCCGGAATAGGGCACGTAGACATTGACCGTCGCCGACAGGATCAGCCCGGCCACGGCCCCAACCAGGGCCGCGAGGACATAGACCAGGCCGGTCTGGCGCGCCACGCGCAGGCCGGAATACCAGGCGACCCCGGGCTGCACGCCGATGGCGACGAGGCTACGGCCATAGCGGGTGCGGGTGAGCAGCAGCACGGCGGCAGCCGCCAGGACGGCGACGACGCCGAGAGGCAGCGGCACGCCCAGCACCTGGCCGTGGCCGATGAAGGCGAAGGACGGCGGCACGGCGGAGGAGGGCAGGTAGATCGGGTTGCCGCCGCCGGTCAGCAATTGCTGGGCGCTGCGGCCGATGAACAGCGTGCCGAGCGTCGCCAGGAAGGGAGCGATGCGCAGGCCCGCGATCAGAAAGGCATTGAACAGGCCGACGACCGCGCCGGCGACGAGGCCCGCCGGCGCCGCCAGCCAGACCGGCTGGCCGGCGAGGACCAGCGACACGAAGGCGAGGCTGGCCGCGTCCACCGCCGTGCCGACCGAAAGATCGATGCCGCCGGCCGCCACCACCAGCGTCATGGCGATGGCGACGATGGCGAGCAGCGTGAAATTGTTGACCAGCACGCTGAGGAGGTTGGCGGGTGCGAGGAAGGTCGGCGTCGTCGCGGAGAAGAAGGCGAAGACCGCGACGAGCGCCAGCACCAGCCCGTAGCGCTGGACGAGGCCCCGCAGCCGGGCGAGGGGGGCCGCCGGCTGCAGCGACAGGTCGGTCATGGCGCGCTCCCGTTGCGGCGCAGCAGCGAGGTCGCGGCAACCACCAGGAGGATCAGCACCCCCTGCACGCCGCTCACCCAGTAGCTGGAAATGTTGAGGAGCTGGAAGCCGTTGATCAGGAATCCGACGAACAGGGCCGACAGCACCGTGCCGCCGATGGTCGGCACCAGCCGCCGCGAGAACACCACGCCGAGCAGGGCGGTGACCACGACCGACAGCAGCATCTCGCCGGACCCGGTGGTGCTGCCGCTGAGATAGGCGACGGACAGGATGCCGCCGATGCCGCCGGTCAGGCCGCAGACGAGGTAGGAGCCGGCGACCAGGCGCCGGACCGGCAGCCCGGCGGCGCGTGCCGCCTCGGGGAACTCGCCGACGGCGTAGAGATGCAGGCCGATGCGGGTCTGCTGCACCCCGATGAAGAACACGGCGGCGATGCCGACGAAGACGAAGGCGAGGACGGGGACGGACCAGGGGCCGTAGCCGGAGAGGACCGACAGGAAATCGGTCGCGGCGGGCACCACCGTGTTCTGCGTCAGCACCAGCTCCAGGCCCGCCACCACGTTCATGACGGCGAGGGTGGCGAGCAATGGCACGATGCCGAGCAGGGTGACGGAGAGGGCGTTGACGAGGCCGATGGCGAGCCCCGTCGCCAGCGCGCCCGCGGCGGCCGTGCCATCGTCGGCGCCGGCCTGGATCAGCGAGGCGTAGACGGCGGCGCTGAGGCCCATGTTGGCGGCGATGGAGAGGTCGATGCCGCCGGTGACGACGTTCGAGCCGCCGCCGATGACGACGATGGTGAGGCCGATGGCCAGCGTGCCCAGGATCGCCGACTGGCCGAGCACGTTGCCGACATTGGCGACCGACAGGAAGAAGGGCGCCTGCCAGGCGAAGACGGCGAGCACGGCCGCGAAGGCGATGAAGGAGGCGGAGCGCACCAGCAGCGTGGCCGCCCGCCGCCCGATGGCGGCGCGGCGCGCCGTGCCGGCGGCGGCCTGGCCCGCGCCCGCCGCAGCCACTTCGAGGCTAGCCGACATGACGCGCCTCCCAGGAGCCCGTGGCCTCCGCCAGCAGCGCCTCGGCCGTGGTCTCGGCGGTGACGAGATCGCGGATCAGCCGGCCGCGATACATCACCAGCACCCGGTCGGTGATGCCGACGAGCTCGGGCAGGTCGGTCGACAGGATGAGGATGGTGGCGCCGCGCTGCGCCAGCTCGCCGATCAGCGTGTAGATCTCGACCTTGGAGCCGATGTCGATGCCGACCGTGGGCTCGTCGAGGATGTAGATGTCCGAGCGGCGGCTGAGCCATTTGGCCAGGACCACCTTCTGCTGGTTGCCGCCGCTGAGCGTGCGCACGATCGCCTCGCGCCCCGGCGTGCGCACCGACAGGGCCTCGATCAGCCGATCGACCTCGGACCGTTCGCGCCGGCGGCTGAGGAAGCCGAAGCGGCTGAATCGGTCGAGGCTGGCGAGCGTGGTGTTCTCCGCCACGCTGAGCCCCAGCGCCACGCCCTGGCCGCGCCGGTCCTCGGGCACCAGCGCCGTGCCGTGCCGCACCGCCTCGACCGGCGAGCCGGGCCTGCGCTCCCGTCCGGCGACGTGGATGCTGCCGGCATCGCTGCGCTCGAGCCCGAACAGGGCCCGGATCACCTCCTTGGCGCCGGAGCCGAGCAGGCCGGTGAGGCCGACGATCTCGCCGCGCCGCACGATGAAGGAGACGTCGTCGAACCGCCCGGCGCGGCCGAGGCCCCGCACGGCCAGCGCCGGCTCGCCCAGGGCGACCCTGCGCTTGGGGAACATGTCGGCGATGTCGCGCTCGACCATCAGAGCGGCGATGGCGGCCGCCGGCGTGTCGCGCGGGTCGACCGTGGCGACGTCGACGCCGTTGCGCAGCACGGTGACCCGGTCGCACAGGCTCTCGATCTCGCCGAGATAATGGGAGATGTAGACGATGGTGACGCCCTCGGCCCTGAGGCGCCGGATCAGGGCGAAGAGGATGTCGGCCTCGCGCCTGACCAGCGCCGCCGTCGGCTCGTCGAACACCAGGACGGACGGCTTGTCGAGCAGAGCCCGGGTGATCTGCACGATCTGCTTCTGCGCCGTGGTCAGCTCGGAGATCAGCACGTCCGGCGGCAAGGCGAGGCCGAAATAGTCGTGCAGGATCTCGGCGGCGCGCCGCTGCATGGCGCGGCGGTCGAGCAGCGGCACGACGCGGTGGCGCACGATCTCGCGGCCGAGCAGCAGCGCCTCGCCCACGGTGAAGCTGCCGACCAGGAGCCGGTCCTGGTGGATGAAATGGATGCCGAGCTGCTCGACGCGATAGGGCGTGAGGGCATCCTGCGCCGCGCCGTGGACCGTCACCGTGCCGGCATCGGGGCGGTGCAGCCCGGCCAGGATCCTGATCAGCGTCGACTTGCCGGCGCCGTTCTGGCCGACCAGGCCGTGCACGGTTCCGGCCTCGACGTCGAGCGTCGCGCCGGCGAGCGCCGTGACGCCGTCGAAGCGCTTGACGATGCCGCGCAGCGACAGGGCCGGCGCTCGGGAAGACTGCGTCATCGAGGAGTTCCCTACGGCCCCGCACCGGCCGGCACGGGGCGGGCCGACGAAAGGATCACACCTGGCCGAGGGTCTTCTGGACCTCGGCGGCATTGTCCTTGGTGGCGAGGATCGAGGCGATGTAGGTCTCCTGCGGCAGGGTCTTCTGACCGCCGAGATAGCGCGCCACGGTCTGCACCGCGGTCTTGCCGATCAGGGCCGGCTGCTGGGCCGCGACCGCCGCGGCCGGCGACTTCGGGTCCTTGACCAGGTCCAGCACCTCCGGGCTGCCGTCGACGCCATAGGTGCGCACCTCGGTGCGGCCGGCGGCGACCAGGGCCTGGGTAGCGCCGAGCTGGGGCACGTCCCAGGCCGACCAGATCGCCTTGATCGAGCCCTTCTCCGGATATTTGGCGAGCACGGCGGTCACCTGGGCGAAGGCGTCCTGCACGGTGTTGGGAATGACGTCGCGCAGCTCCGGCTGGACGATCTTCACCCGCGGATAATATTTCAGGACGTGCCTGAGCTCGTCATAGCGGATGGCGCAGACGGGCACGCCGTAGAAGCCGTTGAACACCACGATGTCGCCTTCGCCGCCGATGTCGGCGACCAGTCGCAGCGCCAGGCTAGAGCCGATGCCGAAATTGTCGGAGGTGGTGTTGTTGATGCTGTTGGTGCTGGGAACGTCGGCGGTGAACACCGGGATGCCGGCATCCTTGATCTTCTTCAGCCAGGGGTCGATGACGCTGAGGGTGCCCAGTGTCTGGATCACCGCATCGGGGCGCTGGGCGATCAGGGTCTGGAGCTGGGCGACGAGCTTCTTGTCGTCGCGGCCGGCGTCGAGCCCGATCGGCTCGCCGCCGAGGCGCTTCACCTCCTCGATCTGGGCCTGATAGGCCTTGAGGTCCCAGTAATGGTCCGTGCCGGTGGCGCTGATGGCGATGCGCTTGCCGGCAAGGGAGGGCACGTCGTCGGCGGCGCGGGCGGCCGAGACCAGGCCGGCCTTGCCGAGCGCAAGGGCGGCGCCGGCGACGAGGCCGGCCTTGATGAGACCGCGGCGGCCGAAGGTGGGGGCGAGATCGGAAGCGGCCATGGCAGGCTCCTCGATGGCGATTGCCTGCCATAATCTATATAAATTCTACCTTGTAAATAGATTATTTGACACGCTATGAAGCGGATCGCTCCCGCACGGGAGGAGTAGCTGAACCAGCAAGCCGGCAGGACACATGACTCAGATCGAATTGGGCTGGGGCTCGGGCCCGAGCGAGACCTATGAAGGCCTGGCGGCGCGGTTTCGTCCGATCTTCCAGCGCATCGGCGAGGGCGCGGTCGCACGCGAGCTCGATCGCACCCTGCCGCACGAGCCGATCCAGTGGCTGAAGGACGCCCGCTTCGGCGCCGTGCGCGTCCCGCGCGAGCACGGCGGCGACGGCGCCAGCCTGCCGGAGCTGTTCAACCTCCTGATCGAATTGTCGGCGGCCGATTCCAACGTCACGCAGGCCCTGCGTGCCCATTTCGGCTTCGCCGAGGACGTGGTCAACGCCCGCTCGGCCGAGCGGCGCCAGCGCTGGTTCCCGCGCCTCGCCGGCGGCGAGATCGCCGGCAACGCCTGGTCAGAGATCGGCGATGCCAAGCAGGCGGCCTTCTCCACCAAGGTGACGCGAAACGGGCACGGCCTGGTGGTCAACGGCGCGAAGTTCTACACCACCGGCTCGCTCTTTGCCGATTGGATCGACATCGGCGCGAGCGGCGAGGACGGCGCGTCCCTGACAGCCGTGGTCTCCCGCCGGGCCCCGGGGGTCGAGGTGGTCGACGACTGGGACGGGTTCGGCCAGATCCTGACCGCGAGCGGCACCTCGACCTTCACCGACGTGCCGGTGGAGGAGGGCGACGTCATCGCCGACGAGGACCGGTTCAAATATTCGGCGGCCTTCTATCAGCTCGTGCACCTCGCCACGCTCGCCGGCATCGGCCGCGCCGCGTCGAACGACGTCGCCAAGGCGGTGGCGGAGCGGCGGCGCACCTATACCCACGCCGCCGGTCCGCGCTCCAGCCAGGACGCCCAGGTGCTGCAGATCGTCGGACGGGTGCGGGGCGCCGCCTATGGTGCCGGCGCCATCGTGCTGAAGACGGCGCAGGCGCTGCAGCGGGCCTTCGACGCGCGTTTCGCCGGCGATGCCGCGGTGGAGGAGGCGGCCAACGCCATCGCCGAGCTGGAGACGGCGCAGGCCCAGACCGTGGTCTCGAACCTGATCCTGGACGCCGTCACCCTGCTGTTCGACGCGCTCGGCGCCTCCGCCACGAGGCGCAGCACCAGCTTCGACCGGCACTGGCGCAACGCACGCACGCTCGCCTCGCACAATCCGCGCATCTACAAGGACCGCATCGTCGGCGACTTCGCCGTCAACGGCACGCCGCCGCCCTATCAGTGGCGCATCGGCCAGCCCTGATGCCGATGCCCCGGCGCGCCGGAACGGCGCCTCATCCCGCCACCCTGGCGCCGGGGCTCGCCGAGAGCTCCGCCCGCTCCAGGCTTTCCGCCTTCTGAAACTCGCTGCGCAGCAGCGTCCAGACCTCGTGCCGCAGCCGGGCGAAGTCCGGCGCGGCACGCAGGTCGTCCTCGCGCGAGCGGCGTTCGAGCGGGATGTCGAGCACCTGCTTGATGCGTCCCGGCCGCGAGGTCATCACCGCCACGCGCTGGCCGAGATACACCGCCTCGTCGATGCCGTGGGTGATGAACACGATGGTCTTGCCCGAAGCCTCCCAGATGCGCAGGAGCTCGCCCTGCAGGATCTCGCGGGTCTGGGCGTCGAGCGCGGCGAAGGGCTCGTCCATCAGGAGGATATCGGGGTCATAGGCCAGGCTCCGGGCGATCGCCACCCGCTGGCGCATGCCGCCGGAGAGCTCGTGGGGATAGCGCTCGCCGAAGCCGGAAAGGCCGACCATGTCGAGGAAGTGCCGTGCCTTCTCCACGCGCTCGCGCCGGGCGACGCCCTTGGCCTCCAGCCCGAACGCGACGTTCTCGAGGGCGGTCCGCCAGGGGAACAGGGCGTATTGCTGGAACACCATGCCGCGGTCGAGGGCCGGTCCGGTCACCGGCTTGCCGTCGATCAGGATGCGGCCGCTGCTGGGACGGGTCAGCCCGCCGATGAGGTCGAGCAGAGTCGACTTGCCGCAGCCGCTCGGCCCGACGAGGACGAAGAACTCGCCGGCTGCGATCTCCAGGTTGATCGCCTCCAGGGCCGTGAAGCGCTCGGGCGCGCCCCGACGCCCGGCGGCGCGCAGGGCGAAGGTCTTGCCGACATTCTGGATCTGAATGACGCTGCTCATGGCGGCTCCCGTTGAACGCGATGGGCGCGCGCGGCGCGCAGGGGTTCAGTTCGCCGCAGCCTGCGCCGCATAGGGGTTGAAGGCGTTGGTGTAGAAGTCGGACGGCTTGTGCTTGCCCTTCGGCACGATGTCGGCGTCCTCCACCAGCTTCAACCAGAAGGCGAGATCCTCCTCGACGTTGAGGCCGTGCACCGCCCAGCGCAGATGGCTGTAATCCTCCTTGCCCTCCTTGTTGTAGAGGTCGGGCAGATATTGCGGATCGAGCCGGCCGCGGTCGACGCCGAGCTTGATCACCTCGGCGGGATGGGCGTTGGCCCAGTCGGCGGCGTCGGCGATGGCCGAGACATAGCCCTTCACCAGGTCGGGATGCTCGGCGATGAACTTGTCGGAGGCCATGGTGCCGCCGCGGGTGATGAAGCGCCCGGCAATGTCGGCGGAGGAGAACAGCTGGCGATAGCCGCCCTTGCGGCGCAGCTGGATGTCGAGCGGGGAGTAGGCGATGATCGCGTCGATCCCGCCCTGCTGCAGCACCTGCTCGTACTGGGCCTGCGGCACCGGCACGATGGTCACGTCATCCTTGGTGACGCCGTGCTTGGTCAGCCAGTCGATGGCGAACCAGACGCCGGAAAAGCTCGGCCATTGCGTGCCGATGCGCTTGCCCTTGAGGTCCTGCGGCGTCTTGATCGGACCGTCGGCGAGGACGATCAGGCCGTCGCCGGCATTGGCGGGGTTGAAGGGCAGGGTGGAGGAGACGACCTCCTTGGCCTTCAGGCCCTTGTCGTAGACGTTGATGAAATAGGCGTAGTCGGAGAAGGGGGCGAGGTCGAGCGCGCCGCTGTCGAGGGCCACGGTATACTGGTCCCAGGGCACCACGGTGAGCTCGGCCTTGATGCCGTATTTGGCGAAGAAGCCCCGGGCGTCCGCCACCTCGATCAGCTCGTAGCCGGCGGTCCAGCCCTGGTTCAGCGGCGGGAAGAAGATCTTGACCGGCTTCAGCTCGTCCGCCGCAGCCGGACGCGGCACGGCCGGTGCGAGGGCCGCCGCCGCAAGGGCGAGCGCGGCGATACGGGTGGCGCGTCCGAGGGCACGGCGCAGCAGGGGCAGGGTCACGTCTGTCTCCATCGATGGTGCAGTTGGAGGGGCCGCGGCCGCCGGCCGCCGGGCCGATGAACGGGGTCAGGACTGGATGTCCTGCTTCCAGCCGGTCAGGCGCCGCTCCAGCCCGACCAGGGCCCAGTTGCTGGCGATGCCGAGCAGGGCGAGGACGATGACGCCGACATAGAGCAGGTGGATGCTCATCAGGTACTGGGCGTTGACGATGAGGTAGCCGAGGCCGCTGCTCGCCCCGACCATCTCCGACACCACCAGCATCAGGAAGGAATAGGTCGCGGCCAGGCGCATGCCGGTGATGATCGAGGGCACCGAGGCGGGCAGGATCACCTTGGTGAACAGCTTGCGGCTCGGCAGGCCGACCGAGCGGGCATATTTGACCAGGGCCGGATCGACATGGCGCACCCCGTTCACCGTGCCGAGCAGGATCGGCCAGACCACGACCCAGTAGATGATGGCAATGTTGGTGGCGTAGCCGATGCCGAAGAACAGGATGAAGGCCGGGAACAGCGACACCGGATTGGTCTGGCGCAGCAGCTGCAGCAGCGGGTTGAGATAGGCCTCGAGCGGCTTGTACCAGCCGAGCAGGATGCCGAGCGGCACGGCCGTGACGACGCCCAGCCCGAACCCGCCGGCCGCGCGCCCGACGCTGACCAGGATCTGCGGCAGGAGCTTGCCGGCGAGAGCGTAGTCCACGCCCCTAGCGATGATCTCGGAGAAGGGCGGCAGGAAGGTGCGGTTGATCAGGCCGAGCCGTGGCGCGATCTCCCAAAGCAGCAGGAACAGGACGATGGCGACGGAATTCTTGACCACCGGCTCGATGCCCTGCCAGACCGCCTGGCGCAGCGGGCGGGCCGCTCCGTGCCCGAGATCAGCCTCGTCAAGCCGGTCCGCCGTCTGGATCGTCATCGCCCACTCCTTCGACGCAGCCCAGATGCTGCCGCTGCCGAAGCCGGACGATAGGTTTATAGTTTGATATTGTCTATGGAATTTATATACAATATAGGTGGCACTCGTTGAACGGTCGAACGCGGCGCATGATCGGAGCCGTGGTCCGCGGGCGGCGATCGCCGCGCGGAGCCAGGAAGGAACGCCGTCATGATCATCGCCGTGCCCATGCGCCGATCGAGGCTCTCGCCGCCGCTTCGCATCCTCGCCCTGCTGGTCGCCGTCGCGGCCGCCCTGCCGGCGACGGCGCAGGAGCCGGCCGACCAGCTCCAGCGCCTGGTCGCGGGGCCGCAGCGCTCCGAGAAGAACCGGGTCCGTGATCCCTATCGCCACCCGCTGGAGGTCCTGACCTTCTTCGGCGTCCGGCCGGACAGCGATGTGGTGGAGATCCTGCCGGGCGCCGGCGGCTACTGGACCGAGATCCTCGCGCCCTATCTGCGCGAGCACGGCCGCTACACCGCCGCGAACGGCGAGGCGGCCTCGCCCTCCGCCGAGGTGCAGAAGGACAATGCCGGCTTCAAGGCCAAGATCGCCGCCGACCCCGCCGACTACGGCAAGGTCGCCGTCAGCGAGTTCGCCGCGGACCGGCACGACATCGCCCCGCCGGGCAGCGCCGATTTCGTCCTGACCTTTCGCAACATTCACAACTGGATGGCCGCCGGCGAGACGCAGGGCGCGTTCGGGGCGTTCTACAAGGCCCTGAAGCCGGGCGGCATCCTCGGGGTCGAGGAGCATCGCGGCAAGCCCGGAGAGCCGCAGGATCCGCTGGCCAAGTCCGGCTATGTCCGCCAGGACGTGGCGATCGGCTTCGCCGAGGCCGCCGGCTTCCGCTTCGTCGGCAGCTCCGAGGTGAACGCCAATCCCAAGGATACCAAGGACTATCCGGCCGGCGTCTGGGCCCTGCCGCCGACCTTCCGCCTCGGCGATCAGGACCGGGCGAAATACGCGGCGATCGGCGAGAGCGACCGCTTCATCCTGAAATTCGTCAAGCCGGCACCCTGAGCGCCCAGGCCCCTTGCATGACCAACCCCAGCATGACCAAGCAGATCCGCCTCAACGCCTTCGACATGAACTGCGCCGGCCATCTCTCGCCGGGCCTGTGGCGGCACCCGCGCGACCGCTCGACCAGCTACAAGGACCTCGACTACTGGACCTTCCTGGCGCGCACCCTGGAGCGCGGCCGGTTCGACGGCCTGTTCCTGGCCGACGTGCTCGGCGTCTACGACGTCTTCGCCGGCAATCCCGATGCGGCGATCCGCAACGGCGCGCAGGTGCCGCTCAACGATCCGCTCCTGCTGGTGCCGGCCATGGCCGCCGTCACCGAGCATCTCGGCTTCGGCGTCACCTGCACGCTGTCCTACGAGCCGCCCTACACCTTCGCCCGCCGGATCTCCACCCTCGACCACCTCACCAAGGGGCGCATCGGCTGGAACATCGTCACCGGCTATCTCGACAGCGCCGCCAAGGGCCTGGGGCAGGCACGCCAGACCGGGCACGACCGGCGCTACGACATCGCCGAGGAATACATGGCCGTGGTCTACAAGCTGTGGGAAGGCAGCTGGGAGGACGACGCCGTCGTCATCGACCGGGAGGCCGGCATCTTCGCCCATCCGGACAAGGTGCACCGCGTCCGCCACGAGGGCGAGCACTACCGCGTCGATGCGCTCCACCTCAGCGAGCCCTCGCCGCAGCGCACGCCGCTGCTCTACCAGGCCGGCGCCTCGCCCAAGGGCCGCGACTTCGCCGCCCGCCACGCCGAATGCGTGTTCATCGGCGGGCACTCCAAGACGGCGATGGCCGCGACCGTCGCCGATCTGCGCGCCCGCGCCGCCCGCCATGGCCGCGATCCCAGCGAGATCCTGGTGTTCTGCCGCGCCACCGTGGTGCCCGGCCGCAGTGAAGCGGAAGCGCAGGCCAAGCTCGCGGAGTACCGGTCCTATGTCAGCGAGGAGGGCGCCCTGGCGCTCCTGTCGGGCTGGACCGGCATCGACCTCTCCCGCTACGGGCCGGACGAGCCGATCCGCCACGAGCGCAACGACGCCATCCATTCCGCCGTCGAGGAGATTGCCGGCCCGAACGCGGTCAGGACCTGGACGGTCCGGGACCTGGCGCTGGCCACCGGCATCGGCGGCGGCCTGCCCTTGTTCGTCGGCGATCCTGCCGGGATCGCCGATGCCTTCCAGGACTGGATCGACGCCACCGATGTCGACGGCTTCAACCTGAGCTATGTCGTCACGCCCGAGAGCTTCGTCGATTTCGTCGACCTCGTGGTGCCGGAGCTGCAGCGCCGCGGCATCTACAAGCGCGACTATGAGCCCGGGACGCTGCGCGAAAAGCTCCGGGGGCCGGGGCAGGCACGCCTGCCCGGCCACCATCCCGCCGCGGCTCACCGGCGGCCCGGCGCGACGCGCTGGGCCGCCGAATAGGGGGGAGGAGGGGCGGTCTCGCCCTCGCTGATCAGGCGACCTCGAGCGCCAGCGTGCCGCTGACGCTGCCGCCATATTCGGTGACCGCCTCGACCGTGACCCGGTGAGTCCCGGGCCCGAGCGTCGCCGGCAGGCGCGCCACCCAGACATGCGAGGAGGGCTCGGCCTTGATCCAGGGCTTCTTCACCGCCTCGTTGCGGGCGAAGACATCCTCGACAAAGGGGTCGGGCATGGTCTTGCGGGTCATCTCGATCGGCGCGGCCTTGCCGATGCGCATCGTCACCTTGGTCTTCGGCCCGCCGTCGAAGACGTTGGCGATGATGGTCGTGGCCGGCACGGCGGCGAGCGCGATCGGTGAGGACAGGAGCTGGCCGGGCCGGAAATCGCGCTTCACCTCCTTGTCGGCACGATGGAAGCGGCTGTCGACGGAGAGGCGCACCTGCCGCTGGTTCGGCTCCTTCGCCGGCACGAAGCGGGTGGTGTAGCTGTTGCCGTCGATCGACAGGATGTGGAAGCCGTTCGGGCTGCCGTCGCGGCTGTCGGCCACGGCGACGCCGCGATGGTCGTAGGGGCCGCTCCACCACGAGCCGGACACGGCGGTGAGCACATGGTGGTGATGCGGCACGGGCGAGGGCCAGCCTTCGGCCTCGCCGAAATAATGGTGCTCCGTCGTGTGGGTGTGGCCGGAGAAGCTCACCGTGAAGCGCCGTCCTTCGAACAGGGCGAAGAACTCGGCCCGGTTGGTCAGGTTCACGTCCGGCCCCTGGTCATCGAGATAGTTCTGCAGCGGGATGTGCAGCACCGCGACGATCAGCTTGTCCTGCGGCACGGCGGCGAGGACGTTCTTGACGAAGGCGAGCTGGTCCGGGTCGAGCCGGCCTTCATAGGCTCCGGCCCCGTGGGGCTTGGCCGGGTTGGTGCCCTTGTACTCGACATCGTCGAGCATCAGGAACACGGCATCGGCATAGGCGAAGGCGTAGTGGGGCGGGCCGAAGACGCGCTTGAAGGTCTCGCGCGAATATTTCCGGCCGGGCGCCTCGAAATTGAAGTCGTGGTTGCCGCCGATATTGTACCAGGGAATGCCGATGGTGCCGATGATACGGTTGAGGCGGTCGTAGAGCGACAGGTCGTCGAACATGATGTCGCCGGCGGTGAGCCCGAACTTGGCCGTGGTGCCGGCGAGCGCGTCGACCACGTCCTCGCGGATGAAATCGACCTCGGCGTCCGATTCCGGCTGCGGATCGGTGAACAGCACCACCTCGAAGGCCTTCGGCTCCTCCTGCGACTTCAGAGCGAAATCCACAGAGGCCGGCAGCGGTCCGGTCGGGGCGATGCCCTCGAAGGTCAGCCCGAGCGCGGCCGGCGACCCCGCCGGCTGGTGGATATAGTGGAATCGCGGCAGCTGCGTCACCGGGTCGACCGGGGTCATGTACCCCGCCGGCTTGATCACGAACACCACGCTCTCGTCCGACACGGGCAGGGTGTAGCGCCCGTCCGAATCGGTCGCGACGACTTCGCGCCCGTTCGACACCAGCACGCCGGCAAGGCCCTTGTCGCCGGGCTGGCGGGCGGCGCCGGAGGCGCTCTCGAAGACCACGCCCGTCACCCCAGCGGCGCTCGTCGCCGCGGCGGCGCTCGTTGCCGCAGCCGCACTCGCCTCCGCCGCGCCGGCCGGCGCGGCCAGAGCCATGGCGGCGCCGCCGGCGGCCGCCGCGATCAGCACGTCGCGCCGCGACGGGCCGCTCCGCTCGCTCTCAGCCATCCTATCTCTCCTCGCTGGTCTCTCGGGACGCGGGGAGGCTAGGCAGATCCGGTGACGGCGACGTGACCCGGGCGCCGCCGGGGCTCAGGCTGCGCCGGCGAGCCGGGCCGACTTGCGGCGGTCGCCGATGAAGGCGTCCGCGGTCATGGCGAGCGGCGAGGCCGACTTTGTCTCCGCATGCATGGCCAGCGACACGGTGGTCAGCTCCGAGCCTGCTTCGGGCATGGCCTCCAGCACCAGGCGCTGGCCGAGGAGGGTATCGGGACGCGCCACGGCGTTCACCGCCATCGCACCCGGCACATCGGAATAGAGGCTGTCGAGCGCGGCGAGCGACAGCGTATGGCCGCCGATGGTGAGGACGTCCCGGCGCGGGCCCTCGATGCGGGCATGCCCGCCATCCGCCGTGGCGGGGAAGCCGGTCGAGACCCAGCCGTCCGTCGCCAGGGGATAGGCGGCGCCTCGCTCCGAGCCCGGAAAAGCCGCCCGCGGCACCATGGCGCCGCGCAGCCGCAGCATCCCGCCGGGGTCGACCTCGAAGGTGATCCCGGCCGCGTCGACGCCCTCCGCCTGCGCGGGGGATGCCAGGGGCAGGGTCGGGGTGCCGTCGGCCCCGGGGGTGACGGCCGTCAGCCCGAGCTCGCCGAGCACCGCGAAGGCGCTGGTGCGGGGACCGTCCTCGATGCTGGGGCCCATGGGGAGGTCGGCACGGCGGGTGACCGAGGCGATGCCGCGCAGCGACGGCCCCTGCAGCAGGCCCTCGCGCCGGCCGGCTGTGGCCACCACCTCCGGCAGGACGGCATGGGTCACCGCATGGCGTTCGACCTGCACGCCGAACACCGTGGCGTCGAAGGCCTGGTGCAGCACCAGCGCGCATCCCGACATCAGCCAGGGCACGAGGCCGGTGGCGAGGCCGGCGAAGCCGCAGGGCGACAGGGTGGAGAGCAGCACCGACTCGCGATCCAGCCCCAGCCCGGAGAGCACGGCGAGGCCGGCGGCCAGCCATTCGTTGTGGTTGCGGGCGACCGGGAAGGGGCCGTGGCTGCCGCAATCCCAGGTGACGGCGGCCAGGTGCTCCGCCGGGTTGCCCATCCGGGTTCCCCGGGCGGAAGCAGCCGGCGGCCGCGGCGTGGCGATGCAGTCCTCGAAGGGCACCACGCCGTCCGGCGTCTCGGCCCCGAAGCCGCAGACGAAGCGGATGGCGAACGTCTCGGCTGCGACGTAGCGCAGCGCATCGGCCGGGTGGGCGGGGCCGGCCCGGGTCGCGGCGAAGATCGCCTTGGCGCCGATGCGGACGATCGCCTCCGCCGCCTCGGCATTGCGCCAGTTCGCCGGCATCGGCGCCGGCACCAGCTGGGCCCTGAGGCAGCCGAGGATGGCGATCAGCGTATCGCTGGCATTGGGGCCCTGGATCGCCACCACATTGTCGGTGGCGAGGCCGAGCTCGGTGAGGCGGCCGGCCACGGCCGCGGTCGCCGCCTCGACCTGTGCCCAGGTCAGACGGCGCGGCCGGCCTTCGGTCCACAGCGGCCGGTCTGGCGCGTCCATGAGCGCGAGCGCCTCGCCCTGGCGCTGCGCATGGTGCTGCACCAGCTGGTCGAGGGTGACGCGGCCGGCGCCGGGGCGTTGGGAAGCGGTCAGGATCATGGTGTCGAGCGCATATGGGCGAGAATCGGGTCGCTGGCCAGGACGTCGCCGTAAGCTCCCACTGCCTGGGCCGGCTTGTCCGGCCTCACGGTGCGGTCCCAGCGCGCGATCCACAGCTTTGGCGCGTAGAAGAGCGGAACGACATAGTGGCCGGAGATGAGCACCCGGTCGAGGGCTCGCGTGGCGGCCACCATATCCTCCTCCGTGCGTGCGGCGAGCAGAGCCTTGATCATGGCGTCGACGGCCGGGCTCTTGACGCCGGCGAAGTTGAAGTAGCCGGGCGCCTGCACATCGGCCGACTGCGAGCCCCAGCGCGTCAGCTGCTCGATGCCGGGCGACAGCGAGGACTGCCAGGCGAACTGGGTCATGTCGAAGTCGTAGTTCTGCTTGCGCCTCTGATACTGGGCCGAATCCACCAGCCGGATCTGCATCTGGACACCGATGCGCTTCAGCGCCTCCGCGTAGGTCAGGGCCAATCGCATGAAGGTCTGGTCGGGCAGCACCATCTCGAAGCGCAGCGGCTGCCCGGTGCTCGCGGACTGCATCACGCCGTCCTTCGCGGCCCAGCCGGCCTGCTTGAGCAGGGCGATCGCCCGACGGGCCATGACGCGATCGCGGCCGCTGCCATCCGAGACCGGCGGCCGCCATGTCCCGGCCGCCACGTCGGGACGCACCGCATCCGGGAAGGGCGCGAGCAGCGCCCGCTCCCGGTCGTCGGCCGGCCGGCCGCAGGAGGACAGCACCGATGCCTCGAAGAAGCTGCAGGTCCGGGCGTAGAGGCCGAAATAGAGGTTGCGGTTGATCCACTCGAAGTCGAGCACCGTGGCCAGCGCCTCGCGCACCAGGGGATCATGGAAGATTTCGCGGCGCGTGTTGAACACGAGCGCGCTCATCGCCTTGGGCAGGCCGTTGACGATCTCCTGCTTGCGGACACGGCCCTCCCGCACCGCCGGGAAGTCGTACTCGGTCGCCCAGCGCGCCGCCTCGCCCTCCGGCCTGACGTCGTAGCCGCCCGTCTTGAACGCCTCGAACATGGCATTGTCGTCGCGAAAGAAGTCGTAGCGGATCTCCTTGAAATTGAACAAGCCGCGGTTGGACGGCAGATCCCGGCCCCACCAGTCCGGGTTCTTGCGGAACAGCACGCGCTGACCCGGGCGGATGTCGGCAAAGACATAGGGTCCCGAGCCGATCATGGGCTTGAGCGTCGTGCGCTCGAATGTGTCGGGATCGATGGCGTGCTTGGGCAGGATCACCAGGCTGCCGGCCAGGATGAGGGGCAGTTCGCGATTGCTGCCGTCGAAGAACTGGAAGCGAATCGTCCGGTCGTCCTTGACCTCCACGGCCTTGACCAGAGCGAAGGGCGTTCGATACTGCGGCCGCCCCCTCGTCTTCAGAAGCTCGAAGGAGAAGGCGACATCGGCCGTGGTCACCGGCTTCCCGTCCGAGAAGCGGGCGTGCGGATCGAGCTTGAACTCGACCCAGGAGCGGTCGTCAGGCGTCTCGATCGTCTGCGCCAGCAGCGGATAGAGCGAGAACGGCTCGTCCTGCGAGCGTCGCATCAGCGTCTCGTAGATCAGCGTGTTGGTGCCGGGGGAGGGGGCGCCGCCGATGATGAAAGGGTTGAGGCTGTCGAAGCTGTCGAGCACCGCGTAGGCGACGCTGCCGCCCTGCGGCGCATCCGCATCGACATAGGGAAAGGCCTTGAAGTCAGCCGGCAGGGCCGGCTCGCCGCGCATGGCGATCGAAGGCCTCGGCTCGGCCAGCGCCGCCGTGGCGAGGGCGATGAGCGGGATCAGCGCGGCGGCGCGGACCGGCATCGGCACGATGCACAACTCCATGAACAGCGACATGACCGGCGATTCGGACCGGCCGGCATCAATGTATCATGCCGTCTTCGGCGATTCCCGCCGCTGGCGGCGTCTGGAAAACCCGTCCGGCGGGCCAAAACGACGCTGGAAACCCGTTCGCGCTTGAGCTATGCAGCCCGCCGACGCCGTCACGCTCACGCCATCTTTAGCGCGGAGTGAGGGCAGCCAGGATTGACAGCGCCGGCGGCCCGTCGACCGGCGCGCCCCCGGACCCAAGGATTGGATCGATGTCGTTTCGTCTTCTTGCGACCACCGTCGCCGCCCTGGGGCTGATGGCTGCCCCGGCCTTCGCCCAGCAGCAGCCGGCCAAGCCCGCAGCGCCGGCCGCGCCGGCTGCCGATCAGGCCGCCGCGGATGCCGACCAGGGCAACGCCACGCCGGCGATTTCCGGTCCCCAGCCGGACTGGGTCAAGCTCTGCTCCACCGATCCGCAGAGCAAGAAGGAGCTCTGCCAGACCTCGCGCGACCTGCGCGCCGAGACCGGCCAGACCCTCGCTTCCGTGGCGATTCGCCAGGACAAGGGGGGCAAGCGCCTCCTGATCATGGCCATCCCGCCGGGCATGCAGATCCAGCCGGGCGTGCGCGTGGTCATCGACCAGCAGCCGCCGGTGGGCGGCAAGTTCTCGGTCTGCTTCCCCAACGTCTGCCTGGCAGAGACCGACGCGACCGATGCCCTGATCGGCGTGATGAAGAAGGGCACGACGCTCAACCTGCAGGCGCTCAACGTGCAGGGCCGCGGCGTGGTGTTCCCGATCGGCCTCAAGGGCTTCGGCAAGGCGCTCGACGGCGCGCCGATCGACCCCAAGGTCGTGCAGAACGAGCAGGAGCAGCTGCGCAAGAAGCTCGAGGAAGCCGCCAAGAAGGCCCAGCAGGCCGCCGGCCAGCCCCCGGCGCAGTAAGCGCGGGCCCGATCGGTCTCGAATTGCGGCGCTCCCGGACAGGGGCGCCGTTTTCGTTCGGATCTGGCGCGGAAAGTCCGACTTTGTCATTCTCGGCGTGGCGCAAGGCCGGCAGATCGAGCGAGCCGCGCGAGTGCTCCTGAACAGAGGACTGGATCGATGTCGCTTCGTCTCCTTGCGACCGCCGTCGCGACCCTGGGGCTGATGGCCGCACCGGCCCTCGCCCAGCAGCCGGCAGCCCCTGCCGCAGGCCAGCCCGCTGCCGCGGACGCCGCCGGCCAGGGCAGCGCCGCGCCGGCGATCGCCGGCCTGCAGCCGGACTGGATCAAGAGCTGCGCCACGGACCCGCAGACCAAGAAGGAGTTCTGCCAGATCGTGCGCGACCTGCGCGCCGAGACCGGCGAAACCCTGGCCTCGGTCGAGGTTCGCCAGGAGAGGAACGGCAGGCGCCTGATGATGATCGCCGTGCCGCCCGGCATGCAGATCCAGCCGGGCGTGCGCGTGGTCGTCGACCAGAATCCGCCGGTGCCGGGCAAGTTCACCGTGTGCCTTCCCAGCGCCTGCTACGTCGAGGCCGACGTGACCGACGCCCTGATCGGCATGATGAAGCAGGGCAAGACGCTCAACCTGCAACTGCTCAACGTGCAGGGCCGCGGCGTCGTGTTCCCGATCGGCCTGGAGGATTTCGGCAAGATCTTCGACGGCGCGCCGGTCGACCCCAAGACCGTGCAGAACCAGCAGGAGGACGTGCGCAAGCGGATCGAGAAGGCCGCCCAGGACGCTCTCAACAAGGCGGCGCAATAGCGCGGCTCTCGGAAGGCGCCCCGGCCGGGGCGCCGCCTTCGCCGACCCGGCCTAATGGCGCGACTGCGCCTTGACCCGATAGCCGCCGGCACCGTTGCGGTCGAACACCGCCGTGACCTGGGGATGGCGCACCGGCGCGCCGCTGTCGTCGATCAGCAGATTCTGCTCCGAGACATAGGCGACATATTCGGTCTCCTCGTTCTCGGCGAAGAGATGATAGTAGGGCTGCTCCTTGGCCGGCCGGACCTCCTCGGGAATGGACAGCCACCATTCCTCGGTGTTGGCGAATTCCGGGTCGACATCGAAGATCACGCCCCGGAAGGGATAGTGGCGGTGGCGCACCACCTGGCCGATGCCGAACTTGGCCTCGCGGATCTTATGCATTGGTCTTCTTGTCCTGTCGTGCGGACAGCATGATCGGTGCTTTATCGCCGTTGGCGCACGATGATCAAGGCGCGGGATTTCAGCCCCAGCGCCGGTGCGCCCACATCCAATGGTCGGGATATTCGCGGATCCAGCCCTCGAACTTGCTCTGGATCCGGCGGGTCGTCTCGGCAATGTCGGCGTCGCGATCGTCCGTGCGCGGCACCTGGATCACCTCCGCCTCGATGATGAAGCGGGCGCCCTTGACCCGGATCACCCGCGCGGCGACCAGCGCCGCGTCGGTGCTCCGGCACAGCGCCGCCGGGAAGTTCGTCGACGGCGCGAGGCGGCCGAAGAACGGCACGGGCAGGCCGCCGCGGTCGCGCAGGTCCGCCAGCATCGCGACCGCGCCCCCCTCGCGCGCGACGCGCATCAGCCTGCGGGCGATGTCCGTTCCCTTGGCGAAGAGGCCGCGCGGATAGCGCTCGCGCCGGAGCGCCATCAGCAGCGCCTCGACATAGTCGTTCTTCACGCGCTGGTAGACGCCGGCGGCCTTGATGCCCGCCGTCATGGTCGGCGTGATCGCCAGCTCCCAGTTGCCGTAGTGAGCGGAGACGAAGACGATGCCGCGATGCGACGATTTGAGCGTTTCGAGCAGCGGCGCCACCCGATCCTCGATCCGGCCGGAGGCGAGCAGGCGCTCGACGAAGAAGCTTTCGGCGAAGACGCGGCCGAGATTGGTCCACATGGCGAGGGCGATGCGCTCGCGCTCCGCCGCGCTCTTCTCCGGATAGGCCAGGGCGAGATGCGCCAGCGCGCGGGGATGGCGGCGCAGGCGCGGCGCCATCATGCGCCAGCACCAGCCCATGAAGCCGGACGCCGTATCCATCGGCAGCAGCCGCATCACGAAGCCGACGAAGCGCAGCGCGGCATACTCGATCATATAGCGCAGCCGACGCCACCACCGTGGCCCCTTGTGCCTGCGCCGCACCTTCTCGCCGCTCACGCTTTTTCCTCGATCGCCGGCCGCGCCGACGCCCGAGCAAAGCGGGTTCACCGCTTTGCTCCAACTTGGAATGGCGCGTATCGGAGGGCGGCGGCCGCGTCAAGAACCGAGGCGGGTCGCGAGGCCCTGGCGCATCGCCAGGCGCCGCAGCGGCCCGACGCGGTCGAGCAGGTGCAGGCCGAGCCCGCGCGCGCCCTGCAGCGGCAGGAAGCCGGAGAGCAGCGAGCGATTGAGCAGGTCGACGGTGGCGGTGCGCGCGGCGACGTCCAGCCGCCGCGCCGCGGCATAGGCGTCGAGCACCTCGGTCGCGCCCGGGTCCGGTGCATGGGCCGCGGCGTCAGCCAGCGCGACGATGTCGCGCATCGTCAGGTTGAAGCCCTGGGCCCCGATCGGCGGGAAGACATGCGCCGCCTCGCCGACCAGCGCGACGCGCTCGCCCGCGAGGCGCGTCGCCGCCAGGCCCGCCATCGGCCAGACCGAGCGCCGCCCGGCGATCCGGATCTTGCCGAGCAGGGAGTGGCTCTGGCGCTCGATCTCCTCGGCCAGCGCCGCGTCGGTCAGCGCCGCACGCCGTTCCGCCTCGGCCGAGGCCATCACCCAGACCAGGCTCGAGCGATCGCCCGGCAGGGGCACCAGGGTGAAGGGACCGGTCTCGGTGTGGAACTCCGTCGAGACGTCGCGATGCCGGCGGGTGTGCTCGACATTGAGGGCGAGGGCCGCCTGGGGATAGCGCCATTGCGCGACCGCGATGCCGGCAGCCTCGCGCAGCGGCGAGCGACGGCCGTCCGCCGCCACCGCCAGCGCCCCGCTCAGCACGCTGCCGTCCTCGAGCCGCAGATGCACCGCAGACGCATCGATCGCGACAGAGACCACGCGCTGTCGCGCGCGCGCGATGCGCGGCTCGGCCGCCGCCGTCGCCTCGAGCGCGGCGACGAGATCAGCATTGGCGATGTTCCAGCCGAAGGCGTCGAGGCCGATCTCCGCGGCGGCGAAGGAGACGGGCGGGGCCCGCATCAGCCGGCTCGTGGCATCGACGATCGCCATCACCCGCAGCGGCGCGGCATGGGTGCTCGCCGCCTCCCAGGCGCCGGCCTGCCGCAGCGCCGAGACGCTGCCGTCCAGAAGGGCAGTGGTGCGGGTGTCGCCGGGATCGCCCGCCGGCCCGACCAGCGTCGCCGCCGTGCCGCGCGCCGCCAGCGTCAGGGCGGTCGCGAGCCCCGCCGGCCCGGCCCCGACGATCAGGATTGCAGTGGTGGAGGTGTCGGCCATGGTGAGGCCTGGGTAGCCTCTCCCGCGTCGGCCGTGAAGGGGCAGCGGCGCGCGCGCACCATATTTTGCAGCTCGGCTGCGGCTTTGCGGTTTCGCAACACTCCCGGCCGATGATGGCATGGAATTCGGGACTTGGAATGACCATTTCTCGCTGTGTGCGTTCGATCGGCGGCTCGGCATCGTGTTTCGGACACTCGTCCTGATCTGTCTGGCGCTCGTCGCGGCCTCCGCGGCGCGGGCCGAGCCGTTCGAGACCAGCGCCCCGGTGGCGCTGCTGCTCGATGCCTCCTCGGGCATGCTGCTGCTGGGCAGGAACGTCGACCGGCCGGTCGAGCCGGCGGCCATGGCCAAGATGATGACCGTGGCTGTCGTGGCCGAAGCCCTGGCCAAGGGCGAGACCAGCCTCGACACCGAGTATCCCGTGTCGGAGCAGGCCTGGCGCAAGGGCGGCGCGCCCTCGCGCAGCGCCACCATGTTCGCCGCGCTGAAAAGCCGGATCCGCGTCGCCGACCTCCTGCGCGGCGCCATGGTGCAGGCGGCGAACGACGCCTGCCTGATCATGGCCGAGGGCATCGCCGGCTCCGAGGATGCGTTCGTCGTGCGCATGAACGCGCTCGCCGCCGCGATCGGCATGACGCACACCCATTTCAGCAACGTCACCGGCTTCGCCGATCCCGACCAGCACACCACCGCGCGGGACCTTGCCGTGCTGGTGCAGTATCTGGTCGATCATCATCCGCAGATCTACGCCGTCTACGGCGAGAAGGAATTCACCTGGAACCGGATCCGCCAGCTCAACCGCAACCCGCTGCTCACGGCGGTCGCCGGCACGGACGGCGGCGCCACCGGCGCCTCCGACAGCGCCGGCTTCGGCCTTGCCGCCTCGGCCATGCGCGACGGCCGCCGCCTCGTCCTGGTCGTGCACGGGCTCAAGAGCGTCAAGGAGCGGGCGGACGAGGCGGCACGTATCCTCGAATGGGGCTTCAAGTCCTTCGAGCCGAAGGAAATGTTCGCCGCGGGCGAGACCATCGGCGAGGCCAGCGTCTTCGGGGGCACCAGCTGGACGGTGCCGCTCGTCGCCGACGGTCCGGTAAGGCTGCCGGTGCGCACCGACAGCAAGGACCAGCTCCAGGCGCGCATCGTCTATGATGGGCCGCTGCCCGCGCCGGTGCGGCGCGGCGATGCGGTGGGGCGCCTGCAGGTGCTGCGCGAAGGCATCGTCGCGCTGGAGATCCCGGTCAGGGCCGGCGCGGACGTCCCCGTGGGCGGGCTGGGCAAACGGGCGCTCGATGCGCTTTATGAATTCGGCGTGGGGCTGGTCCGCGGCCGGGCGGAACGATCGTGACGGGAGCTGGCGTGAGCGCGGGGCAGGCGAGGGCGGACGGTGGGCCGCGCGGGCGTTTCATCACCTTCGAGGGCGGGGAGGGGGCCGGCAAGTCGACGCAGATCCGGCGCCTCGCCGAATCGCTGCGCGGGCGGGGCATCGAGCTGGCGATGACGCGCGAGCCGGGTGGCTCTCCCGGCGCCGAGGCCCTGCGCGAGGTGCTGCTCTCCGGCGGGGCCAAGCCCTATGGCCCCTTTGCCGAGACGGTGCTGTTCTTCGCCGCGCGCGACGACCATCTCTCGCAGACCATCCGGCCGGCGCTGGCGCGCGGTCAATGGGTGCTGTGCGACCGCTTCGTCGATTCGACGAGAGCCTATCAGGGCGTGCTCGGCAACATCGCGCCGGAGATGATCCGAACGCTGGAGCGCGTCGTCGTCGCCGACACCAGGCCGGATCTCACCCTGATCCTCGACCTGCCAGCCGTTGAGGGATTGAAGCGTGCCAGGGCGCGCGGCGGGGCCGCCGACCGTTTCGAGAGCGAGGGGCTGGCGTTTCACGAGCGCCTGCGCCAGGCCTTCCTCGCCATCGCCGAGGCGGAACCGGCGCGCTGCGCCGTGGTGGATGCCGCGCGCGACGTCGAGGCTGTTGCGGGGGAGGTGCTGCGTGTCGTAACCGAGCGGCTGGCCCTGCCGAGCTGAGGATCGCCCGCGTTGAGCGACACGCCCGAAATCGACCGCCTCGACGATACGCCGCATCCGCGCGAGACCGCCGCCCTGATCGGGCACGACGCGGCCGAGCGGGCACTGCTCGAGGCCTACCGCTCGGGCCGCATCCACCATGCCTGGATCCTCGGCGGCCCGGAAGGCATCGGCAAGGCGACGCTCGCCTACCGCATGGCCAAGTTCGTCCTCACCCATCCCGATCCGACGACGACGCAGGATTGCACCGACCTCGCCGTGCCGCCGCAGGTGCCGGCGGCGCGGCAGGTCGCCTCCCAGTCCCATGTCGACCTCAAGGTGCTGCGCCGCACCCTCAACGACGATCGCAAGAGCTTCGGTGCGGTGATCAAGGTCGAGGATGTCAGGCAGGCCGTCGCCTTCTTCGGCTCCACGGCCGGAGGCGGGGGCTGGCGCATCGCCATCGTCGACGCCGCCGACGACTTCAACGCCGCAGGCGCCAACGCCTTGCTGAAGGTGCTGGAGGAGCCGCCGGCCCGCGCCCTGTTCCTGATCGTCTCCCACCAGCCCGGCCGGCTGCTGCCGACCATCCGCTCGCGCTGCCGCCGGCTGACGTTGGAAGCGTTGAGCGCGGACGACACGGTGCGGGCGGCGGCGCTGGCGCGGCCCGACCTGCCGCGCCCGGCGCTGGAGGGCGCGGCGCGCATCGCCCAGGGCAGCGTGCGCCGGACGCTGGTGCTGGCGGAGGGGGAGGGGGTGGCGCTGCACCAGGCGCTGCTGGCGCTGCTGGCGCGCCTGCCCGACATCGACGTCGCCGCCGTGCACGCCCTCGCCGACCGCTGCGCCGGCAAGGCCGGGGACGCCAATTTCGAGCTGATGCTGGCCTTTCTGGAGGACTGGCTGCACGAGCGCCTGACGGTCGAGCAGGGCGCGCCGGCCCATCGCCTTGCACGCTGGGCGGAGGTATGGGACAAAGCCCGCGATGCGGCACGCGACGTGGAGGTCTACAACCTCGAGCGCAAGCCGTTCGTCCTCTCCACGTTCTCCATGCTCGCTCGGGCGTCACGATCCTGACACCCGACGGGAGGTGCTTCCGATATGTCCGAGCAAGACACCTATTTCATCACCACGGCGATCTCCTACCCCAACGGCCGCCCGCATATCGGCCATGCCTATGAGCTGATCGCCACCGACGCCATCGCCCGGTTCCGCCGGCTGGACGGCTACGACGTGTTCTTCCTCACCGGCACCGACGAGCACGGCCAGAAGATGCTGCAGACGGCGGCCAAGGAAGGCCTGACCGCCAGCGAGCTGGCGGACCGCAATTCGGAAGTGTTCCGCGCCATGGCCACGGCGCTCAACGCCTCCAACGACGACTTCATCCGCACCACCGAGCCGCGCCACCACGAGGCGTCCAAGGCGATCTGGGAGCGCATGGTCGCGGCCGGGGACATCTATCTCTCCACCTATTCCGGCTGGTACTCGGTGCGGGACGAGGCCTATTACGACGAGACGGAGCTGACCGTGCTCGAGGACGGCTCGCGCCGCGCCCCGACCGGCACGCCGGTGGAATGGGTGGAGGAGGAGAGCTATTTCTTCCGCCTGGGCCAGTTCGCCGACCGGCTGCTCGCCCATTACGAGGCCCATCCCGACTTCATCGGGCCGGCGGAGCGGCGCAACGAGATCGTCAGCTTCGTCAAGTCGGGCCTGCGCGACCTGTCGATGAGCCGCACCACGTTCGACTGGGGCATCCCGGTCCCGGGCGCGCCCAAGCATGTGATGTATGTCTGGGTCGACGCGCTGACCAACTACCTCACCGCCACCGGCTTTCCCGACGAGAACGCCGAACGCGCCAGGTTCTGGCCGGCCAATGTCCACATCATCGGCAAGGACATCGTGCGCTTCCACGCCGTGTACTGGCCGGCCTTCCTGATGTCGGCCGGCCTGCCGCTGCCGCGCCGCGTCTTCGGCCACGGCTTCCTGTTCAACCGCGGCGAGAAGATGTCGAAGTCGGTCGGCAACGTCATCGACCCCTTCACGCTCGCCGAGCACTACGGGGTCGACCAGCTGCGCTATTTCTTCCTGCGCGAGGTGCCGTTCGGACAGGACGGCAACTATTCGCACGAGGCGATCGTCAACCGCACCAATGCCGATCTGGCCAACGACCTCGGCAACCTGGCCCAGCGCTCGCTGTCGATGATCGCCAAGAACTGCGATGGCCGGATCCCGAGCCCGGGCGACCTGCTGCCCTCCGACGCCGAGCTCCTGGCCGCCGCGGACGCCCTCGTCTGGAAGGCGCGCGACGCCATGTTCCAGTTCGCGCTGCACACCATGCTCGCCGACATGTGGGCGGTCGTGGCCGAGGCCAACCGCTATTTCGCCGCCGAGGAGCCCTGGAAGCTGAAGAAGACCGACCCGGCCCGCATGGAGACGGTGCTCTACGTCACCATCGAGGTGGTGCGCCAGATCGCCATCCTGGCCCAGCCGGTGACGCCGACGGCCGCCGCGGCGCTGCTCGACCTCCTCGCCGTGCCCGAGGACGCGCGCGACTTCAGCCATCTCGGCGCCGAGGGCCGGCTGTCGCCGGACGTCGAGCTGCCGGAGCCCAAGGGCGTGTTCCCGCGCTATGTCGAGGCCGCGGAGCCGGCATGACACGGACGGGTTCCGCCGCTGCGAGGCCGGCGCCATGCTGATCGACAGCCATTGCCATCTCGACTTTCCGGATTTCGCGCCGGAGGTCGACGCCGTGGTGGCGCGCGCCCGTGCCGCCGGCATCGGCCGTATGATCACCATCTCGACGCGCGTGCGCCGCTTCCACCAGATCCGTGCCCTGGTCGAGCGCTATGACGACGTCTACGGCTCGGTCGGCACCCATTGCCATCATGCGGCGGAGGAGGACGACGTCACCCTCGACGAGATCCTGGCGCTGGCCGCCCATCCCAAGGTCGTGGCGATCGGCGAGGCGGGGCTCGACTATCACTACGACAAGAGCCCGCGCGACGTGCAGGCGCGCGGCTTCCGCCGGCACATCGCCGCGGCGCGCCGCACCGGCCTGCCGCTGGTGATCCACGCCCGCGAGGCGGACGAGGACGTGGCCGACATCCTCGAGGACGAGATGGGGCAGGGGGCCTTCACGGCCGTCCTGCATTGCTTCTCCTCCGGCGCCGGGCTCGCCCGGCGCGGCGTGGCGCTCGGCCTCTACGTCTCCTTTTCCGGCATCCTCACCTTCAAGAAGTCCGAGGAGCTGCGCGAGATCGCGCGCGAGATCCCGCCCGAGCGGCTGCTGGTGGAGACGGACGCGCCCTATCTCGCGCCCGCGCCCTGGCGCGGCAAGCGCAACGAGCCGGCCTACGTGGTCAACACCGCCCGCGTCCTGGCCGAGACCATCGGTGTCGACGAGGCCGAGATCGCCCGCATCACCACGGCCAACGCCTTCCGGCTGTTCGCCAGGATGCCGAGGCCGGCCGGGATCGAGGTGGCGGCGTGACGGGCCGGGCGTGGGGCGGCGCGCCATGGCGCTGATCGCCACCATCCTCGGCTGCGGCTCCTCCGGCGGCGTGCCGCGCGTCGGCTATGGCTGGGGCAGCTGCGATCCGCAGGAGCCGCGCAACCGCCGCCGCCGCTGCGCGCTGCTGGTCGAGAACATCGCGCCGCAGGGCCGCACCACCGTGCTCGTCGACACCGGGCCGGACGTTCGCAGCCAGCTCTTGGACGCCGAGGTCCAGTGGGTGGACGGGGTGCTCTACACCCACGAGCATGCCGATCACACCCACGGCATCGACGACCTCCGCGTGCTGGCGATCTACAAGCGCCGGCTGGTCGCGGTCCATGCCGACGAGCGGACGGGAACGCTGCTGCGCCACCGCTTCGCCTATTGTTTCGAGACGCCGCCGGGGTCGCAATATCCGCCGATCCTGACGCTGCACCGCATCGAAGGCGCCGTCGCCGTCGCCGGGGCAGGAGGCACGGTGCGCGCCGTCCCCTTCCGCCAGCACCATGGCGACATCGACTCGCTCGGCTTCCGCATCGGCGGCATGGCCTATTCCAGCGACGTGAACGGGTTGCCCGACGAGAGCCTGGAGGCGTTGCGGGGGCTCGACGTCTGGGTCGTCGATGCTCTGCGCCCGCAACCGCATCCGAGCCACTGGTCCCTGCCCGAGGCGCTGGAATGGATCGAACGTCTGCGTCCGAAACGCGCGATCCTGACGAATATGCACACCGACATGGACTATGCGACGCTGAAGGCGCAGCTGCCGCCCCATGTGGAGCCGGCCTATGACGGCATGCGGTTCGAAATCGTCGGAGATTTGTCCTCAGGCGACGGATTGTGACAATGAAACATCTAGAGTTCCAAGGAGTTGTACGATAGAAGCCGGCTAAAGATAGCAAGGGTGTTTGGCATGGCCGGACAGCACTTTCTGCTCGATCTTCTCGCCGGAATCGCGCTCCTCCTGTGGTCCACGCGCCTGGTGAAGACCGGGATCATGCGCGCCTTCGGCGAGCGGCTGCGGCGGGTGATCGGCCGGGCCACGGCGAACCGGGTCCGCGCCTGCCTCGCCGGGGCGGGAGTGGCGACGGCCCTGCAGAGCTCCACCGGATCGACACTGCTGGTGATGTCCTTCCTGGAGCGCGGCTTCCTGAGCCTGGCCATGGCGCTGGCAGTGCTGCTCGGCACCAATATCGGCACGACCCTGGTGGTCCAGGCCCTGTCCTTCGACGTCAGCGCGCTGATGCCGCTGCTGATCCTCTTCGGCGTGGTCGCCTTCATGCTCGCCCGCTCGCCCGTGGTGCAGAACGTCGGGCGCGTCGGCATCGGCCTCGGCCTGATGATCATGTCGCTCGGGCTGGTCGGCCAGGTCGCCGGCCCGCTGCGCTCGAACGACGTGCTGGTGCTGGTCTTCCAGCAGCTGTCGGACGAGCCCGTGCTCGCCCTGGTGATCGGCGCGGCCCTGGCCTGGCTGGTGCATTCGAGCGTGGCGATCATCCTGCTGATCATGTCGCTGGCCGGGGCAGGGGTGATCGATACGCACCTGGCCATGGTGCTCGCCCTCGGCGCCAATATCGGTTCGGGCCTGGCGCCGCTCGGCCTTTCCCTGCGGTCGCCGATCGACGTGCGCCGGGCGCTGGCGGGCAACCTCGCCACCCGGCTGATCGGCGCCATCGCCGTGCTGCCGGCAATCGACTGGATCGCGCCCGTGATCGCCGCGATCGACGCCGATCCGGCCCGCCAGGTGGCGAACACCCACACGGCGTTCAACCTCGTGCTCGCCCTCGCCTTCCTGCCGCTGGTCGACACGACCGCGGGCCTGCTGGCGCGCCTGATGCCGGAGCCGGAGGAACCCGTGGCCGAAAAGCAGCTCTCGCTGCTGGACGAGGCCGATTTCGACCGTCCCTCCGTCGCCCTGGTCGCCGCCTCCCGTGAGGTGATGCACCTGGCCGAGATCGTCGAGGTGATGCTGCGCGAGGCCATCGTCACCTTCGAGGAGACCGACGACGTCAGGCGCAAGCAGATCAGCCGCCTCGACACCAGGGTCGACCAGCTGCAGGAGAGCATCAAGCTCTATCTGACGCGCCTTACCCGCACCGCGCTCGACGAGGACATGAGCCGCAAGGCCTTCGACCTCATCCTGTTCACCACCAATCTGGAACATGTCGGCGACATCCTGGACAAGACGCTGCTCGAGCTCGCCGCCAAGAAGCAGCGGCTGGGCCTGCATTTCTCGCAGGAGGGCTGGTCCGACATCCGGGCGCTGCACCGCGAGACGGTCGAGCAGATGCGCCTGGCCATCACGGTGTTCATGACCCAGGACGTGGAGATGGCGCGGCGGCTGGTCGAGGTGAAGGACCGCATCCGCAGCTTCGAGCGCTCCGCCGCCGAAAGTCATATCGCCCGGCTGCGCGCCGGCACGCTCGCCTCGATCGAGACCAGCTCGCTGCACATGGACATCATCCGCGACCTCAAGCGCATCATCGCGCATCTCACCACAGTGGCCTATCCGATCCTCGAGGCCGGCGGCGAGCTCTCCACCTCGCGCCTGCGCAAGAAGAAGACGGTCGCCTGAGGCGCACCGGCTTGCCCACGAGGCGCGCCGGCTTGCCCACGAGGCGCGCCGGCTTGCCCGCGAGCGGCGGGGCAGGGGGCTGCGCCATCTCGACAGACGCCGCCACACGGGCGAATGATGGGCGATGGCCGCGCCCTGCCCCGGCGCGGCGCCACGGGAACAGTCATGGACGGCACCCAAGAAGCCCCGACGGTCGCGACGCTGCGTGCCCACGAGCACCGGGGCACGGTGCTGGAGGAAGTGCACGCCCGCCCGTTCCGGCCGCTGGGGACGCCGCGGCGGCTCCTGCACTTCGCCTTCCTGACCGACGCGGCGGAGGCCGAGGCCGACCGGGCGGCGCTGGTGCGCTTCTGCGCCGAGCGCGGCGTGGAGCAGCCACGCGACGGCGTCAGGCAGTTTCGCACCGTCTTCGGCGACAAGGCGCTGCGCTGGGAGCAGCACGGCGAGTTCACCACCTATTGCTGGCAGCTCGCCGACGGCGACGGGTCGCTGTTCATCCGGCAGGCCGGGGAGCTCGCCTGGCCGATGGGGCTGATCGAGCAGCCCGGCCGGCATCTGGTCTCGGTCGACCTCCAGCTCGTCCGGCCCGAGGCCACGCCGGACCTCGCCGCCATATTCGACGCCGCCTCGCTCTGCTCGGTGACGGTCGAGGACGGCGCCGCCCGGGTCTCCACCGATTTCAAGGCCGGCGCCGACGGCTTCGTGCGCATCCTGGTCGTCAACCAGGGGCTCGACCCGACGCGCACCGGCGCGCTGGCCCAGCGCCTGCTGGAGCTCGAGACCTACCGCCTGCTGGCGCTGCTCGGGCTGCCGGAGGCTCAGCGACTGAGCGAGCCGATCGCCCGGATCGAACGCAGCCTGGTCGAGATCACCCGGGAGATGACCCGGGTCGACGGCCTGGACGCCAACCAGAGGCTGCTCGACCGCATTGCAGCCCTGGCGGCGGAGCTGGAGGCCGGCGTCGCCGAATCCCTGTTCCGATTCGGCGCGACCCGCGCCTATCACGGCATCGTCCAGGGGCGCCTGGCGGCGATCCACGGCGAAGCAGCGGCCGGCGGCGAGACCTTCGACAGCTTCCTCAGCCGCCGGATGACGCCGGCCTTGCGCACCTGCGCCGCGATCGAGGCGCGGCAGGCCAGCCTGTCGAGCCGGCTGGCGCGGGCGGCGCAGCTCCTGCGCACCAAGGTCGACATCGAGCTGGAGCGCCAGAACCGCGACATCCTGTCGACGCTGAGCGAGCGCACGCGCCTGCAGCTCAGGCTGCAGCACACGGTCGAAGGCCTGTCGATCGCGGCGGTGAGCTACTATGTGGTCGGGCTGATCGGCCATCTCGCCGGGCTGCTGCCGGCCCTGGGCCTCACGATCGACAAGGAGGTCGTGACCGCCGCGGCGATCCCGGTCGTGGTGGCGGCGGTCGCCTGGTTCATCCTGATGCGCGTCCGGCGACACAAAAACATTCCATAATATATCTTATGCGAATTTTCTTCGTGCGGAAGCACCCTCCCCATGCCGCTGCGGATCGGTGGGTCCGCCGCTCAGGCGTTGGTGCCGCTGTCGATGGTGAAGGCGGCGCCGGTGACGGTCTGGGCCGCCGGGCTCGCCAGCCAGGCGACGAGCGCGGCGACCTCGGACGGCATGCTGTAGCGCGGCACCGCCATGGCCGCGCGCGCCTGGTCGGCCCGCGCGCCGGCGGCCGGATTCATCTCCGTATCCGTCGGCCCGGGATGGACGATGTTGGCGGTGATGCCGCGCGGTCCGAGGTCGCGCGCCAGCGCCTTGGTGAGCCCGCTCAGCCCCGCCTTGCTCATGGCATAGAGCCCGAGGCCCGGCCGCCCGACCCGCTCGACCAGGCTGCTGCCGATGGCGATGATGCGACCGCCTTCGCCCATGTGCCGCAGGGCGGCCCGGGTGGCGACGAAGGCGGCGCGCAGATTGACGGCGATGGTCCGGTCGAACGCATCGAGCGTCGCGTCCTCGATGGTTGCGACCGGAAACATGCCGGCATTGTTGACCAGGATGTCGAGCCGTCCGAACGAGGCCGCGGCTTCGTCCACGGCGCCGCCCAGCGCCGCGGCGTCGGCGCCGTCGGCCCGCAGCGCCAGCGCCCGCCGTCCGGCCGCGCGGATGTCGGCGGCCACGGCCTCGGCGCTGTCGGGCCGGGTCGCATAGGTGACCGCCACATCGGCGCCGTCGGCCGCCAGGGCACGGGCGATCGCCGCGCCAATGCCGCGGCCACCACCGGTGACGATGGCGGATTTTCCAAGCAAAGGCATGAGCATGGCGAAAATTCCTGAATTCGAGGCAAGGGGGCGGGGAGGCTCGATGGGCCCTGCCCGCTTTCCCGTCCGGGCCGATCGGGCGCGGACCGGCATTGGACAGGGCACTCACGCATTGGTACGATGGATATCGTACCTATCAAGCCCCAAGGTACGATGCAATGCGTACCTGTAATCGAGGCCATGCCGCCCGTGGATGAGAACGAGTCCCTGGAACCGGCCGAGATCGGGCTCGGCCCCGTGCTGGCCGCCCTCGCCGATCCCTTGCGCCGGCGCGTGATCGCCGAGCTCGCACGGGCGCCCGCCGGCACGGAGCGCACCTGCGCGTCCTTCGGCCTGCCCGTGGCCAAGGCGACGCTCACCCATCATTTCCGCGTGCTGCGCCGGGCCGGCCTGATCCGGCAGACAGACCGCGGCAATTGCCGCACGGCGGGCCTGCGCCGGGCCGAGATCGAGGCGAAGCTGCCCGGCCTGCTGGCCCTGATTGTCGCGGAGGAGAGCGCAGACCCGGCCGGCGAGGGCGCTCCCGAGCCGCGGCGAACCGCCCTGCCCTGACGCGCCGGCCCGCCGGCCGGCATCTTCCCGCTTGACACGGGCGGCATCGCCGGCCGACGAAGCAGCCCCTGTCTCCCGATCGGTGCGATGCGTTATTCCCTGGTGATCTTCGACTGCGACGGCGTCCTCATCGACAGCGAGATCCTGTCGGCGGAAGCCACGGCGCACATGCTGACCGATCTCGGCGTGCCGATGACGGCCGAGCGCTGCATGAGCCTGTTCCTCGGCATGACCCAGGCCGACATGGAAAGCACCATCGAGCGCGAATTTGCCCTGCGCCTGGCGCCGGACTTCGCGCAGCGGACCACCGCGCTGCTGATGCAGTCCTACCGGGACCGGCTGCGGGCGATCGACGGCGTGCGCGAGCTGCTCGAACGCCTGCCGGTGCCGTTCTGCGTCGCCTCGAACAGCCCGCCGGCCAAGCTCGGGCTCGGGCTGAGCCTGACCGACCTGTTCGAATCGTTCTATCCGCACATCTACTGCTCCAAGCTGGTGGAGCGCGGCAAGCCGGCGCCGGACCTGTTCCTCTATGCCGCCGGTCAGCTCGGCGTGGCGCCGGCGCAGACCATCGTTGTCGAGGACAGCGTCGCCGGCGTCACCGCCGCCAAGGCCGCGGGCATGACGGCGCTCGGCTTCACCGGCGGGCTGCACAGCGGCCCCGCCAGCGCCGAGCGGCTGCGGGCCGCCGGCGCCGACCACATCGCCGAAACCATGGATGAGGTGCGCGTCCTCCTCGGCCTCGACGACTGAGCTCTCGCTAGAGCAAAGCGCGTTTGGACGGAAACGCTTCTTTGCTCTAACTCTTTGTTTCGACGCGTCTTTGCGATGCTTGGCGAGTCCGCCAAATCGCAAAACGCTTTAGTCCTCCGCCGGACGGCTGCGCCGCCCGGCCTTGACCGTGGAGCGCTTGTCCTTGTGCTGCAGGCGCCGCTCCTGCGACGCCTTGGTCGGCTTGGTCGGCCGCCGCGGCTTCGGACGGGCCGTCGCCTCGCGGATCAGCTCCACCAGCCGTGCCAGCGCCTCTTCGCGGTTCATCTTCTGGCTGCGATGAGTCTGGGCCGCGATGACGATGACGCCGTCCTGGGTCAGTCGGCTGCCGGCCAGCTTCATCAGGCGGACCGCGACGTCGTTGGGCAGCGACGGCGAGCGCCGGACATCGAAGCGCAGCTGCACGGCCGTCGACGTGGTGTTGACGTTCTGGCCGCCCGGCCCCGAGGCGCGCACGAAGCTTTCCTCGATCTCGCTCTCGTCGATGTGGAGGGTCGGGGTGATCTCGATCATGGCTGCCTCCCTCGTCGGCCGCCCGCCCGATAGCACGGCTCGCCCCGGCCGTGTTGACGAATCTCCGCTTTAACGATGCAGCCTTATGGTTGCGCCGACTTCATCCCTGCTCTCCAACGGCTCGCCCCGATGCTCCAGCGCCTGCTCACGCGGCCCGACCGGCTGTTCCTCGTTCTGGCCACGCTGTTCGGCCTGGTCTTCGTCGCCGCCATCCCGCCGCTCGGCGGCGGCAACGAGACCTTCAATTTCCAGCGCGCCGCCGCCATCGCCGCCGGCCACCCGCTGATCGAGCCGGCCGCCGTGCGGCCCGGCATCGTCGACCTCATCGATGCCGGCTGGGCCGCCTTCCCCTCCGGCTCGCAGCCGCCCTACGGCTACTCCCTCGACACCTGGCGGCGAGCCGCGGCGATCCCGCTGGACGGGCCGGAGAAGACGCTGCAGCCCAATCCCATCGCGGTGCTGCATCCCCTCTCCTACACGCCGCAGGTGCCGCTGCTGTGGCTCGGCGGCGCCCTGGGGCTGCCGCCCCTCGTCCTGTTCTATCTCGGCCGGCTAGGCGGCCTCATCGCCGGCATCGGCCTCACCGCCCTCGCCATCCGCACCATGCCCTCGCACAGGTTCGCCCTGTGCGCGCTCGCCCTGCTGCCGACCGTCACCTTCACCCGCAGCACCCTCGATGCCGATCAGCTCACCACCGGCCTCGCCTTCCTGCTGGCCGCCATGATCCTCGCCGAGACCGTGCGGCGCGACGCCATCGGCACAGGCGCGCTGCTGCGGCTCGCCGCTGCCGCCTTCGTGCTGGCGCAATGCAAGACCGCCTATCTCGTGCTGCCGCTGCTGGCGTTCGCCATCCCGCGGGCACGCTTCGCCTCGACGCGCGCCTATGCCGGGGCCATGGCGCTGATCGTCCTGCCCGGCGCCCTGGCCAGCTTCGCCTGGATGCTGGCGCTGAAGCTGACCTATTTCTCGGGCATCGAGTACCGCACCTGGGCGGGCCTGGTGCAGCCGGACCGGCAGGTCGCCCTGATCCTGTCCGACCCGCTCGGCTATGCCGCGGTGCTCGGCCGCACCCTGGTGCAGACGCCCCTGCTCTACGACAGCGTGACCGGCTTCCTCGGCGTGTTCGGCCCGCCCGTGAGCTTTCCCGCGCCGGCCTATGCCGTGCTCTTCGCGCTCCTGCTTTTCGTCCTGGTCTCGGACCCCACCAGCAGGGCCGCCGACTACGCCCGGACGGTGCGCTGGCTCGCGGTGGCGATCTTCGTCGCCGGCATCGTGCTCATCCTCACCCTGCTCTACATCCAGTGGACCGGCTACGGCAGCCCGACGATCCAGGGCTTCCAGGGACGCTACCTCTATCCGCTCGCGCCGCTGCCGCTGATCCTGCTGCGCACCAGCGGCGGGCCACTGCTCGGCCTCTCCGCCGGCGCCTGGACCGCCCTGCTGGCCATGGTCGGCTTCGCCGGCGCCCTGTGGATCAGCCTGGAGACCTATTACGGCTAGCGCGGATCCGCGTCTGCTTCTGGATAAGTTCTCCAAATGTTCTTGTCTTTCGCGTCAAGCCGCTTCATTCTGCGGCCCGGACCCACTATGTCTGGGGCCACGAACCAACTTCAAATCCGTCAGGATCGACCGCATGACTGGTCAGACGCCGGGCCGGCAGGCCCTCTCGTCCGCGGATCGCCGCGTGATCTCGATTCGCGGCGCCCGTGAGCACAATCTCAAGAACGTCGATCTTGAAATTCCGCGCGACAGGCTGGTCGTGTTCACCGGCCTGTCGGGCTCCGGCAAGTCGTCGCTCGCCTTCGACACCATCTATGCCGAGGGGCAGCGGCGCTATGTCGAGAGCCTGTCGGCCTATGCGCGCCAGTTCCTGGAGATGATGCAGAAGCCGGACGTCGACCAGATCGACGGCCTGTCGCCGGCCATCTCCATCGAGCAGAAGACGACCTCGCGCAACCCGCGCTCGACGGTCGGCACCGTCACCGAGATCCACGACTATATGCGCCTGCTGTGGGCGCGCGTCGGCATCCCCTACTCGCCCGCCACCGGCCTGCCGATCGAGAGCCAGACGGTCAGCCAGATGGTCGACCGGGTGATGGCGCTGCCGGAGGGCACGCGCCTGTTCCTGCTCGCCCCCGTCGTGCGCGGCCGCAAGGGCGAGTATCGCAAGGAGATCGCCGAGTTCATGAAGCGCGGCTTCCAGCGCGCCAAGATCGACGGCGCCTTCTACGAGCTCGCCGACGCCCCTGCCCTCGACAAGAAGCTCAAGCACGATATCGACGTGGTCGTCGACCGCATCGTCGTGCGCGGCGACATCGCAGCGCGCCTGGCCGATTCCTTTGAGACCGCGCTGGAGCTGGCGGACGGCATCGCCATTGCCGAGATGGCCGACCAGAAGGACGACAAGGGCGAGCCGGCGCGCGTGGTGTTCAGCCAGAAATTCGCCTGCCCGGTCTCCGGCTTCACCATTCCGGAGATCGAGCCGCGGCTGTTCTCGTTCAACAACCCCTTCGGCGCCTGCCCGGTCTGCGACGGGCTCGGCTCGGAGATGACGGTCGACCCGATGCTGGTGGTGCCGGACGAATCGCTGTCCCTGCGCAAGGGCGCCATCGCGCCCTGGGCCAAGTCGACCAGCCCCTATTACGGCCAGACCATCGACGCCCTCGCCAAGCACTACAAGTTCGGGGTGACGACGCCCTGGAAGGACCTGCCCGAGGCCGTCCGGCAGGTCATGCTCTACGGCTCGGGCAGCGACGAGATCAAGTTCTCCTTCGACGACGGGCTGCGCGCCTACGAGACGAAGAAAACCTTCGAAGGCGTGGTCACCAATCTCGAGCGGCGCTGGAAGGAGACCGATTCGGACTGGGCCCGCGAGGAGATCTCGCGCTTCATGTCCAACACGCCGTGCAAGGCCTGCGGCGGCTTCCGCCTCAAGCCCGAGGCCCTGGCGGTGAAGATCGACCAGTGCCATATCGGCATGGCGTCGGCGCTGTCGGTGCGCCAGGCGCAGGCCTGGTTCGAAGCCCTGCCGGAGAAGCTCGACGCCAAGCGCAACGAGATCGCCGGCCGCATCCTCAAGGAAATCCGCGAACGCCTGCGCTTCCTCGTCGATGTCGGCCTCGACTATCTCACGCTCTCGCGCAATTCCGGCACGCTGTCGGGCGGCGAGAGCCAGCGCATCCGCCTCGCCTCGCAGATCGGATCGGGTCTCACCGGCGTGCTCTACGTGCTCGACGAGCCCTCGATCGGCCTGCACCAGCGCGACAACGAGCGCCTGCTCGAGACGCTGCGGCGGCTGCGCGACCTCGGCAACACCGTGGTCGTGGTCGAGCATGACGAGGACGCCATCCTGCAGGCCGACTATGTCGTCGACGTCGGCCCGGGAGCGGGCGTGCACGGCGGGCAGATCGTGGCGCAGGGCACGCCCAGCGAGGTCATGGCCAATCCGAACTCGCTCACCGGCAAGTACCTCACCGGCGAGATGGCGGTGCCCCTCCCCGCGCGGCGGCGCAAGCGGCAGAAGGGCAAGGCGCTGCGGGTGGTCGGCGCGCGCGGCAACAATCTCAAGGACGTCTCGGTGGAGCTGCCGCTCGGCCTGTTCACCTGCGTGACAGGCGTGTCAGGCGGCGGCAAGTCGACCCTTCTGATCGACACCCTGTACAAGGCGGTGGCGCGGCGGCTCAACGGCGCCGCCGAGCACCCGGCGCCGCACGAGCGGATCGAGGGCCTGGAGCTGATCGACAAGGTGATCGACATCGACCAGTCGCCGATCGGCCGCACGCCACGCTCCAATCCGGCCACCTACACCGGCGCCTTCACGCCGATCCGCGAATGGTTCTCTGGCCTGCCGGAGGCCAAGGCCCGCGGCTTCCAGCCCGGCCGCTTCTCCTTCAACGTCAAGGGCGGGCGCTGCGAGGCCTGCCAGGGCGACGGCGTCATCAAGATCGAGATGCATTTCCTGCCCGACGTCTACGTCACCTGCGACGTCTGCAAGGGCAAGCGCTACGATCGCGAGACGCTGGAGGTGCGCTTCAAGAACAAGTCGATCGCCGACGTCCTCGACATGACGGTGGACGAGGCGGCGGAGTTCTTCAAGGCTGTGCCGGGCATCCGCAACACCATGGAGACCCTGGCGCGGGTCGGCCTCGGCTATGTCAAGGTCGGGCAGCAGGCCACGACCCTCTCCGGCGGTGAGGCGCAGCGCGTCAAGCTGTCGAAGGAATTGTCCCGCCGGTCCACCGGCCGCACGCTCTACATCCTGGACGAGCCGACCACGGGCCTGCATTTCCACGATGTCGCCAAGCTCCTGGAAGTGCTGCACGAACTGGTCGAGCAGGGCAACACGGTCGTGGTGATCGAGCACAATCTGGAGGTGATCAAGACCGCCGACTGGGTCATCGACATGGGACCGGAGGGCGGCGACGGCGGCGGCGAAGTGGTGGCGCAGGGCACGCCGGAGGATATCGCCAAGGAGCCGCGTTCGCATACCGGCCGGTTCCTGCGCGAGGTCATGCAGCGCCGTCCACAGGGCCGGAAAGTGCATGAGGCCGCGGAATAGCCTGATTGATATGCATATCCCGCATTGAAATATGGCGAACTACAGGCATTTATGACCCTTTCCTGACATGTTACCGCGGCTGCCATGCAGATTTGCATGACTGTTGTGCGTCGCACCCTCTACCTGTGCAATGCAACATCGATCATATTGCCTCTCGAAAGGGCGACGGGAAATCCGTTCCGTCGCGGGGACGATGAAAGGCACATCCCATGTTGTTCGCTGCGTTGATCGAGCGTCTGCGCATCTGGCGCCGTGAGCGCGAGACCCTGGCGGAGCTCCGCCGTCTGACCGCGCGTGATCTGTTCGATATCGGCATCAATCCCGCCGATGTCCGGAGCATTGCCCGCGAAGCCGCCCGCGCCTGACGCCGGGCCGGTCTGCGAGCAGGTTCTCCCGAACCTGCCTGCACGTTGGAATCCAAGCTCCCTTCGCGTGGTTGAAGCCGGGTGAAGGGGCTTACCGCCGGATCCTCCTATCGGAAGCAGCCTGCGTTTTCTTGCGTTGCTTCCGTGAAGCGCCCGCCGAACCTCCCGTCGGCGGGCGCTTTTCTGTTTGCGTAGCCGGCATTGCCTCGGCCGAGAGCCGGGGATAGAACCGCGCCATGAGGCTATCCCCTGTTCATGTCGTCGGCGCCGGCCTGGCCGGCTCCGAAGCCGCCTGGCAGATCGCCCGGGCCGGTGTGCCCGTCGTCCTGCACGAGATGCGCCCGGTGCGCGGCACCGAGGCGCACAAGACCGGCGATTTCGCCGAGCTCGTCTGCTCCAACTCCTTCCGATCCGACGATGCGCAGACCAATGCCGTCGGCCTGCTGCACGAGGAGATGCGCCGCCTCGGGTCGCTGATCATGGCGTGCGGAGACGCGCACCAGGTGCCGGCCGGCGGCGCGCTGGCGGTCGACCGCGACGGCTTCGCCGGTGCCGTGACCGCGCGCCTCGCGGACGAGCCGCTGGTCGAGATCCGGCGCGAGGAGATTGCCGGGCTGCCGCCGGCGGCGTGGGACAGCGTCATCCTCGCCACCGGCCCCCTCACCTCGCCCGCCCTTGCCGAAGCCATCACCGCGCTCACCGGCGAAAGCTCGCTCGCCTTCTTCGACGCCATTGCGCCGATCGTGCACCGCGATTCGATCGACATGGAGATCGCCTGGTTCCAGTCGCGCTATGACAAGCCGGGGCCGGGCGGCAGCGGCGCCGACTACATCAATTGCCCGATGACGCGCGAGCAATACGACGCCTTCCTCGACGCCCTGCTCGCCGGGGAGAAGACCGCCTTCAAGGAATGGGAGGGCACGCCCTATTTCGACGGCTGCCTGCCGATCGAGGTGATGGCCGAACGCGGCAGGGAGACCCTGCGATTCGGGCCGATGAAGCCTGTTGGCCTCACCAATCCGCGCGACCCCACGGTCAAGCCCCACGCCATCGTGCAGCTGCGCCAGGACAACGCGCTCGGCACGCTCTACAACATGGTCGGCTTCCAGACGAAGCTGAGACATGCCGAGCAGGCGCGGATCCTGCGGATGATCCCGGGCCTCGAAGGCGCCGAGTTCGCCCGCCTCGGCGGCCTCCACCGCAACACATACCTCAACTCGCCGCTGCTGCTCGACGCCACGCTGCGGCTGAAGGCGCAGCCGCGCCTGCGCTTCGCCGGCCAGATCACCGGCTGCGAAGGCTATGTGGAGAGTGCCGCCGTCGGCCTGATGGCCGGCCGCTTTGCCGCCGCCGAGCGGCTCGGCGCCCTGCCCGCCCCGCCCCCGGCCACGACCGGCATGGGCGCGCTGCTCGGCCACATCACCGGCGGCCATATCGTCACGCTCGACGCCGGACCGCGCTCGTTCCAGCCGATGAACGTCAATTTCGGCCTGTTCCCGCCACTGGACGTCGTGCCCAAGGCCGAAGACGGCCGGCGCCTGCGCGGCGCCGAGAAGACTGCGGCCAAGAAGCGGGCGCTGACCCGCCGGGCGCTCACGGACCTGGCGGCCTGGATGGACGGGACCGGACGCGCCGCGACGGAGTGACGGCTGCTGCCTGGTGGGGGCGGGTCAGGGGGCGCGCCAGAGCGCCCATTGCCGCCGCCATTGCGGCAGCTCGACGGCATCGCGGAACGGCTCGTAGCCGGCCCGCTCCATCAGGCCGAGATAGGGACGCACCAGCGCCAGCGGCAGGAACGCCGCGCGCACCGCTCGGGGGACCGCTGCACGCAGCGCTTCGGCCGCCGCGAGATGGCGTCGGGCATGGCCGCGCATCTCCGCCAGCGCCGCCTTCACCGCCGGCGTGGCGCGGCCGCCGAGAATATCGTCCCTGGCGGCGCCGTGCCGGTCCAGCACCGCCTGCGGCACCAGGATCTGGCCACGGGCGGCGTGGCGGGCGAAGCTGCGCAGCAGGCCGGTCAGGCCATGGGCGACGCCGGCATGGCCGGCCGCGTCCGGCGAGCCCGCATCCCCGCCGTCCGCCAGCACGAGGCTCGCCAGCCGCATCAGGGCCGAGGAGGTCTCGCCGCAATATCCCTCCAGATCGGTCAGGGTCGGCACGGGGTCGTCGTAGAGATCGTGGGTGCGCGCCTCGATCAGGCCGAGGAAGGCGGCCTGCGGCAGGCGATAGCGGGCGATGGCCTGCTGCAGCGCCGCCGCCACGGGATGGGCGCCGGGATCGCCCCTCGCCTCGCCGGCCAGCATGTCGCGCCACCATTGCAGCCGCACCTCGCCGGGCAGCGGCGCGGACACGACGTCGCGCACGCGCGACACCTCGGCGTTGAAGGCATAGAGCGCCAGCAGCGCGGCGCGATGCGCCGGCGGCGCCAGCAGCGTCGCCAGCCAGCGGTCGCGATCGACATCGCGCACCAGGGCCTCGCAATGGGCGGCATCGGCGCTGGCGGTCTCGGTCATGGCTGTCACGCGCCTCAGGGCACGGCGATCAAAGCCGCGGCGACGCGCCGGTCCTCCGCCAGCAGCACGTTCCAGGTCATCGCCGCGGCGCTGGTCGTCATCACGTCGACGCTGATCCTGACGTCCCGGAAGCGCCAGCGCAACGCTTCCGCCAGGACGACGGGATCGCGCCCCGCGCCGATCAGCAGGATGTCGATCGCCGCCGCCTCCTCGAACACCGGGCCGAACGCCGCCTCGGAGAACTCGGCGGGGCCGGCGACGGCCCAGGCATGCATGCCCGAGGGCAGGCCGAGCAGGGAGCCGCGATGCGACATGTCGCCGAAGCGAAAGCCGCCGGCGCCGTAGCCGTCGATCGGCAGCCGCTGCGGCAGGAAGCGCCGGCCGCCTTCGCCCGTCACTTTTCGCCGCCGTCCTTGCCGTCGGCGGCCGTGGGGCCGCCCGGCCGCAGGCCGAGATAGATCAGAATCGGCGAAGCGATGAAGATCGAGGTGTAGGTACCGACCAGCACCACGCCGAACATCATCGTCGCGGTGAAGCTGTGGATGGCCCGGCCGCCGAACAGGAGCAACGCCAGCAGCGCCAGCGTCACCGTGACGTGGGTGATGATCGAGCGCGACAGGGTGGCGTTGGTGGCGTTGTCGAGCAGCTCCGCCATCGGCATCTTCTTGTACTTGCGCAGGAGCTCGCGGATACGGTCGTAGATGACGACGGTGTCGTTCAGCGAATAGCCGAGGATCGTCAGCAGCGCCGCCACGCTGGTGAGATCGAAGTCGATCTGCGTCACCGACATGAAGCCGATGGTCAGCACCAGATCGTGCACGTTGGCGATCATGGCGCCGACCGCGAACTGCCAGTCGAAGCGGAACCACAGATAGACCAGGATGGCGCCGATGGCGAAGAAGATGCCAACCGTGCCGAGCGTCACCAGTTCCTGCGACACGCGCGGGCCGATCACCTCGACCCGCTCGTAGACATAGCCCGTTCCGAGCGTCGAGCGCACTTTGGTCGCCGCCACCTGCTGCTCGGCGTCGCCGCCGGGCTGCTGGGCGATGCGGATCAGCACCTCGCCGTTGCCGCCGATCTCCTGCAGCTGCACCTCGCCGAGGCCCAGGCCCTCGATGCTCGTGCGCATGGCGCCGATATCGATCTGGCCGGAGGAGGCGCGCACCTCCATCAGCGTGCCGCCCTTGAAGTCGATGCCGTAGTTGAGCCCGTGGGTGAAGAAGAACACCAGGGCCAGGATCGACAGCGCCGCCGAGATCGGAAAGCTGAATCGGCGGAAGCGGACGAAGCCGAAATTGGTGTTGTCGGGAACGATACGAAGATGGCGCACCGCGCTCTCCACTCAGATCGGGATCGTGCGGGGTTTGAACCCGCGATACCACCAGGAGACCAGCAGGCGCGTCACCGTGAAGGCGGTGAACACCGTGGTGATGATGCCGACGCCGAGGGTGACGGCAAAGCCCTTCACCGCGCCGGTGCCGACCATGAACAGCGCCGCCGCGGCGATGAAGGTGGTGATGTTGGAATCGAGGATGGTCGCCAGCGCGCGGGAGAAGCCGGCATCGAGCGCCATCAGCACCGAGCGCCCCGCCCTCACCTCCTCGCGGATGCGCTCGTAGATCAGTACGTTGCTGTCGACCGCGATGCCCACCGTCAGCACCACGCCGGCAATGCCCGGCAGCGTCAGCGTGGCGCCGAGCAGCGACAGGATACCGAAGATCAGGCCGACATTGATGGCGACGGCGACGGAGGCGATGATGCCGAACAGGCCGTAGGTCAGGATCATGAACAGGACCACCAGGCCCGATCCGGTCACGGCCGCCAGCTCGCCGGCCCGGATCGAGTCGGCGCCGAGGCCGGGGCCGACAGTGCGCTCCTCGACCACGGTCATCGGCGCGGGCAGCGCGCCCGAGCGCAGCAGCAGGGCGAGGTCGTTGGCGCTCTGCGTGGTGAAGTTGCCGGAGATCTGGCCCGAGCCGCCGAGGATCGGCTCGCGGATGTTCGGGGCCGAGATCACCTTGTTGTCGAGGACGATGGCGAAGGGCCGGCCGACATTCTCCTGCGTCACCCGGCCGAACTGCTGGGCGCCGCGGGTGTTGAAGCGGAAGCTGACCACCGGCTCGCGGTTCTGCTGGTCGAAGCTCGCCTGGGCGTCGGTGAGATCCTCGCCCGCCACCATGACGCGCTTCTCCACGACATAGGGGACCTTGCCGTCCTCCGACATCAGGATCTCCGAATCGGCCGGCGGCCGGGTCTGCAGCGCCTGCTCCGGCGAGACGTTCGGATCGACGAGCCGGAACTCGAGCTTGGCCGTCTGCCCGAGGATGTCCTTGAAGTGCGAGGGGTCCTGCAGGCCCGGCAGCTGCACCAGGATGCGGTCGGCGCCCTGGCGCTGGATCGAGGGCTCGGTGGTGCCGAGCTGGTTGACGCGGATGCCGATGATCTCCATCGACCGCGACAGCACCCGCGACATGCGGTCGTTCAGCCCGAAATCCGTCACCGTCAGCTTGATCTGGCCATTGTCGCCGGAGCTGACGTCGGCCGAGCGCTGGTCGCCGCCGGTGAACAGGGCGGCGTTGGCCGGAGCGCCGAGCGGCCTGAGGACGTCGAGCGCCCGCGTCTGGTCGTTGGGGTCGCGCAGGGTGAGCTGCACCGAGCGGCCTTGCACGCCGAGATTGGTGAAGCCGATCTTGGCATCGCGCAGCGTGCGCCGGGCGTCCTCGCGCAGGGCTTCCACCTGGTCCTTCAGCACCGCTGCCTGGTCGACCTCGAGAAGGAGCTGGGAGCCGCCCTGCAGGTCGAGGCCGAGCGTCACCGGCTGGTGCGGCAGCCAGCGCGGCATGGCCGAACGCCAGGACTCCGGATAGAGGTTGGGCAGGGCGAGCCACAGTCCGATCAGGATCGTGCCGAGGATGGCCGCCGTTTTCCAGCGTGTATAGTTCATGGCGCGCTCCGCTCTGCCGCGTCGGGCCTCAGGCCTTGACCGGCTCGCCCTTGGCGCGCACGTCGGCGAGCATGCCGCGCACGATCTTCACGCGCACGCCTTCGGCGATCTCGACCTCGATCTCGCTGTCGCCATCGCCGGCCTTCGTCACCTTGCCGACCAGGCCGCCATTGGTGATGACGATGTCGCCGCGCCGCACGTTCTTGATCAGCTCCTGGTGTTGGCGTTGCCGCTTCTGCTGCGGACGGATCAGCAGGAAGTAGAAGATCACGAACATCAGGACCAGCGGGATGATCATCCCGAACTGGCCCGCGAGCAGATCGCCGCCGCCGGCGCCAGGCGCCGACTGTGCAAAGGCGGGCGTCACGAACATCAACCGTCCTCCAAAAAAGCGGCCGGGCAAGCTGGTCAGAAACTTGCCGGCCGCGAATTTGCGCGGACTATAGCGATGGACTTTATGAAAGCAAATCGAACCGGATGGCCCGGCATTAAAACGCGTCCATGCTGCACCGCCAGGCCTGGCCGCGCCAGCCCGGACGGCTTCGCTGGCCCGGACGGCTTCGCCGGCCCTTCCCTCCCCTCGCCTTCCACGCTATGGCCATCCCGTCATGACCGAACCGTCCCTCGCCGAACTCGCCCCCCTGCTCCAGCGCATCGCCGACGCCCTGGAGCGCATGGCGCCGCCGCCCCGCCCGAAACCCGATTTCGACGCCGCCGAAGCCTTCGTCTGGCAGGCACAGGAGCATCGGCTGGCTCCGGTCGCCAAGGTGAACCGCGTGGCGATGCCGCTGCTCCGGGGCATCGACCTGGTGCGCGACATCCTGGTGGAGAACACCGAGCGCTTCGCCAGGGGGCTGCCGGCCAACAATGCCCTGCTCTGGGGCGCTCGCGGCATGGGCAAGTCCTCGCTGGTCAAGGCGTCCCATGCCGACGTGAACGGGCGCATCGGCGGGCTGAAGCTGGTCGAGATCCATCGCGAGGACATCGAGACGCTGCCCGAGCTCATGGGCCTGATCCGCGGCGCGGCATGCCGCTTCATCGTGTTCTGCGACGACCTCTCCTTCGATTCCGACGATACCTCGTACAAGTCGCTGAAAGCGGCCCTCGACGGCGGCGTCGAAGGCCGGCCGGACAATGTCGTCTTCTACGCCACCTCCAACCGCCGGCACCTGATGCCGCGCGACATGATCGACAACGAACGCTCGACCGCGATCAATCCCGGCGAGGCGGTCGAGGAGAAGGTGTCGCTGTCCGACCGCTTCGGCCTGTGGCTCGGATTTCACCGCTGCAGCCAGGACGACTATCTCGCCATGGTGTTCGGCTATGCCGAGCATTTCGGCCTGGAGGCGGATCGCGACCGGGTCCGGTCGGAAGCGCTGGAATGGGCGACGACGCGCGGTGCGCGCTCCGGCCGCACCGCCTGGCAGTACGTGCAGGACCTCGCCGGCCGCCTCGGCAGGACCCTGGCCTGACGGCGGCGCAAGGCGGTCCCTTCGGCGTGCGCACGCGAGGAAGCGGCCCGACGCTGACGCCGGGCCGCTCCTCACATTCGTCTCGGGGTCTCGCGCGAAGACGAAAGTGTCTCAGGTACCGGAGAGATAGGGCCGCGGATCGACCGGCTGCGCGCCCTTGCGCAGCTCGAACAGCAGCTGGGGCGAGGTGACGTTGCCGGTCTGGCCGGCCGTGGCGATCACCTGGCCGCGCTTGACGGTATCGCCACGCTTGACGTTCAGATCTTTGGCATGGGCATAGGCCGTGACGTAGCCGTCGGCATGGCGGATCAGCACCAGGTTGCCATAGCCCTTGAGCTCGTTGCCGGCATAGGCGACGACGCCATTCTCGGCCGCGCGCACATCGGTGCCTTCGGGAACGGCAATGTTGATGCCGTCACCACTCTGGCCGAAGCTCTGGATCACCCGGCCCCGCACCGGCCAGCGGAACTCCGGCGTGTTGCTACGCTGCGCCGGCGTCTCGAGCGCCGCCTGCTGGGGCGCGTCCTCCTTCTGGGCCGGGATGCTGGCCGTGGCAGCAGGCTCGGGCTGCGCCGGCTGGGGCTGCGCGGGCTGCGGCTTGATCGTGGCCGTCTGCACCGGCTTGGGCTCCACCGGCGCGACGACCTTGGCTGTCGCCTTGGGCGCGGCCATCGGCTTGGCGGCCGGCGCGGGCTTGGCGACCGGCTCGGGCTTCACCGCGGCGACCTGCACGGGCTTGACGGGCTTGACGGGCGCAGCCGGCTTGGCGGCCAGACGAGCCGGCTTGACCGGCTGCTCGGCCATGGCCGGCTCGGGCTTGACCGTAGCGACATGCACCGGCTTGACGGCAGCCGGCTTGGCCGCGGCGGTGTTCGCGCCGGGCACCTTCAGCTTCTGGCCGATGCGCACATTCGTCCACTCGTCGATGCCATTGTCATGCGCCAGCCGCGGCCGGGTCGTGCCATAGGCCAGCGCGATCGAGGTCAGCGTCTCGCCCGGTTTGACCACATGGAGGCCGCCCTCCTGCGCCAGCACCGTCGCCTTCGGCTCGGCGGGCCTGGGCGCCGCCGGCAAGGCCTGCGCGACCGGCCTGGGCGGCACGATCGGCTCGGGCTCGGGCACATGCTGGGGCTGCACCGCCACCGTGCGGACCGGCTTGGCGACGGGCGCCTCCGCCCGCAGCGGCTGGGCCGCGGGCAACGGCTGCGCCACGCTCGGCGGTGGCGGCGGAGCCGCGCTGACGGTGCTGTAAACCGGAATGGTGATGCGCTGGCCGGGCACGAGGTTCGGTGCGGACAGGGCGTTCACGCTCATGATGGCGTCGGCGGGAACGCCATAGCGATTCGACAGGGTGTAGACGCTGTCGCCGGCGCCGGCCGCGACCACCGTGCCGCCGGCGGCACTCCAGCCGCCCCCCTTGAAGCCGCCGATGCGCGGGCTCGCGGATTGGACGCTGCCAGTCACCACGGGCTGGGCCGGACGCGCGCTCTGCACTGGCTGGTTGTAGCCGTATATCGGCCGGGGCGCGCCCGCCGCCGGCACCGAGGCCACGGGCGCGAGCGGCGGCAGCGGCTGGGCGGCGACGCTGCCGACCGGCGGCAGCGGCTGCGCCCGCACCCGTGGGGTCGGATAGGCCGGAGCCGGCTGGATGGCGGCGGTCTGCTGCGGCTGGGACCGGAAGGGATCGGAGAAGGGGTTCTCCGAAAAGCGCATCGTATCAGAGCTGCAGCCCGCGGCGAGACCAGCGAGGAGAGCGACAACGGCGACACGCGTCAGATGGCGCGGACGGACAAACTCGACCGAGGTACGCATGGGCAACGCTCACAGAACGCAACAAATCGATGCCGTCATTAGGCCCTTGTTGGGGTAAACAAGGGCTTAAGCGCCATGCGAATTTTGCGAGCGTCGTTCAGGATTTATGCAACCTGGGATGGGTAATCCCACGTCGCCGGCCCGGCCTCACAGGCGGTCGGCGACGCCTGCGCGCATCGGCGAGGCGCGGACCGCCATGATCGTGGTCTCGCCAGTCCCCTCCCCGCCCCGGGTGAGCATGACGAGGCGCTGCTCGGCCCCCGCCTCCCCGACCGGCGCGATCAGCCGGCCCCCGGGAGCGAGCTGGTCGAGCAGCACCCGGGGAATCTCGGGCACGGCCGCTGTGGTGACGATGCGATCGAACGGGGCCTGCACCTTCCAGCCCTCGCGCCCGTCCGCCACCATCATGGTGACATTGAGAATGGCGACGGCGCGCAGCCGCTCCTCCGCCTCCGTCACCAGGGTGCGCCAGCGGTCGATGGTCAGCACCCGCCTGGCCAGGCGCGCCAGGACCGCCGTGAGATAGCCCGATCCCGTGCCGATCTCGAGGACACGGTGCTCGGGCTCGATCTCCAGGCGCTCGGCGATGGTCGCCACCAGCACCGGCGGCGTGATGGTCTGGCCGCACTGGATCGGCAGGGCATAGTCGCCCCAGGCGAGCCCGGCATGCGCCGGCAGGACGAAGACCGGCCGCGGCAGGGTCGAGACGGCGTTCAGCACCTTCTGGTCCGTCAGCCCGCGCGAGCGCAGGCGCAGGATGAAGGCCATCATCTCCTGCGCATGGGCCGATTCCACGGCCGGCGGCGACGGCTCGCTCATTTGATCCCGTCGAACACCTCGGCGAGGCGCTCCAGCGCCGCCACGTCCGTGAGGTCGAGCTTCAGCGGCGTCACCGAGATGCGCTTCTGGTACATCGCCCACAGGTCCGTCCCCTCCAGTGGCGTCGGCCGCTCCCGGCGCGGTGCCAGCCAGTAGTAGAGGTTGCCGCGATAGTCCTCGCGTTCCACCACGTCCATCAGCGCCGCGACATCGCGCCGCCCTTGGATGGTGGTGGAGATGCCGACGACCTCCTCCGGCTCGCAGTCGGGGAAGTTGACGTTGAACAGCACGCCCTTGGCGAAGCCGTGGGCCAGGAGCTTGCGGATGATCCCCGGCGCGTGGGTCTCGGCGCAGCGCCAGCGCGGCTTGCGGTTGTCGCTGCCGAAGCCGTAGCCCTGGCTCAGCGCCACCGAGGGAATGCCGAGCAGCGTGCCCTCCATCGCGCCGGCGATGGTGCCGGAATAGGTGACGTCCTCGGCGATGTTCTGGCCGCGGTTGACGCCGGAGAGCACCAGGTCCGGCTTCTTGTCCTTGAGGATGTGCTGCACGCCCATCAGCACGCAGTCGGTCGGCGTGCCGCGCACGGCATAGCGGCCTTCGCCGATGTGGCGCACGCGCAAGGGATCGCTCAAGGACAGCGAATGGGAGACGCCGGACTGGTCGGTCTCCGGAGCGATGACCACGACGTCGTCGGAGAGGGCGCGGGCAATGGCCTCCAATGCGACCAGCCCCGGCGCATGGATGCCGTCGTCGTTGGTGAGCAGGATGCGCATCGGAAGCCTTTCGCGGGAATCAGCGTGATGGGAAGGTTCGCCTGCCCGGCATGGCCGGGAGGAAGGGGCCGTCAGGCCGTCTCGAGGCGCCGGATGCCGCCCATGTAGGGGAGCAGCACCTCGGGCACCGTGACCGAGCCGTCGGCGTTCTGGTAGGTCTCCAGCACCGCCACCAGCGCCCGCCCGACGGCGACGCCGGACCCGTTGAGGCTGTGGACGTAGCGGGGCTGGCCGCCGCCGCGCGGGCGGTAGCGCGCATTCATGCGCCGGGCCTGGAAATCGCCGCAGACCGAGCAGGACGAGATCTCGCGGAAGGCGCCCTGCCCCGGCAGCCAGACCTCGATGTCATAGGTCTTCTGGCTGGCAAAGCCCATGTCGCCGGTGCACAGCGTCATCACGCGGTAATGCAGGTCGAGCCCCTTCAGCACCGCCTCGGCGCAGGCCAGCATGCGCTCGTGCTCGGCCCGGCTCTCCTCCGGCGTGGTGATCGAGACGAGCTCCACCTTCTGGAACTGGTGCTGGCGGATCATGCCGCGGGTGTCGCGCCCGGCAGCGCCGGCTTCGGCCCGGAAGCAATGGCTCAGCGCAGTGAGGCGCAGCGGCAGCTCCTCCTCGGGCGTGATGGCCTCGCGCACCAGGTTGGTGAGCGGGACCTCGGCGGTGGGAATCAGCCACAGCCGCCGCTGGTTCGCCTCCTCGCGCGCCGCCTGCAGGGCCTCGGACGCCGCAGCGCCCGCGGCGATCCTGTCGATGGCGGTCTCGTACTGCCCGTCGACGCCGTCATGGGTGCCGGCGAAGAACTGATCGTCGCGGAACTTCGGCAGCTGCGCCGTGCCGAACATCGTCTCGCTGCGCACGAGCAGTGGCGGGTTGACCTCGATATAGCCGTGCTCGCCGACATGCGTGTCGAGCATGTACTGGCCGATGGCGCGCTCGAGTCGGGCCAGCCCGCGCTTCAGCACCACGAAACGGGCGCCCGACAGCTTGGCCGCCGTCTCGAAATCCATCAGGCCGAGCCCTTCGCCGATCTCGAAATGCTCGCGCGGCGCAAACGTGTAGGCGCGCGGCATGCCGTAACGGGTCTGCCGCTCGACATTGCCGTGCTCGTCGGCGCCGAGCGGCACGTCGTCCGCCGGCAGGTTTGGAATCTCCGAGAGCAGCCGGTTGAGCGCGGCGTCGGCCGTCCGCAAGACGGCCTCGTCCGCCGGCATGGACTGCTTCAGCGCCGCGACCTCCGCCATCAGCGCCTGAGCCGCGGCCTCGTCCTTGCGCGCCTTGGCCTGGCCGATCTCCTTGGAGGCGGCGTTGCGGCGTTCCTGGGAGGCCTGCAGGCGCGTGACGATGGCGCGGCGCTCGGCCTCGAGCGCCAGGATATGCTCGGAGCGCCATGCCGGCGGCACTGCGCCGCGCCGGGCCAGGCCCTCGTCGAAGAGACCCGGATTGTCGCGGATCCACTTCACGTCATACATCGAACCTCTCCCGCACCGGGGCCCGGCGGGAGAAGGCAGGCGCACCGCCCGTCAGGTCGCGGACGTCGCCTGCGCCTCGGCGGCCGCTCGCCGTTTCTCGACCAGGCGGACCGAATAGATCGAGAGTTCGTAAAGGAGGAGGCCGGGGACGGCAAGCGACAACTGGCTGACCACGTCGGGCGGGGTCAGCAGCGCCGCGATGATGAACACGATGACGATGGCGTAGCGCCGCTTGGCCTGCAGGAAGGCGGAGTCGATGATGCCGATGCGCCCGAGCAGCGTCAGGACCACGGGAAGCTGGAAGGTGATGCCGAAGGCGAAGATCAGCGTCATGATCAGGCTGAGATAGTCTTCCACCTTGGGCAGGAGCTGGATCGCCGCCCGGCCGTCGCCGCCGGCCTGCTGCATCGCCAGCGAGAACTTCATCACCATCGGCATGGCGAAGAAGAACACCATCAGCGCCCCGATCAGGAAGAAGATCGGCGTGGCGATGAGATAGGGCAGGAAGGCGTCGCGCTCGTGGCGGTAGAGCCCCGGCGCCACGAACATGTAGATCTGCGTCGCCACCACGGGAAAGCCGATGAAGGCGGCGCCGAACATCGCCACCTTGATCTGGGTGAAGAAATATTCGAGCGGCGCCGTGTAGATCAGCCTGACGTCCGGCACGCCCGCCTGCGACGCCGCCCATTCGAACGGCCAGAGCAGGATGTTGTAGATCGGCTTGGCGACGAAGAAGCAGCAGATGAACAGCACCACGAAGGCGATCATCGACTTGATCAGCCGTGATCGCAACTCGATCAGATGCTCCAGCAACGGAGCCTTCGTGGCGTCGATGTCCTCCTGGGTCATGGGTCTATCGCTTGAAGGCCGACGACGTCGCGAAGGCCGAGGGAATGGGCTCCGGCGGCGTCTCCGGCTCGGCCACCACGCTCGGCGGCGCGGCCGAGACCGCTGCCGAGCTGGTCAGCGCCGTATCGACCACGGCCGAGGGTGCGACGGCGGAGCCGGTGATGGCGCCCCGGATCTCGTCGCGCGCCAGCGCCATCGGGTTGAAGCCGCCACCCAGCGACGAAGCCGACTGGCGGATCGAATCGAAGTCGCGCTTCACGTCTTCCAGGTTGGCTTCGCGCAATGCCTGGTTGAACTGGCTCTGGAACTCGCCGGCCATGCGGCGCAGCCTGGTCGTCATCCGGCCAAGCGAGCGCAAGGCCTCGGGCAGCTCTTTCGGCCCGATGACCACGATCGCCACGACGGCGATCAGCAGGAGCTCAGTCCATCCGATATCCAGCATCGCACAAGTTGTCCGGCAAAGAGGGCGGCTGCGCCGCGCTTACGCGCCGGGCGTCCAAGGGAAGCGCAGAGGTCAGCCGACCTTCTGCTCGGGCTTCACCGGCGTGCCGGCCTGGTTGTCGATCGTCTTCACCGACTCGTTCGGCGTGGAGGACGCGGCCACCGGCTCATCGTCGGCCATGCCCTTCTTGAAGGACTTGATGCCCTTCGCGACGTCGCCCATCAGGTCGGACACCTTGCCGCGCCCGAACAGCAGCATGACGATGATGAGAACGACGATCCAATGCCAAAGACTCAAGCCACCCATGAAAACCTCCCAAGGTGTTCAGCGCCCCGGATGCGATGTCCCATCGACGGCGACGCTCACGACCCGATCATGACTGCAAGCTATGCGGCCGCCGCGGCAAAAACAAGGACTTCGGCCGAATCAAACATGGAGCCGGGCCTGCGGCGCTGCGCCCACGGCGGCGAATGAGCGACGAAGATCAGGCGCCCTCCTCGGGCTCCGGCGGCGGGAAGGACATCGACAGGTCGGCCGCGTCGAGCGGCTCCTCGTCCGGCGTCAAGGCGCTGTCGTCGGACGGCATGGGCACGCTGAAGCCGGGCGGCAGGCGCCCGTCGAGGAGGCCGGCGCCCTTCAGCTCGTCCAGCCCCGGCAGGTCGCCGATGCCGTCGAGCCCGAAATGGTCGAGGAAAGCCGGGGTGGTGCCGTAGGTCACCGGCCGCCCCGGCACGCGGCGGCGCCCGCGCAGCCGGGCCCAGCCGGTCTCGAGCAGCAGGTCCAGCGTGCCCTTGGAGATGGAGACGCCGCGGATCTCCTCGATCTCGGCCCGCGTCACCGGCTGGTGATAGGCGATGATCGCCAGCGTCTCCAGGGCGGCGCGGGAAAGCTTCTTCGGCTCCGCCGCATCGGGGGCCATCAGCCAGGCGAGGTCCGAGGCCGTGCGGAAGGCCCAGCGGCCGCCGAGCCGCACGAGGTTGACGCCCCGGCCGGCATAGTCCTGCCGCAGGGCGGCGAGCACGGCCGGCAGGTCGACGCCGTCCGGCAGCCGCGCCCGCAGCGCCGCCTCGTCGAGCGGCTCGACGGCAGCGAACAGCAGGGCCTCCACGAGCCTGACATGCTCCTGGACGGCCGATGCCTCCGGTGCATCCGTGGCGGGCTCGAGCTTGCCCAATCGGGAGTCCTCTATGTCTCGCCCGCGCGGCCGCGGGCGCCCCTGCCGCGGATATAGATCGGCGCGAAGGCCTTGTCCTGCCTCAAATCGAGCCTGCCCTCCTTGGCGAGCTCCAGGCTGGCCGAGAAGCTCGACGCCTTGACCGTGGCGCGGGTGGCGGGATCGGCGAGATAGTCCAGGAGGAAGTCGGTGAGGCTGGTCCAGTCGTGCGCCGGGCCGACCAGGCGCTCGAGCAGCTCGCGCGCCTCGGCCAGCGTCCAGACGTTGCGGTCGGGCAGGCGCACGCGCGCCAGCACCGAGCGCTGGCGCTGCCGGGCATAGGCGGAGAGGAGGTCGTAGAGCGTCGCCTCGTAACGGGGGGCGTCGCTGCGCCTCACCCCCTCCGGCATGCCGCGGAAGAACACCTCGCGCCCGAGCTGCGGGCGCCCCTGCAGGCTTTCCGAGGCCGTCCGCATCGCCTCCAGGCGCTTGAGGCGGAAGGCCAGCGCAGCGGCGAGCTCGGCGGCCGGCGGCTCCTCGCCCTTGGGCGGCTCGGGCAGCAGCAGACGCGACTTGAGATAGGCCAGCCAGGCCGCCATGACGAGATAGTCGGCCGCCAGCTCCAGGCGCAGCTTGCGCGCCGCCTCGATGAAGGCGAGATACTGCTCGGCGAGCGCCAGGATGGAGATGCGGGCAAGGTCGACCTTCTGGCGCCGCGACAGCTCGAGCAAGAGGTCGAGCGGGCCTTCGAAGCCGTCGACGTCGACCACCAGCGTCGGGTCATCGCTGGCCCGATCGTCCGACTGGGTGAAGTCGAACGGCCCGGCCATCTCAGGCGGCCTGCAGCGTGGCGAGGGCGGCGTCGAGCCGCGCCCGCGCTTCGGCCACGTCGACCGGCTCGGGCAGGTGGCGGATGCGGGCCAGCGCCGCCTCGGCACGGCGGCGGGCCTTGCCGGCGAGCCGCGGGGCTGCGTCCATCACCTGCAGCATCTCCTCCATCCGTCCGTTGCAGTGCAGCCCGACATCGCAGCCCGCGGCGAAGGCTGCGGCAGCGCGCTCGCCCAGGGAACCGGCCAGGGCCTGCATCGACAGGTCGTCGCTCACCAGCAGGCCGTCATAGCCGATCGCGCCGCGAACCACCCGCCGGATCACCGTCCTCGACGTGGTGCAGGGCGCGGCCGGATCGATCGCGGTGTAGACGACATGGGCGCTCATGCCGATCGGCATGTCGGACAGCATGCGGAAGGGCAGAAAGTCCGAGGCCTCGAGCTCGGCCAGCGGCGCGTCGACCACGGGCAGCGTCAGGTGGCTGTCGACCGTCGCCCGGCCATGGCCGGGGACATGCTTGATGACCGGCAGCACGCCACCTGCCAGCAGGCCCTCCGCGGCGGCGCGGCCGAGCGTGCCGACCGTCACTGCGTCGGCCCCGTAGGCCCGGTCGCCGACGATCTCGTGCGATCCGGGCGCCGGCACGTCCAGCACCGGGATGCAGTCGACATTGATGCCGACCGTCGTGAGGTCATGGGCGATGAGGCGGGCGGCGAGGCGGGTGATCTCGCGGCGTGTCACCGGATCATTGGCATGGACGCGCCCGTAATGGCGGCCCGGCGGATATTTCGGCCAATGCGGCGGGCCGAGGCGCTGGACGCGCCCGCCTTCCTGGTCGACCAGCACCGGCGCCTCGCGGCCGACCGCCTCGCGCAGCGCGGCCGTGAGCGCCCGCACCTCCTGCGGCGTGCCGATATTGCGGCGGAACAGGATGAAGCCCCAGGGATCGGCGTCGCGGAAGAAGGCCCGTTCCTCCGGCGTCAGCGCCGGGTCGGCACAACCAAGAATCACAGCCGAAACAGGCATCGGGCACCCGGGAGGAGAGAAATCCAGACGCGCAAAGCCTTCCCGGCGGGCGGGAAGACTTTGCGCGCCACGAGACGCTGCTCAGTTGCGCGTGACGACGCAGTCGCCACCCGCCGCCTTGAGCTTGACGCAGAAGGTCGTGGCCTGGTCCCGCGCCTGCCAGCCGCCGACCCGGACGCGGTAGAACGTGCCCTTGTCGCCGACCTCAGCCTTCTTGATCGAAGGCTTCATGCCGCCCACCACGGCGGGAAACTTGCGCTGCAAGGCCTGGAAGGCGGCGATCGCATCGGCCTGGCTCTTCTGCGAGGAGACCTGCACGACGAAGCCGCTGCCGGTGGCCTCCGGCGGGCTCGCCTCGAGGGAGGCGACCTGCATGTGCGGCTGGTCGGCAGCCGGAGCCGCGGGCGGCGCCTCGGCCGGCTTCACCGGCGCGGCTGCGATCCTCTTCGGCCGCACCGGCGGCACGGCGACCGGCCTGGGCGCAGGCGGCGCCGCGGCAGCGTCCGGCGTATCGGCGGCCGCAGGCGCCTGCCCCGGCGGCGCGGTCAGCGGGGTGTCGGCGGTCGTTATCTGCGGGACGGCGAGCGAGGGCACGCCGGCGTCGACGACGGGCTGCTGAGGGTCGGCGGATGGCGCAGCCTGCGCCTCGCCGGTGACGATCGTGCCATCCGCCAGCACCTTGACGGTCTTGACGCGCCGGGGCTCGGAAGGGGGCGCGAGAGCGGCCGGCAGGCCACGGGTCGGCAGCGGCGGCGGCGCGACCGCGCCGGTCTGCTCGGCCGGCAGGGGCGGCAGCGCGGGCGGCGGGGCCGCCGGCTTGGGCGCGTCGGGGACGGCGGCGGCGATGGCGACCGGCTGCTCCTCGCGCGGCATGATCCGCTCGGGAACCTCGGTCCGGTCCTGGCTGACGCGATCGAAGATCTCCTTCGTCGTCGTCGGCATGTCGGTGGAGGCCGGCGCCTCCGGCTTGATCTTGGTCGGCTCCTTGCTGGCCACGATCAGGGGCGGCTCGCCGCGGGTGCCCATCATCGTGCCCGAATCGAACACGCCGCTCTTCCAGGCATAGGCCGCGCCGCCGCCGATCGCCGCCAGGGCGACCAGGCCGACAAGGATACCGATGCCGGCGATGCCGCGTCCGCGCGACTGGCGATAGTCCTCTTCGGCATCCTCGGCGACATAGGGCGCGGCGCGCAATTCGTCGTCGAGGGGGGCGCCACCGGTCTCGGTATAAGGCCCGTCCGCGGGCGCGGCATAGGCGTGGGAGGGGTGATAGGCAGCGTCGTCCTCGTCGGCGATCGGCACGGCTGCCGCTCGTGCGCCGCCCGAGGCCTGCGCCTGGCCGCGCGAGAGTCCGCCATAGGAAGGGGCCGCCTGGCCGCGGAAGCGTGGCGCGGTCCGGGCGGTCTCCTGCTGCGGATCGTAGCTGCCGCGCAGATCGCCCTCGAACAGGTCGTCGGCCGGCGCCGTCGGCTGCGCGGCACGCTGCTGGCCGGCCGGAGCGGTGCGGGCCTCGTTGAACAGGTCGGCGAAGGGGTCGTTCTTGTTGACGATCCGCGCCAGCTCGGCAAGCGGATCCTCCGGCGCTGCGCTCTGCTGAGCGAAGTCGTCACGGGCGTAACGGCGGTTCATCGACTCGTTCATCGTCGTTCCAGGCCCTCTTGGGCAGCATCCACCGTAATCTTCCGGTCATGAAGACAAACGATGTCAGCGCAATTCGTCCGGCGCGGACACACCCAGCAAGGCGAGGCCGGAGGCCAGCACCGTCTCGACGCCGAGCACGAGCGCCAGGCGAGCACGGGTCAAGCTTCCACTTTCATCCCTAATGAACCGTAAATCTGGGGTATTTCTGCCCCAATTCCAATAGGCATGGAAATCGTCGGCGAGCTCGCCGAGATAAAATGCCACCCGATGCGGCCGATGTACAGCGGCCGCCTCCCCGATCAGCCTGGGGTAGCGGGCGAGCCGTTTCAGGAGCATCGTTTCACGCTCGTCCACGAGCAGGGCGAAATCCGCGCTGCGCAGGGCATCCCGATCGGCGAGGCCGGCCGCCGTCTCCCGCGCGGCCCGGAACGCCGAGCGGCAGCGGGCATGGGCATAGTGCACGCGAAAGAGCGGATTGTCCCAGGAGAGGTCGACCAGCGCAGCCAGGTCGAGAGCGAGCGGAGCTTCGTCGGGGACCGACAGCATCGCGAAGCGCACGGCGTCCCAGCCGGCCTCCTCCGCCAGCGCGCCGAAGCTCGGCACCCCACCGAGCGGCCGGCCGCGGCTGAGGACCCTGACCGGGCCGCATGTGCGCGCCTTCCGCGGGCCATCGACCATCGGCACCCGCCGCACCACGCGTCCGGCCGCCTCGAGCAGGCCGGCCAGCGCGTCGGCGAGGACTGCCTGGCGTCCATGGTCGGGATCGAGCAGCCCGATCGCCTCCGGCTCGACGCGTCCGACCCGGGCCGCCCCGCCCGGCGCCGCGGCGCTGCGCCCATAGGCGTTGCCGGTGGCCAGGATCGCGGCGAGCACATCGGCCCAGACCGCGGGGGCGAGGCTGAGATTGACGAATCCCGGCCCGGCCGCCTCGGCCCGGGTCACGCCGGGCAGGCGGGCGAGGCGCGCCGCCAGGCGTTCGGCGAGATCGCGCGGCGGCAGGCCGGACGCAGCGGCGAACGCCATCGCCGCCGTGGTGGTGAGATCGCCGCGTCCGGGCTCGCGCGCCGTCTCGACGGTGATGCCGGCGGGATCGGCGACGCCGGTGATGGCGCCCTCGGCCGCGAGCGCGGCCCGGACATGGGCTTCGAACAGGGCGAATACATCCATGACGCGTGCGCGCTCGGCGGCGTTTCACGGATCGGAACACCGGGCCGGTCCGCCAACCCCCGCCGAGACTTCGGGATCTGCCTCGGGGCGCGCGTCCTATCGCAGATCCGGCGCGCTGTCGAACAGGCGCCGATGCTCGCTGAGCGCGAACGTATCGGTCATGCCGGCAATATAGTCCGCGACGCGGCGGGCGCGCTTGTTCTCGTCCGCTCCCGCCAGCCCCTGCTGCCATTCCGGCGGCAGGGCCGCGATGTCGTGGAACAGGCGCTGGAACAGGTTCACGACGACCTCGGCCGCCGCGATGCGGATCTTCATCACCCGCGGCGCCCGGTACATGTTGGGATAGAGGAAATCCTTGATCGCCCGATCGGCGCCGGCCATGGCCGGCGAGAAGCCGACGAGGGCATGGCCGGCGCGGCGGACATCGTCGGCCGACCGATAGCGGCCGCTCTCGAAAGCGCGGCGCCCGAGGCCGATGACGTCCTCCACCAGACGGGTGATGATGCGGCGCATCAGCTCGTGGGCGGTGCGGGCCCGGTCGAGCCCGGGATGGCGTGCGCCGATCTCGGCGAGCAGCTCGGCCACCAGCGGCACCACCGCGAGATCGTCGAGCTGGAACAGGCCGGCGCGCAGGCCGTCGTCGATATCGTGCGCATTGTAGGCGATGTCGTCAGCCACGGCCGCGGCCTGGGCCTCGGCGCTGGCATAGCTCGCAAGCTCCAGATCCTGCAGCGCCTGGTATTCCAGGATGGCGGCCGGGATGCCGCGTGAGACATAGGCGCCGAGCGGCGTCCCGTCCGGCGCGACCATCGGTCCGTTGTGCTTGACCAGGCCTTCCAGCGTCTCCCAGGCGAGGTTCAGGCCGTCGAAGGCGGCGTAGCGCTGCTCGAGCCGGGTGACGATGCGCAGGGACTGGGCGTTGTGATCGAAGCCGCCATAGGGGCGCATGGCCTCGTCGAGGGCGTCCTCGCCGGTATGGCCGAAAGGCGTATGGCCGAGATCGTGCGCCAGCGCGAGCGCCTCGGCGAGATCCTCGTCGAGAGCCAGGGAGCGGGCGATCGAGCGGGCGATCTGCGCCACCTCGATGCTGTGGGTGAGACGCGTGCGGTAATGGTCGCCCTCGTGGGTGACGAAAACCTGCGTCTTGTGCTTGAGGCGTCGGAACGCGGTGGAATGGATGATCCGGTCGCGATCGCGCTGGAAGTCGGTGCGGGTCGGCGACGGCGGCTCGGGCACCAGCCGGCCGCGGGACTGTGGGGCCACCGCCCACGGTCCGCGCGGACGCACGATGCAATCGGGAATGTCCATGGGTCTTGGTCCGGCCGCAGCGCCGACGATGGCGGCGCTGCGGACTGCAGGCGTCAGGACGCGGCCGGAGCAGCCGGCGGCACGGGGGGCAGGCCGGCGATCGCGTCGCGCAGCGCCTGCTCCTTGCTGTGGTCGAGGGAGGTCTTGAGAACCGTCCCGCCGGTGCCCTTCACCGCATCCAGCACCTTGTCGGCGGTCATCTTGCGGATGAGGACGAACAGGGCGGCGTTCCCGGGCTGGAGGCTGCTCGACAGGTCCTTCATGAAGGCATCGTTGATGCCGAAATCGGTCAGGGCGCCGCCGACGGCGCCCGACGCCGCGCCGAGGGCCGCCCCGATCACCGGCATCAGGAAGATGGTGCCGATCAGCAGCCCCCAGAAACCGCCGGACAGGGCGCCGACCGCCGTGGTGTTGAAGAGCTGGTTGAGCTTGACGGAGCCGTCGGCAGCCTTCACCGCGATCACCGCGTCGCCGAGCTCGATCACATATTCCTTCTGCAGCTCGAACAGCGTCTTGCGGACGGATTCGGCCTGCTCTTCCGTGGGATAGATGATGGCGACGAGGTCGGACATTGCGCTCTCCATGTCGATCGGGGCAGGACTGGCCGCTTCCGCTTGACGACGATGATCGGCGGGGCGGCAGCCTTCCGTCAATATAGCGCTGGAGTAAGCGATCTCGATGTCGGGTGCTTGACGGGGATCGGGACGCAGCGCCCATGGCCCAGCGTCGTCGCGTGGCCGGCTGCCGCATCGCGGTCACGCCGAGCGCATCGATGCAGAATTCAGAATGCAGCGGCCACAGATTGCCCCCGATACCGTTGGCGCAGCCTCAGGACGCGCGCCGCCGCCGCGGTTCGATATAGGTGGCGAAGACGTGGTCCCAGAACGCGGTGGTCACCCCGTAATTGCCTTCCACGCCGTGGAAATGGTGGGCCATGTGCCGCAGCCGCGCGCGATAGAGCAGGCCGCCGGGCTTCAGCTTCCAATGGTGCGAAGCGTGGTGCACGAGGGTATAGGCGAGATAGCCGAGCAGGATACCGCCGGTGAAGCCGCCGGCCACCGTTCGATCGATGAAGAACAGGGGCGCGTAGAACACCAGAAAGATCATCGCGATGCTGACGAAGGACGGAGCGCCGATCATGCTCAACGGGTCCTGATGGTGCGCATCGTGCATTTCGTCGAAGAATCTCACATTGTGATACACCCATCGATGCACGATATACTCGACCAGGGTCCAGGCGCCGCAGCCGACGGCGAAGGCCAGGAGCCACAGGCCGAACGCTGAGAGGTCGCGCTGCGCCAGCACGACCAGGGCGAGGCCGAGGATGGCGAGCGGACTGGCGACGAAATCGCCGAAATAGAGGACCCTGTTCAAGTTCATGATCGATGCCCAATCATTGTCGCATCCCGCGCGGACGCAAATGCCCGAGATCCCGGGCGAGCGAGGCATCGCCGCCCCCACGCCCACGCCATGAAACGATGCATGTATGGCAAAATGCGGCCGCCCCGCATAGGCCGCCGATCCCGGGCGCCGGAACCGATCTCCAGGCTCACCCGACCTCCCCTTCCCGGGAGCAATCCGCGATCAATGCGGCGACCGACTGCTCCTGCAGGCGTTGGCGCATCGTCTCCTCTGCCATCAGCGAGCCCGGCACGAGGCGGTCGGTGTAGAGCACGCCGTCGAGATGGTCGACCTCGTGCTGGACGATTCGGGCCGGCCAGCCCGTGAGCGGCATCCAGTCGTGGAACGTGCCATGCCGATCGAAGAAGGCGATCTCGACATCGAGATCGCGCTCGACCAGCCCGGCATAGCCGGGAATGCTGAGGCAGCCCTCCGGGAAGACGACCTTCCGGCCTTCGGCCGGGAGGCGCAGGCGCGGATTGACGAAGACTTGCAGGGGAAACGCCGCAGTCCGCTGCCGGTCCTGGCGCTGCTCCTCGCTCAGGCGTTCGATCGCCTGCGGCGGATCCTCCACCACGATGATGCGGCGGGCCTGGCCGACCTGCGGCGCCGCCAGGCCGACGCCCGGCGCATCGCGCATGGTGGCGATCATGTCGTCGATCAGGCTCTGGATCTCGGGCGAGGCGATCGCCTCGAGCGGCACCTCGTCGGCCCGGCTCCGCAGCACGGGATCGCCGACGCGCACGATCGGCAGCACCGTCATGGCCGCCCTCCCCGCGCTGCCGCGGCAAGCGCCTGCTCGACATCGTCCAGGAGATCCTCGGTGTTCTCAAGGCCGACGGCGCGGCTGACCAGCGCAAGGGCGTCCATCAAGGCAACTCCCGCAACGACACCGCCATCGAGCTCCGAATCAGGCGGGGCCGGCAGGCCCGGATAGGACAGGGACGCGACAGCCGGATGAATGGCGGTCATCTCGGCAATCGCCTGAGCCGAGCTCCGGCGCCTCGAGGTCGCGTGGGTCGTGCATGCGGGTTTCATGGAGAGCAAGGTCGAGGTCATGGAGACCGGCGGCGTCAGCGCGCCCTGCGCGCTCGCCGGATCGTAGCCGGGATGGATGGCCCGGGTGGAAGGCCCCTGTCTTCTGTTCGGCCTGTCCGGCATCACACCTCCCGAAAGATCTGCCTCAGCGATGGTCGAAGACCCGCGCCAGCCTGTCGCCTCCGGCCTGCACCAGCGACACCAGCGCGATCAGCACGACGATCACCGCGATCATGACCGAAGTCTCGAAGCGCTGATAGCCGTAGCGGATGGCGAGATCGCCGAGCCCGCCCGCCCCCACCGCACCGGCCATGGCCGAGGCGCCGATCAGCAGCACCAGCGTGACGGTGAAGCCGGAGATCAGGCTCGGCAGGGCCTCGGGCACCAGCACCTCGCGGATGATCGTCCAGCTGCCGCCGCCCATGGCCTTGACCGCCTCGATCAGGCCGCGGTCGACCTCGCGCAGGCAGACCTCCGACACGCGTCCGAAATAGGGGATGGCGGAGATCGACAGCGGCACGACGGCCGCCGCCGTGCCGATCGAGGTGCCGACGAGGAGCCGGGTCAGCGGGATCAGCGCCACCAGCAGAATGATGAAGGGCAGCGAGCGGAAGGCGTTGACCACCGCCCCCAGCCCCTTGTTGACCCAGGCGTTCTCCCAGATCCCACCCGGCGCGGTGCCGACCAGAACGAGGCCGAGGGGCAGGCCGACGACGAAGCTGATGGCGCCGGAGACCAGCGTCATCACCACGGTCTGCTGCAGCGCAGCAAGCAGGGGTTCAAGCGGAACGCTGGGCATAGCCGAGGATCTCCACGGTGGCGCCGGCTGCCGCGAGATGGCGTTCGATCCGGTCGATGAGCTCGGGCGTCGCGTCGCGAGCGGCGAAGAGGATGGTGGTGGCAGCCGCCTCGCGCACACCCGAGGCCTGCGCCCGCAGGATGATCGGGGCTGCGCCGGTGGCGGCGGCGAGGTCGGTCAGAACCGGGCGCTCGGCCAGGCCGCCCGCGAGGGTGAGGCGGAACACCGCGTCGAGCCCCGGCGCCCAGGCCGCGGCGAGGCCCATGGGCAGGATGCCGGGGCTCTCCGCCGCCTCGCCGGTGGCCGGCATCTCGCCCGGCGCCAGCAGGCGGCGGGTGATCTCGGTGCGCGGGCGCGCGAACAGGGCGGCGGTGTCGCCCTCCTCCGCGATGCGGCCGTGATCGAGCACCACCACCCGGTCGGCGATGGCGCGGATCACGCTCATCTCGTGGGTGATGAGCACGATGGTGAGCCCGAGCTTGCGGTTGATGTCGCGCAGCAGCGCCAGGATCGAGGCGGTCGTCTCCGGATCGAGCGCGGACGTCGCCTCGTCCGAAAGCAGCAGCGCCGGATCGGCGGCAAGCGCCCGGGCGATGCCGACACGCTGCTTCTGCCCGCCCGAGAGCTGCGCGGGATAGGCCGAGGCCTTCGCCTCCAGGCCGACCAGCTGCAGCAGCGCCGCAACCCGCTCCCGGCGCTGGTGGCGCGGCCATCCCGCAATCTTCAGCGGCAGGGCGACATTGTCGGCCACGGTCTTGGCCGAAAGCAGGTTGAAGTGCTGGAAGATCATGCCGATGCGGCCGCGCACCCGGCGCAGCTCGCCCTCGCCGAGCGGCACGATGTCCCGCCCCTGGATCTCGACGCGACCGGAATCCGGCTTCTCCAGGCCGTTGAGACAACGGATCAGGGTGGATTTGCCGGCGCCGCTGCGTCCGATCACGCCCAGGATCTCGCCGCGCCGAACCTCCAGCGAGACGTCGTCGATCGCCGCCACCGCCCCGAAGCGCTTGGCGACATGGACGAGGCGCAGCATCGTTTCGGACGGCCGGGGCGCCGCATCGGCCGCGCCCGGCAGCGCCCCGTCCGCCGCCTGCCCGTCCTCCGCCCTGGGATGTGCCGTCATCGCTGCGTCCTCAAAACAGCGTCATGCGCCGGAGACCGGCGCATGACGAAAACCTCGTTGCGGCCGAGTTCACCAGGCCGGCAGGGCCGTGCCCTTGTAGATCCTGGCCAGGGCCTCGCGCACCGTGTCGTTCTCGTAGGAGGCGACCAGCGTCTTCACCCAGGGATCGGTCTCGTGCCCCGCTTTGACGGCGATGAAGTTGCGATAGGGGTTGTCTGCCACCGGCTCGGTGGCGATGCGGTCGGCCTGGGTCAGGTTCGACTTCAGCGCCCAGTCCGTGTTGACGACCGCGGCGTCGAGATCGTCGATCGAGCGGCCGACGATGCCGGCATCGAGCTCCTTGATCGCGAGGTTCCTGGGATTGTCGACGATGTCCAGCGTCGTCGCCAGGATGCCGGATTCGGGCTTGAGCTTGATCAGGCCCTCGTGCTCCAGCAGGCGCAAGGCCCGCCCCTCGTTGCTCGGATCGTTCGGCACGCCGATCACCGCGCCGTTCGGCAGGTCCGCCACCTTGTGGACCTTGCGCGAATAGAGCCCGATCGGCCAGACCGCCGTGTAGCCGACGGGCACGATGTGGTAGCCGCGCGTCTTGATCTGGTTGTCGAGGTAGGGCTTGTGCTGGAAGGCGTTGGCGTCGAGCTCGCCGTTCTCCAGCGCCTCGTTGGGCTGGGTATAGTCGTTGAAGACGGTGAGCTTGACGGTGAGGCCGCGCTTCCTGGCCTCCTCGGACACCACGGCCCAGACGTCCTCGTCCTCGGCGCTCATGATGCCGACGCGCACCGTCGTGTCGTCGGCGCGGGCATGGCCTGCGCCCAGGATCGGCGCCGCCAGGGCCGGCAGCAGCAGCGCCGCCTGGATCAGGACGCGGCGGAGCGGGTTCATCCTCATGGACATCTCCTGAAAATCGCTGGCGCACCGGCCAGGCATGCGGACGGCCTTCGGCGGCGCTCCGCCGGCAGGTCCGGCTGCTCGTCGGCCGTTTTTTAAAACGGACGGAACGTTCTTTCAAGAGAACATGTTGTTCTATATCGCCGGTAGACATAGAATAATCGCACGCAGGGCGCCATGCGATGCAGCCATGCGCCGCCGACATGGCCCGCCGAGCACAGCAGGGAAGGAGCAGCAATGGCCCTTGGAACCATCAAGACCCGGGCGACGGGCGCGACGGCGAGGCTCGGGCGCACCGGGCAGCCCTCCGTGGCCTCCGTCACCGGCGGCGAGCTCTCCGTGGTCACGCGTCCGTCGGAGCCCGGCTTCAATCCGCTCGACCTGCTCTACGCCTCGCTCTCCGCCTGCCTCGTCCTCAGCGCCCGGATCGCGGCGAGCGAGCTCGGGATGCTCGACAAGGTCGCGGAGCTCAGCGCCACCGTGAGCGGCAGCAAGGCGGCGGACGGGCCCTCGCGCGTCGAACGGTTCCACATCGTCCTCGGCGTCGACGGCGATCTCGACGAAGCGGCCAAGGACGCCATCGTCGCCGCTGCCGAGACCATCTGCACGGTCAGCAACACGCTGCGCGACCAGCCGGCCTTCGAGGTATCGCGCGCGGATCCGCATTGAGGGCGTCCGTCCTGCGTTCGAGGACGCTGGACAAGACTGGTCACATATGGAACAAAACGGAAACGCTCAGGAGAGGGACATGCACGAGCCGATCTCGTTCCATGCATTGACGCCCGATCGCTGGGCCGATTTCGAGACCCTGTTCGGCCCCGACCGCGGCGGCAATTCCGGCTGCTGGTGCTTGTGGCCGAGGCTGCGGCGCGCGGACTATCTCGTGATGCCGAAGGCGGATCGCAAGGCGATGTTTCACCAGATCGTCGTCCGCGGCCCCGCGCCTGGTGTGCTGGCCTATGAGAACGACCTGGCCATCGGCTGGTGCGCCGTCGGCCAGCGCCGCAACTTCGCCCGGTTCGAAACGACGAAAGTGTCGAAACCCGTCGAGGGCCTGTCCGATGCGGGCATCGTCTATGCCCTGACCTGCTTCTTCGTGCGCAAGGGCTACACGCGGCGCGGCCTGATGCGCGAGCTGTCGCTGGCGGCCATCGACATGGCGCGCCGTGCCGGCGCCACCGCGATCGAGGTCTGCCCGGTCGAGGCGGACAGGCCGCTCGTCTGGGGCGACGGCTTCACCGGCATTGCCTCGGTGTTCAGCAAGCTCGGCTTCCGCGAGATTGCCCGGCGTTCCCCTCGCCGCCCGTTGATGCGCCTCGACCTCGGCGCCTGACCTTGGCGAGGCCGGACATGCCGCAATCGGAGATCCCGCTCAGGATCCGACTTCCAGGCCCTGTCGGTCCAGAATCTCGACGACCGCGCCGCGTTCCATCCTGGCGGCACGGTCGCACAGGTGCCCGACGACATCCCCGTCATGGCTGACCAGCACCATGGTCATGCCGTGACGGGCGCGAAGGTCGGTGAGGAGGTTGAGCACGCCCGCCTGGACCGACAGGTCGAGCGCCGAGGTCGGCTCGTCCAAGAGCAGCAGCCGCGGCCGCAGCAGCAGCACCCGGGCGATGGCGATGCGCTGGCGCTGGCCGCCGGAGAGCTCGTGAGGAAAGCGCGCGGCGATGTCGCCGGCCAGTCCGACCTCGGCCAGGATCGCCGCGACCCTCCGCTCCACGTCGCCCTCCCGGCGCGCGCGCAGCGGCTCGCCGAGGGTGCGGGCGATGCGGTGGCGCGGATGCAGCGAGGCATAGGGATCCTGGAACACCATCTGGACCTCGCGGCGCAGCTCGCCCTCGATTCGCCGGCCGGGATGGAGCGGCGTGCCGAGCACCGACACGTCCCCCGTCCAGGTGCGCTCGAGGCCGGCGAGCACGCGCAGCACCGTCGTCTTGCCGCAGCCGGACGGTCCGAGCAGGCCGAAGATCTCGCCCGTCCGCACGGTGAACGCGGCATCGCGGACCGCGGCGAAGCTCGCCGCGCCGCGGCGGAACGCGACCGAAAGCCGATTCACCGTCACGGCGCTCATCGGGCCGCCTCCTGCCATGCCGCCGTCGGCAGCCGGGTGCCGTGGGTCGCCGCGGACGGGCGCGCCTGCCACAGGGCCCGGGTATAGGGATGGGTTGCATCGGCGAGCTGCTCGGCCGCCAGGCGGTCGACGATGGCGCCGCGATGCATCACCAGGACGCGATGCGCGAAGCTGGCGACCTGCTGCAGGTCGTGGCTGATCAGGAGAAGGCCCATGCCCCGCTCCTCGGCGAGGCCCCGCAGGAGGTCGAGGATCTGGCCGCGCACGGCCTGGTCCAGCGCCGATGTCGGCTCGTCCGCGATCAGGAGCGCCGGTTCGGCGATCAGCATCGCCGCGATCATCACACGCTGGCCCATGCCGCCCGACAGCTCGCCGGGATAGCTGCGATAGACGCGCAAGGGATCGTCGAGGCCGACCTTCGCCAGCATGTCCAGCGCACGCTCCCGTCGCTCGGTCCGCGACAGCCGCGTGTGCAGGAGCAGCGTCTCCTCGACCTGCCGGCCGACGCGATGGGCCGGATTGAGCGAGAACTTCGGATCCTGCAGCACCAGGCCGACGGCCTTGCCGCGCAGGCCCTGCCAGGCACGGGCGTCGAGCCCGGCGAGGTCCGTGCCCCCCAGCACGACGCGCCCGCCGGTCCGGCGCAGGCCGCGCGGCAGCAGCCCGAGAATGGCGCGGGCCGTCATCGACTTGCCGGAACCGGATTCCCCCACGAGGGCGACGCGCTCCCGGCCGACGGCGAAGGAGATGCCGCGCAGCACCGGACGCGAGCCGCCCTCGTCCATGGCCGCCACGTGCAGGTCCTCCACGCTCAGCAGCGGCTCAGCCATGGCGAGGATCCATGAGGTCGCGCAAGCCGTCGGCGACCAGGTTGAAGGCGAGGCTGGTGAGGAAGATGGCGGCGCCCGGGGCGGCGGCGATCCACCACTGGTCGAAGATCACTTGCGTGCCCTCCGCCACCATCGAGCCCCATTCGGCCGTGGGCGGGCGCACGCCGAGCCCGAGGAATCCCAGGCCCGCGGCCGCCAGGATGATGCCGCCGAGATCGAGGGCGAGGCGCACGATCGCCGACGGCAGCACCAGCGGCAGGATGTGCCCGGCGAACAGGCGCGGCCCACGGATGCCCACCATCTCCGCGGCGGCGAGATAGTCGCTGCGGCGCAGGGCCTCCGTCTCGACCCTGGCCTGGCGGGCATAGGCGGGCCAGCTGGTCAGGGCGAGGGCGATGACGCCGTTGAGCAGGCCCGGGCCGAGGATCGCCACGAAGGCGAAGGCAAGGAGCAGGCGCGGGAACGACATCACGATGTCGCAGAGCATCATCAGCGCCCGCTCGGTCAGGCCGCCGAAGAAGCCGGCGACCATGCCGACCGCGACGCCGACCGGCGCCATGAATGCCCCGACCAGCACGACGATCAGCAGCGTCGGCCGGGCGCCGTAGACGAGACGCGAGAGCAGGTCGCGGCCGAACCCGTCCGTCCCCAGCCAATGGGCGGCCGAGGGCGCGGCGAGGCGGATCGCCGTGTCCTGCAGGTTGGGATCGTAGGGCGCCAGCCACGGCGCGAACAGCGCGCAGGCGGTGACCGCGGCCAGGATCGCGGCGCCCGCGGCCAGCGAAGGCGAGCGGCGCGCGACGGGCGCCAGCCGGCCGAAGGCCATGCCGAAAGTCGGACCCTGGGCACTCATCGCACGCGCCTCGGATCGAGCCGGGCGACGGCAAGATCCGTCAGGCTGTTGAGCGCGATGAAGGCGACGCCGATGACGAGGGTCGCCCCGAGAATGGCGGCCGTGTCGCCGGCGAACAGCGCCACGGTGAGATAGCGCCCGATCCCGGGCCAGGCGAACACGGTCTCGGTCAGCACGGCGCCTTCCAGGAGGTTGGCATAGGCGAGCGCGACCACGGTGACGAGCGTGCCGGCGATGTTCGGCAGGATGTGGACGAAGATCACCCGGGCCGCGCCGGCGCCCTTGGCCCGGGCGGTCAGCGTATATTCCTGCGCCAGCTCGCCGAGGATGGCGGCGCGCGTCAGCCGGGAGATGCCGGCGAGGGCGTAGAAGGCGAGCACCAGGCCCGGCAGCACGAGATGCGCCAGGGCGCTGCGGAAGGCGCCCGGCGCGCCCCACAGCCCCGCATCGATCAGCGCGAAGCCGGTCACCGGCTTGAGGGTGTACTGGTAGACGACGTCGAGCCGCCCGGTTCCCGGCGCCCAGTGCAGCCGCGCATAGAACAGGAGCAGCATCAGGAGGCCGAGCCAGAAGATCGGCACGGAATAGCCGATCAGCGAGACGAGGCGGATGGCGCCGTCCAGGAGGCCGCCGGGCCGCATCGCCGCGATCATGCCCAGGGCGAGGCCGACGACGGTGCCGAGGACGATGGCCGCGGTCGCCAGCTCCAGCGTCGCGGTGAAGGTGCGCGCCACGTCGGCGGCGACGGGCTGCCCGGTGGACGTGGCCCGCCCGAGGTCGCCCTCCGCCAGCCGCCCGAGATAGCGCCAGAACTGGACGGCGAGCGGCTCGTCCAGGCCCAGCTCCTGCCGCGCCGCCTGGTAGGAGGACTGGCTGGCGTGGTCGCCGACGAGCTGCTGCGCCGGGTCGACCGGCGACAGCCGCGTCATCGCGAAGGTGACGAGGATCAGGCCGAACAGCGTCAGCGCCAGCTTGCGCAGCCAGCGCAGCACGGCGGCGAGCGTGCCGAACCTGCGGCGGCCGCCCTCCGGGGAGGACGGCCGCCGCACATCATGTCCGAAATCCCGGGCCGGGAGGGTGGCCTGCGCCAATCTGCTGTCGCCTCACTTCTCGACCCGGTCGTAATAGACCAGATCCGCGTTGAGGCCCTGAGCATAGCCCTTGACCGCGTCGCGCAGAACCACCTGGTCGCTGCCCTGGAGCATGAAGACATAGGGCGAGCTCTTCTGGATCTCGCGCTGCAGGTCCTCATAGAGCGCGGCGCGCTTGGCCGGATCCTGCTCCTTCACCGCCGCCGCCGTCTCGTCGCTGAGCCCGGGAATGACCCAGCCCGCCTGCTTGGCGACGGTGTTGTGCTGGTTGTCGCGGTTGATGGCGAAGGCGCTGGCGTTGGAATGCGGGTCGAAATAGTCGGGGATCCAGTAGCGCAGCGTGATCTCGTAATTGCCCGAGCGGCCCTTGGCGTAGATCTCGCTGGCGACGCCGGGTTGGATGTCGAGGGTCAATCCCGCCTGGCCGAAGGTCGACTGCAGCGACTGGGCGATCTGCAGGAAGGGCTGCTCGTTGAACACCGGGAAGGCGATCTTCGTCGGCCCGATCTTGGCGTCGGCAAGGATCTTCTTCGCCTTCTCGATGTCGAGCTTGAACGGGTTGTCCTTGAGCGCGCCGGGAAAGCCGTCCGGCAGGAAGGCCTGGTGCACCCGCACCTGGCCGCGCAGGAGGTTGTCGGCGATGCCGTCATAGTCGACGAGGTAGCGCGCCGCCTCCCAGAAGGCCGGGTTGCCGAGCGTGGCGCTGGCCTTGGAATTGATCAGGATGTAGTCGGTGCGCGCCGAAGGCACGGCCAGCACGGTGAGGCCCGGCTTGGCCTTGAGCGCCTCGACCTGGTCGGCGCCGAGGCCGCGGGCGATATCGGCATCGCCCTGCTCGATCAGGAGACGGCGGGCCGCCGCGTCCGGCACGTTCTGCAGGATGACGCTCGCGAGCTTCGGCGCGCCGGCGGGCGAGGACGCGTTCGCCTCCAGCACCAGCGCCTCGTGCGGCGTGTAGGCGGCGATCTTGAACGGGCCGCTGCCGGCCGAATGGATCTTGAGCCAGCCATTGCCGAGGTCGTCGCCCGCCGCCTGCGGCGAGACCACGACTTCGTCGACGATCGAGGCGATCGGCGCCGTCAGGATCGCCAGCGCGAAGGCGGGGCCGACATCGGCCGACCATTTGACCCGGACCTGGCCGTCGCCGACCTTCTCGACCGCGCCGGACACCGTCTGCGCCGTCCAGCCGAGCTCGTTGAGGATGAAGGCCGGCGCCTTGTTGAGCTTGACCGCCCGGGTGAGCGAGAAGATCACGTCCTCGGGCCGGACCGGGTTGCCGGAGGCGAATCGGGCGTCCTTGGCGAGCGTGAAGGTGAGGCTCTTGCCGTCCGCCCCCGCCTCCCAGCTCGCGGCGAGCGCCGGCACGATCCGCGTCGCGTCGGCGCGGTCGGTCTGCACCAGGCGCTGGTAGATGTTGTTGAAGGACTGGACCGTCGTCAGCTCGAAGCCTTCGGCCGGATCGAAGCTGACCGCGTCGTCGATCGACTGCGCGACGACGAGGATGCCGGGCGGCGTCGCCGCCCGGGCCGGGCCGAGCGCGGCCAGGATCGCCATGGCGCCCGCGATGCCGGCCAGTTTTCCGAGGCTGATCATCTCTACTCTCCCGGCGATCGGCGCGCCCCTCTCCGGCCGCGCTCTCGATCGCGCGCTAGAGCTACGTCGAAACCGCTCGACGTTTCAACGCGGCGCAGATTTCTTTGCAGGGCTGTGGGAGGAATGGCCGTTCCACGAAGGCACCATCCCGCAAACGGTTTCTTCTCCGTGATCCGCTGGCGCCGGCGGGCGATTGACCTTGGCCGCGGCGCACATATCTTGAAGGCATGATGACCGAGATGACCGCCATGACCCAGATGAGCGTCAGCGAGCGTGCTGCCCGCCGTATCGCCAAGATCCTCGAAAGCGAGCCGGCCGGCTCGATGCTGCGGATCAGCGTCGAGGGCGGCGGCTGCTCCGGCTTTCAGTATAAGTTCGATTTCGATACCGCGCGCCAGCCCGACGACGTCGCCATCGAGCGCGACGGCGCCACGGTGCTCGTCGACGAGGTGTCCCTGCAATATATGGGCGGGGCCGAGCTCGACTATGTCGAGGACCTGATCGGCTCGGCCTTCAAGATCCACAATCCCAACGCGGTGGCGGCCTGCGGCTGCGGCACCAGCTTCTCGGTCTGACTCCGACCGCGGCACCGCACCGGCCGCAATCTTCGGATTGCCTTTCTGGCGCGAAGGTCGGAAACAGGGGGCGGACTCATCAACAGCGGGCTCCCCACCGTGCTGCGCATCGCCAGTTGGAACGTCAATTCGATTCGCCAGCGCGTCGCCCATCTGACGGAATGGCTGGGCCAGGCCTCGCCCGACATCGTCTGCCTCCAGGAGATCAAGTGCCTGGACGAGAATTTTCCGACCGCCGAGATCGAGGCGCTCGGCTACAACGTCGTCACCCACGGCCAGAAGACGTTCAACGGCGTCGCCATCCTGTCGCGCCATCCCATCGACGAGGCGACGCCGCGCCTGCCCGGCAATGACGGCGACGAGCAGTCCCGCTACCTCGAGGCGGTGATCTCGACCCGCGACGGCGTCGTGCGCGTCGCTTCGATCTACCTGCCGAACGGCAATCCGCCGGAGACGGAGAAATATCCCTACAAGCTCGCCTGGATGGACCGGCTCATCGCCCGGGCGCGGGCGCTGCTGGCCCTGGAGGAGCCGCTGGTGCTCGCCGGCGACTACAACGTCATTCCCGCCGCCGAAGACGCCAAGACGCCGGACGCCTGGGTCGGCGACGCCCTGTTCCTGCCCGCCACCCGGGCCAAGTTCCGAGAGCTCGTCAATCTCGGCTTCACCGACGCGCTGCGCGCCTGCACCGGTTCGCCCGGCCTCTACACCTTCTGGGACTATCAGGCCGGCGCCTGGCAGCGCGACAACGGCATCCGCATCGATCATCTCATGCTGTCGCCGCACGCCGCGGCGGTCCTGGCGGGCTGCGCCATCGACAAGTCGACGCGCGCCAGGGACAAGCCGTCCGACCACGTGCCGATTCGCTGCGATCTCGCGATCGAGCCGCGCGCCTGAGGCGAATCAGAACAGGCTCTTACGATCTATTCTTGAGATATTGCTCGAGATAGGCGAGCCCCATCTGCCGCTCGTCCGGCGTCGCCGCGCTGACTGCCTGGTTGTAGAGGTCGACGATCCACTTGTCGGCGTCGCTTGTCGCCGCATCGCGCGCCAGGGTGAGGTACATCAGGCCGCGCGCCGCCTGCCGGGGCAGGTCCTCCTCGCCGGCGAAGAGCAGATGCCCCAGGACGGCCTGGGCCTGGTGCTGGCCCTTGTCCGCCGAGAGCCGCAGCCAGCGGGCCGCCATGACGGGGTCGCGCGGCCGGTCGGCCGTGCCGTCGAGGAACAGCCGGCCGAGATTGTACTGGGCGTCGCTGTCACCGAAATAGGTGGCGGCGTACTGGAACATCTCGATGGCGCGCTGCGGGTCGGACCGCACCTCCGTGTTCGGGATGCCGTTGAGGTAATAGGACCCCAGCGCCACCAGGGCGCTCGACACGAAGCGGGCCTGCGCCGTGTCCGGGCTGTCGTCGGCATGGGCATTGACGATCTGCTGGTAATATTCGAAGGCCTTGAGGTCGTCGCGCGGAACGCCGTCGCCTTCCGAATACATCCGGGCGAGCTTCCACTGCGCCAGGGCATGACCCTTGCCCGCCGCGAATTCCAGGGCCCGTGACGCCTCGGCGAGATCGCCCGCCTTGTAGGCCTTGGCGCCGAACTTGAAGGCCTCCATCGGCGTGCGGTCGTTCGCCGGCGTCTGCGTGCCGTCGAACGCCAGGGCCGGCGCCGCCGTCAGCATGGCTGCGATGCCGAACGGCACAGCGCGGCCTGCCAGGCGGGCTAGAGCTTCGAACGCACGCATGATTCCCACCGACCTTTCGGCCCCCGTCCGCATCGCTCTTCCGGCCCGGCGCCCGGCATCCGCGCCGATTTCGTGCATGCCGACACTCTCGCAACCGATCCTGCCGCAACAAATACCTGGTACTTCGATCGTTTTTTTGGCCGGATCGGGGCCGAGCGCCGGCAATGATGGCAATTTCTGCAGGCCGAGGCCGAGGCCGAGACGAGAACCGAGCCTCGGCCCCGCAATCGACAGGACGTCGTGGGAAAGATGCAGCATCCGCAATGCCGCTACGGCACGCCCGGTCTCGATCCTGTCGGGTATCGTCACGCCATCACGTCTCAACGCCACGCCACCCGCTGTTGCCCGGCAGATCATGCATCACGCGAAAAATCGCGCCGACATCCTTGACCTGCCGTGTCTTTTTCAAATTTCTTCACCCTTTCGAACGAACTGGCCGCCGCCCCGCTGCGGACGCCCGCTCATCCATGGCGTGCGGCCAGTTGAGCCGTTGATTTGTGGCGGGATCTGGGCTGACGCAGGAGGCGCGCGGGGCCTGGAGAAGACTCATATCCCCTGTTGCGCGAATGTCACGAATAGGAGGCCGTCCCGGCCTAGGGCTTTACCTTGGGAAAGCGGGCCCGCGCCTCGAGGTCGTCGAGGTCGATGCTGTTGCGCATATATTGCCTGGACGCGTCGACGAACGGCTGGAAGTCCCAGGAGCGGAGGGTGCCGGTGGTCAGCGCCGCATCGACCAGGCGGCGCCGGCGCTGGCTCTCGCGAACCGCGGCGTCGAGCGCCGGCATGTCCCAGCGCCGCGCGGCCTCGGCGCGGAATTCGGCCAGCGTCGCGGCATGATCCGCCGCCTCGGCCAGATTGTGCACCTCGTCCGGATCGGCCTCGAGGTCGTAGAGCTGGTCCGGGTCCGCCGGGGAATGCACGAACTTCCAGGGGCCGCGCCGGATCATCATCAGCGGCGCCACGGCGCCTTCGGCGAGATATTCGCCGATGACCTCGTCATGGCCGCCGCGGCCCTCGCAATGCGGCACGAGGCTGCGGCCGTCGCTCGGGCCGCCGGCGAGGTCGGCCGGGTCGCCCCCCGCCATCTCCACCAGGGTCGGAAGCAGGTCCACCAGGGACACGCTGGCGCCGACCCGCCCCGGCCGGTACCGGCCAGGGGCCGAGACGAGGAGAGGCACGCGGGCCGAGCCCTCGAACCAGCTCATCTTGTACCAGAGGCCGCGCTCGCCCAGCATCTCGCCATGGTCGCTGGTGAAGATCACGATCGTGTCGTCGCGCAGGCCCGTGGCCTCCAGGGCCCGCAGCAGCCGGCCGACCTGGGCGTCGACATAGGAGATCGCGCCGAAATAGGCACGCCGCGCCGCACGGACCTGCTTCTCGTCGATCGGCGTCGCGTCCATGTCGCAGACATGCCGCAGGCGGCGCGAATGCGGGTCGAGCCGGTCGAGAGGCACCTCGACGCGCGGCAGCACGATGTCCTCGTCGCGGTAGAGGTCCCAGTATTCGCGCGGGATGGCGAAGGGATCGTGCGGATGGGTGAGCGAGGCGACCAGGCAGAAGGGGCGCCGGTCGCTGGAGCGGACATGGTCGTAGAGCGCCCGCTCGGCCGCGAAGATCACCTCGTCGTCGAAGTCGAGCTGATTGGTGCGCACGCAGGGCCCGGCCTCGGTGACCGAGGACATGTTGTGGTACCAGCTCGGCCGCTCCTGCGGGCGGTCCCAGTCCGGCGTCCAGCCATAGTCGGCGGGATAGATGTCGGTGGTCAGCCGCTCCTCGAAGCCGTGGAGCTGGTCCGGCCCGCAGAAATGCATCTTGCCCGACAGGGTGGTGCGATAGCCGGCCCGGCGCAGGTAGTGCGCCCAGGTCGGGATGTCCGAGCGGAACTCGGCGGCATTGTCGTAGACGCCGGTCCGCGATGGCAGCCGCCCGGTCATGAACACGGCACGGGACGGCGAGCACAGCGGCGAATTGCAATAGGCGCTGTCGAACACCACGCCGTCCCGTCCCAGCCGTTCGAGGTTCGGCGCCTTCACGATGCCATGGCCGTGGATCGGCAGGCAGGCCGGCGCCAGCTGGTCGGCCATGACGAGGAGGATGTTGGGCCGGGATGACATGGCGGGCGTGTCCTGGAAGTTCGAGGAGCAGAAGCTGACGCAGCGCGTCGCGGCGCTTTTGTCTTCATGCGACGGGCTCTGTCGCATCGCGGCGACGCGCGGCCGCCCCGATCCCTGCGGCCGTCGGCCTCAGGGCGGAAGGCTGCGCCCGATGCGCCACAGCATGGTCTTGCCGGCCTCCCGCTCGTGCGCCAGCTCGGCGCAGGGCGGATTGTCGAAGCGGATCAGGAGGTCGGCGAAGTGCCGCTCCAGGACCCGGTTGTAGTCGTCGACGAAGACATGGGTGTGCCGCGCCATCAGCCGCGACGTCCAGGCGAGCGGCACCAGCCGGCCGGGATCGCCGGGCCAGTAGCCGGCCGGCCCGTCGATCAGGACGACGTCCCAGGAGCCGCGCAGCTCCTCCGGCATGGCGATGGCGTCGAGGGCCGCCGGCGACATGGCGAAGGAGCCGAGCACGGTGGTGGCGGCATAGTCGGCCACGACGATGCGCGCCTGCGGCATCGCCTGGCGCGCCGCCTCGACATAGGCCGGCTTGTCCTCGACGAACAGCGTCTCGCCGTCGGCGTTGAGGCGCTGCCACATCGGCGAGTCCCGGCCGAGGCCGAAGACCAGGAATCGCGCACCCGGCGCGCGGGCGCGGACGATGCTGGCGACCGCCTCGATCTGGGCCGGCGAGATCTGCGTCGCCGGGTCGTAGGTCTCGCGCAACAGGGCCGGAAGGGGCGGCGGCATGGGCAATCCCTCCCGGCGGCCGGCGCTAGAGGCGCGCCAGCGCGTCCGTGAGCTTGGCGCGGCGGGCCGTCGCCTCCTCGCGCCGCTCGCGCTGCTCCTCCACCACCTCCTCCTTGGCGCGCGCCAGGAAGTCCGGATTGCCGAGCTTGGCGTCGATCTTGGCGATGTCGGCGTCGATCCTGGCGATCTCCTTGCCGAGCCGCGCCTTCTCCGCCTCGATGTCGACGATGCCTTCCAGGGCCAGCGCCGCAGTGACGCCACGGGCGATCACCTGCACGGCCCCCTTCGGCGCGGCATCGACGAAGCCGACCCCGCTGAGGCGCGCCAGGCGCTTCAGCGTCTCGCCGAGGCGGTCGTAGCGGGCCTTCACCGCCTCCGAGGCGTCGACCAGCACCAGCGGCACCTGCGCTCCGCCGGGGACGCCGATCTCGGTGCGGATCGATCGGATCTCGGAGACGAGGTCGACCAGCCAGCCGATCTCGGCCTCGGCCTCCGCGTCCAGGAGGCCGCCGAGATCCGGCCAGGGCGCCAGCGCGGCGACGCTCGTCCGGCCGCCCTCGCCCGCCGTCACCGCCCAGAGCTCCTCGGTGATGAACGGCATGAACGGGTGCAGCAGCAGGATGGCCTGGTCGAGAATGAAGGCAACCATGGCCCGCGTCTCCGCCTTGGCTGCCTCGTCGCTACCGGTCAGCACCGGCTTGGCCAGCTCCAGGTACCAGTCGCAGACCACGTTCCAGATGAAGCGGTAGACCGCGCCGGCCGCCTCGTTGAACTTGTAGGCCTCGATCGCCGTCTGCGTCTCCGCCGCCGCCTTGGCCGCCTCCCCCGCGATCCAGCGGTTGAGAGCCGAGGTTGCCGATTTCGGATCGAAGGCCGGGTCGCGCAGGCAGCCGTTGACCTCGGCGAAGCGCGCGGCGTTCCACAGCTTGGTGCCGAAGTTGCGATAGCCCTCGACGCGGCTGGTGGCGAGCTTGATGTCGCGCCCCTGGGCCGCCATCGCCGCCAGGGTGAAGCGCAGCGCGTCGGCGCCGTACTGGTCGATCAGCTCGAGCGGGTCGAGGACGTTGCCCTTCGACTTCGACATCTTGGCGCCCTTCTCGTCGCGCACGAGCGCGTGGAGATAGACGTCGCGGAACGGCACCTCGTTCATGGTGAAGAGACCGGTCATCATCATCCGGGCGACCCAGAAGAAGATGATGTCGAAGCCGGTCACCACCACCGAGGTCGGGTAGTATTTCTTCAGCTCCGGCGTCTTCTCCGGCCAGCCGAAGGTGGAATAGGGCCAGAGCGCCGAGGAGAACCAGGTGTCGAGCACGTCCTCGTCGCGCGTCAGCGCCACGTCCGCACCCCACTTGGCGCGTGCCTTCTCCCGGGCTTCGGCCTCGTCGCGCGCGACGACATAGGCCCCGTCCGGCCCGTACCAGGCCGGGATCTGGTGGCCCCACCACAGCTGGCGCGAGATGCACCAGGGCTGGATGTTGTCCATCCACTCGAAGAAGACCCGTTCCCAGTTCAGCGGCACGAAGCGGGTCTCGCCCCGGCGCACGGCCTCGACCACCTTGTCCGCCAGAGGCCGGACGTTGACGTACCATTGGTCGGTCAGCCAGGGCTCGATCGGCACACCCGAACGGTCGCCGTGCGGCACCTGATGCTGGTGCGGCTCGACCTCGGCGAGATGGCCGAGGTCGTGCATGGTCGCGACGATGCGCTTGCGCGCCTCGAAGCGGCCGAGGTTGCGGAAAGCCTCGGGCGCGTTCTCGTTGAGGCGAGCCTCGGCGTCGAAGATGTTGATCGCCGCAAGGCCCTGCCGCTTGCCGACCTCGGCATCGTTGAAATCGTGCGCCGGCGTGATCTTCACCGCGCCCGTGCCCTTCTCCGGATCGGAATAGGTGTCGGCGACGATCGGGATCAGGCGGCCGACGAGCGGCAGCCGCACCCGCGCCTTGGCGGCGACGAGGTCCTGGTAGCGCGGATCGTCGGGATGCACGGCGACGCCCGTGTCGCCGAGCATGGTCTCGGGCCGGGTGGTGGCGACGGTGATCACGGCGCCGGTGTCGCGCCCGTCGGCATCGACCACGGGATAGTCGAAATAGTAGAGGTGGCCGTTGGGATCGCGGTCGAGCACCTTGCTGAGAGCCAGGGCGTCGAAGGGCTTGTCCGGGTCGCCGCGGCGCCAGGCGAAGCTGCCGCGCTTCTCCTCCTGCTGCACCTCGATGTCCGAGATGACGGTCAGCAGCTTCGGGTCCCAGTTGCTGAGGCGCTTGTCCTTGTAGATCAGCCCGGCCTCGTGCAGGCGCACGAAGATCTCCACCACGGCGGCGGACAGGCCCTCGTCCATGGTGAAGCGCTCGCGCGACCAGTCGCAGGAGGCGCCGAGGCGCTTGAGCTGATTGACGATGGTGCTGCCCGACTGCTCCTTCCAGGCCCAGACCTTTTCCACGAACTTCTCGCGGCCGATCACGTGCCGGTTCGGCTCCTGGTGCTCCATCATCTGGCGCTCGACCACCATCTGCGTGGCGATGCCGGCATGATCGGTGCCCGGCTGCCAGAGCACGTCCTTGCCGCGCATGCGCTCGAAGCGGCAGAGCACGTCCTGCAGCGTGTTGTTGAGGGCATGGCCCATGTGCAGCGAGCCGGTGACGTTCGGCGGCGGGATGACGATCGAATAAGCCGGCGCGTCCTTGCGGTCCTCGCGCCCGGCGCGGAACGCCTGCGCGGCTTCCCAGGCCGCGGCCACGCGCGGTTCGACGTCTGCGGGGGTGAAGGTCTTCTCGATCATCGCCAAGCCTGTCGTCACGATCAGGGGGTCGTGTGACAACAGCGGCAGCGGAAGTCAACGAGGTCTTACGGTGCGCTGACGCTCATGGCGACCGGCCGGAAGGCGCGGATCAGCGCCTCCTCCAGCCGTCCCGACATGCCGTGGACGATCTCGAAGGCGACCGGACCGGGCAAGGGACGCTTGTAGCTGCGCCGCTCGATCAGGGCGGCGAACACGTCCGTGATGGTCACGACGCGGACCAGGTCCGGGATTTCCGCCGCCGTCAGCCCGTCGGGATAGCCGCTGCCGTCGAGATATTCGTGATGGTGGCGCACGACGTCGAGCAGCTCGGCGGGAACGTCGCTGCGGGTCGACAGGATGTCGTGGCCGATCACCGTGTGGGACCGCATGACGGCCATCTCCGCCTCGGTCAGCCGGGTGACCTTGTCGAGGATCTCGAGCGGGACCCGCGCCTTGCCGATGTCGTGCAGCAGGCCGGCCGTGGCGAGGCGCTCGACATCGCTCCGGCGCATGCCGAGATGATGGCCGAAGGCCGCCGCCCCCCCGGCCACCAGCAGCGAATGCTGGAAGGTGCCGTGGTGGTGGCGCTGCACCGTGGCGATCCAGCGGCCGAAGCCTTCGTCGGCGATCGTGTCGGCGACCGCCTGCGAGGCATGGCCGAGAAAGGCGAGGTCGATCTGCCCAACGCCGCGCGCCGCCGCGAAGATGCTGCGCAGCACGCCGGCGCCGTCGACCAGGGCCTGCGCGCCGGCGGCGCTCGTCGCGTCCGTGGAATTGCCCGGCAGCAGGCTCAGGGCCGTGGAAAGTCGTTGGGCGAGCTGTGCCGGGCCGATCGGCAGGGGCACGAGGTCGGTCGCGCCCAGCGCATAGGCCTGGACCATCGCCGCATGCACGCCTCGCGGCACGGCGAAGATCATGCGCCCATTGCTCCGCCGCGCCGTCAGCATCCGCCGCAGGCTCGAGACGAGCGCACCGTCGCCGAGATCGACATCGACATAGAGATCGCCGTCCGGCAGGTCGGTCGCGTCGCACAGGGTCGCGGATTCCACGATCTCGATCGTGAAATAGGAGCGGGCGACGGACATCAGCTGCTTGGCGCCCGGGCCGTCGTCGACGATCGCAAGCAGATCCGGCATTCTCATCTCGCTGCGGAAGCAAGCCTGCCTAGATGAGCCCGGTTGAGATTTTCTGAAGCCCGGCTGCGTTGTTGTCCGGATCGGCGAAAAACCGCAGGCGAGCCGCGTTCTGTCTTGCCAGGACATCCCGAGGATTGCTTTTTTTTGAAACAACGTCCTAGGGTTGCTCCCGGGGTTGCCAGGGCAGCACCGTGAGCTGCGGCCAGATCGCCTTCGCGCGCTCGGCCTTGGCGCGGTGCGCCGCCGCGTTGTCGAGGGCGTGGTTCGGCCGGACGATCATGGCGAAGAGGTCGTGCAGGCCGAACGGCGCGGCGATATCGAGCCGGCCATCCTGCTCCAGCCGCACGCCGAGCGCATGCACCACCGAGGCGTAGCGCCCGAGCGAGGCGTCGGCGCTGGCCAGCGGCGGACAGGCGGCGCCGAAGCGGCTCTCGAACCACAGATGCACCCGCGCCTGGTTGCGCGCCTCCACCGGGCCGACGCCGCCGCGCGTCGCCGCGGCGACGCGCCGGATGACCGCATCCTCCGCCTCCCAGGAGAGATCCTCGTCGAAATAGGCGAGGTCGTAGTCCCGGATGCCGGTGCCGCGCGGCTGGCCGGTCAGGACGTTCCACACGGTCTGGTAGAGGCAGCCGGCAACGAGCCGCCATTGCGGCAGGCCGAGATCGCGCAGCACGGCAAGAAGCCGCATCAGCCCGGGATCGGCCCGGATGATCGCCTCGAGGCGATGCGCCCGCGCCGCGTCCTCCGCGTCCTCGGCCAAAGGCTGCGTCAGTCCTTAGCCTTGCCGGCCTTCTCGGCCGCGCGCCGGGCCCGGAAGGTCCTGGCCCAGCCGGCGATCTCGACCTGGCGGCCGCGCGCCACCGCCAGCGCCCCCGGCTCGACGTCCTTGGTGATCACCGAGCCGGCGCCGATATTGGCGCCGTCGCCGATCTTGACCGGCGCGACCAGCGCCGAGTTCGAGCCGACGAAGGCGTCCGCCCCGATATCGGTGTGCTGCTTGAAGAAGCCGTCATAGTTGCAGGTGATCGTGCCGGCCCCGATATTGGCATTGGCGCCGACCCGGGCATCGCCGATATAGGTGAGGTGGTTGATCTTGGCCCCCTCCTCCACGTCGGCGGCCTTCACCTCGACGAAATTGCCGACCTTGGCCTTGCGCCCGAGCCTGGTGCCCGGCCGCAGCCGTCCATAGGGCCCGACGCTGGCCGCCGGCCCGACATGCGCCCCTTCCAGGTGCGAGAAGCCGTGCACGACCGCGCCGTCCGCGACCGTGACGCCGGGGCCGAACCAGCACCAGGGCTCGATCAGCACGTCGCGGCCGATGCGCGTGTCGTGCGACAGGAACACCGTCTCGGGCGCGACCAGCGTCGCCCCCTCGCGCATCGCCCGCTCGCGCAGGCGCCGCTGCAGCACCGCCTCGGCCGCGGCCAGCTGCAAGCGGTCGTTGACGCCCATCACCTCCTCCTCGGCCACCGTCTCGGCCACGGCGGTGAGCCCGCGCCCGCGGGCGATCTCGACGGCATCCGTGAGGTAGAACTCCCCCTTGGCATTGGCGTTGCCGATCGCCTCGAGCAGGGCCCGGGCATGCGCGCCCGCCAGCGCCATCAGGCCGCCGTTGCACAGGCGAATGGACCGCTCGGCCGGCGAGGCGTCCTTCTCCTCCACGATCCTCACGAGCTCGCCGCCCTCGACGATCAGGCGGCCATAGCCGGTCGGCTCGGCCGGCTCGAAGCCGAGCACCACGACGGCGGCGCCCTCGGCGAGCGCATCGGTCAGTCTGCGCAGCGTCGGCGGGCTGAGCAGCGGCGTGTCGCCGTAGAGCACCACGACGTCGTCGCCGCCGAAGGCTTCGCGCGCCGCCAGCACCGCATGGGCGGTGCCGAGCCGCTCGGCCTGGACGAAGACAGCAGCGCCGGGCGCCGCCGTCCTGGCTTCCGCCTCCACGTCGGCCCTGTCCGGCCCGACCACCACCGCGGCCCGGCCGATCCCCGCCTGCGCGGCTGCGTCGAGCACATGGCCGAGCATGGAGCGGCCCGCGACCTTGTGCAGCACCTTGGGCACCGCGGATTTCATGCGCGTCCCCTCGCCGGCAGCGAGGACCACGGCGACGGCACGTTCTGACATGGTTAACGCTCCTGAAGGCATTGTCCGGCACTAATCGCCGATGTTCAGCCGTGCGGCAACCGCGCCGGCCGCGAATCGGACACTCCCCCCACCATGACCGCTCTACCGGACCGCCGCAGCATCGCAATGACGGAGGCATCGCCGCCGGTCCGTCGCGAGCTGGTGGCGCGGCCCGGCGGCGGCGGGTTGGCCGGCGGCCTCGTGGCCCTGGCCTGCGCCGGCGCCTTCGCCGCCCTCCTTCTGCTCGATCCGCGGGCCCGGGATGCCGACGTCGCGCCCCTGTGGCCGGCAGCCGGGCCGATCCGCACCGTCGCCGCGGCGGGCCCCGCCGTGCGGCCCGCGGCGCCTGCGCCCGAAACGCAGCCCGAGATCGTCACCGGCTCGCTCGGCGCGGCCGCCCGGCCCGTCACCGCAGCGCCGGCCGCCTTCGCGGCCGACATCGGCCCCGCCGCGTCCCTGCCCGGCCTGCGGCTCGCCTGGGCTGCGCTGCGCGACAGGCTGGCAGAGGACGCAGGCGGCCTGCAGCCGCTCATCGCGGTGCGCGAGACAAGCCGGGGATACGTGCTGCACCTTCTCGTCGGACCGTTCGCGAATCCGGCCGCGGCGGCGCATCTGTGCGCCCGGCTCGGTGGAGGCGGGGCCGGCTGCACGCCTGCGCCCTTCGACGGACAGCGGCTGTTTCCCGCCGGCAGCGCTGCCCTCGCGCACGGTGCCGGGCCGTGAGGCGCCGAGCAGCCGATGAGCATCGCGCGGCCGCCATAGGAAATCCGCCAATCGCTCGTCGGCGAGGCTCGCGGCCTTGCGAAATGACGTATAAGGGCTTCTCAATAGGCGTCGACGGCGCGCCCGCCCCCATACTGCCCCGAAAAAATCCATCGGTTAGAAGAAGAATCCCAGCGCTGACCATGAACCGCCGCGACATCCTCAAACTTGCCGCTCTCGCTCCCGGCCTGCTCGCCTGGCCGAGGCCCGGCCAGGCCGCGATCAACGCTCCCGGATTGAAGCCCGGCGAGACGTTCTCGCACGATGCCCTGCTCGCCTATGCCCGCGAGCTCACCAAGACCCCGTACCAGGCGCCGGACACCACCCTGCCCGCGCCCTTCCAGGACCTGGACTACGAGCACTACGTCGCCATCCGCTTCCGGCCCGAGCGGGCGGTGTGGAGCGCCGAGCAGCGCGGCTTCGTGGTCGAGCCGCTCCACCGCGGCTTCATCTATGCCGCCCCGGTCGATCTCTTCACCATCGAGGACGGCCGGGTCCTGCTCGTGCCCTACGATGCCAGCCTGTTCGATTTCGGCGGCCTCAAGGGACCGGCTCCGGACGCGAGCTTCGGCTTCTCCGGCTTCCGCCTCAAGGCGCCCTTCGACGCGCCCGACCGTTTCGACGACTTCGCCATCTTCCAGGGGGCGAGCTATTTCCGCGCCATCGCCCGGGCCCAGAGCTACGGCGCCGTGGCGCGTGGCCTGGCGATCAACACCGGCGAGTCGGACGGCGAGCAATTTCCCTTCTTCCGCGCCTTCTGGATCGAGCGCCCGCAGCCCGGCGCCGGGGCGCTGGTGGTGCACGCCCTGCTCGATTCGGAGGCGGCGACCGGCGCCTTCCGCCTGACGCTGCGGCCCGGCGACATGACGCTGGTCGACGTGGAGACGACCATCATCCCGCGCGTCGCCATCGACCATGTCGGCATCGCCCCTCTCAACTCGATGTATCTGTTCGGCGCCAACGACCGGCACAATGTCGACGACGTGCGCGTCGCCGTGCACGAATCCTCCGGCCTGCAGATGCTCAGCGGCACCGGCGAATGGATCTGGCGGCCGCTGCAGAATCCGGAGACGCTGCAGATCTCCGCCTTCGCCGACAAGAACCCGCGCGGCTTCGGCCTGCTGCAGCGCAACCGCGACGTTGCGGCCTTCGAGGACGAGGGGCACCGCTACGAGCGCCAGCCGAGCGTATGGATCACCCCCTCCGGCGACTGGGGCGAGGGCTCGATCCAACTCGTGGAGATCCCGAGCGACGCCGAGATCCACGACAACATCGTCGCCTATTGGCGGCCGAAAGTGCCGCTGGACCCCGGCAAGGACTATACGTTCTCATACCGGACCAACTGGTGCTGGTCGCCGCCCGACAAGCCGCAGACCGCCATCGCCCACGAGACGCGGGCGGGCGCGGCCGGCGGCAAGAACCGGCGCTTCGTCATCGATTTCGAAGGCGACATCTTCGCCGACACCGACAGCCTGAAGGGCATCGTGCCGGGCGTCTCGGTCAATCCGGGCAAGGTGCGCGACGTCGCCTTCTCGCCGGACCCCTCGCGTCGGCTCGGACGGTTGTCGTTCACTCTCGATCCGGATAACGAAACCTATTCGGAAATGCGGGCCGTCCTCAACAAGGACGGCAAGCCCGTGAGCGAAACCTGGCTCTATCGATGGACACCGTGACCCCTGCGCCCATCGAGGCTCCGCCGGCGACGCAAGCCGGGGGCCGCCTCGCCCATCCGCCCGGCGCCGTGCCGCCGGAGCGGCCGCTGGCCATGCCGGTGCAGTCGCTGACGCACTGGACGCGCGCCGAGCAGAGGAGCTGGACCAACCGGGCGATGCGCGCCGTGCCGTGGTTCGCCCGCGCCGTCGTGTTCCTCGGCATGGCCGCCCTCACCGCCTATGGCGGCTGGCAGATGTACAAGGTGGTCGACGTCGGCGGCATCACCGTGCTGGAATGGGCGCTGGTGACGCTGTTCATCCTGAACTTCTCCTGGATCGCCGTCGCCTTCACCTCCAGCCTGGTCGGCCTGATCCATCTCCTGTTCCGCCGGCGCCGGCTGCCGCCGCTGCCCGAGGCGCTGCATTCGCGCACCGCCGTGCTGATGCCGATCTACAACGAAGCGCCGAGCCGGGTGTTCGCCGCCATGCAGGCGATCATCGAATCGGTGACGGCGACCGGCTGCGGACGCGCCTTCGAGTATTTCTTCGTCTCGGATACGACGGACCCGGACGTGTGGATCGCCGAGGAGCGGGCCTTCCTCGCCCTGCGCCGGCGCCTCGGCCCCGACGTCGCCGTCTGGTATCGCCACCGGCCCAAGAACACCAACCGCAAGGCCGGCAACATCGCCGACTGGGTGACGCGCTGGGGCGGGGCCTATGACCACATGCTGGTGCTCGACGCCGACAGCCTGATGACCGGCGAGGCGATCGTGCGTCTGGCGGCGGCGATGGAGAAGGATTCCGACGCCGGCATCATCCAGACCCTGCCCCTGATCATCAATCGCAACACGCTGTTCGCCCGCATCCAGCAGTTCGCCGCACGGGTCTACGGCCCGGTGATCGCCGACGGTCTCGCCGTCTGGATGGGGTATGACGGCAATTACTGGGGCCACAACGCCATCATCCGCACCGCCGCCTTCGCGGCCCATTGCGGCATGCCGGACCTCTCGGGCAAGCCGCCCTTCGGCGGCCACATCCTCAGCCACGACTTCGTCGAGGCGGCGCTGATGCGACGCGCCGGCTACGCCGTCTACATGCTGACCGACGTGACCGGCTCCTACGAGGAGAGCCCGCCCTCGCTGATCGACCTGGCGGCGCGCGACCGGCGCTGGTGCCAGGGCAACCTGCAGCACGCCCGGGTGATCGGCTCGCGCGGCTTCCATCCGGCGACGCGCCAGCATTTCGCCACCGGCATCTTCAGCTACCTCGCCAGCCCGCTCTGGCTCCTGCAGCTGCTGGTCGGCCTGACGCTCGCCCTGCAGGCGCACTATATCCGGCCGGAATATTTCACCAACGAGTTCTCCCTGTTCCCGAGCTGGCCGCTGTTCGACGCCGAGCGCGCGCTCGGCCTGTTCGCCGGCACCATGGGCATCCTGCTGGCGCCGAAATTCTTCGGCATGATCGTGATGCTCGTGGACCGGGACGCCCGGCGCGCCTGCGGCGGCGGCATCAGGCTGATCCTGTCGACGCTCCTGGAGATCATCCTCTCCGCCCTGCTGGCGCCGACCATGATGCTGGTCCAGTCCGGCTCGGTGTTCGAGATCCTGCTCGGGCGCGATTCCGGCTGGAAGCCGCAGCGCCGCGACGACGGCTCGATCCCCTTCGGCGACATCGTGCGCCGGCACCGCTGGCACACCGCGCTCGGGGCGCTCGCCGGCATCGCCGCCTATGTGATGTCGCCCTATCTCTTCGCCTGGATGTCGCCGACCATCGTCGGCCTGCTCCTGTCCATCCCGCTGTCCTGGGCCTCGGGCCAGCTCTGGCTCGGCCTCGGGCTGAAGCGGCTCGGTCTCCTGATGACACCGGAGGAGACCCTGCCCCCGCCGATCGCCTCGCGTGCCAACGCCCTCAGCCAGGAACTCGCCGCCGCCGGCGAGGACGACGAGAATGCGCTGCAGGTGCTGCACGCCGACGGGGATTTCCGCGACCTGCACGAGGCGATGCTGCCGCCAGGCGCCCGCTCCGAGCGCGGCAGGTTCGAACAGGACCGGGTGATGGCCTTTGCCAAGATCACCGAGGCGCGCACGCTGGAGGAGGCCTGCAAATGGCTGACGCCGAAGGAGCGCTTCCTGGCGCTGCACGACCGCGCGATGATCGGGCTGCTGGCGAACCTGCCGGCCGAGGCGAAAGCGTGAGGCACCCTCGGACCGGAAGCCCCAGCCGTCACTCCGCCGGCTGCAGGCTCGGCACGCCGGCCGTCTTGGCGCCACGGACGCTCTGGCCGAGCGCGGCGGCATAGAGCCGCTCGGTCGCGTCCGCCATCGCCTCGACGGTGAAGCGCTCGCGCAGCGTCGCACGCGCCAGCAACGCCCTCGTGCGCGTGCGCACCGGATCGGAGAGGGCGCGTTCGATCGCGTCGGCCATCGCCTCGATCTCGCCGGGCGGCACCAGCCGGCTGGGGGCGGCACCGACGACTTCCGGGATGCCACCGACGCTGGTCGCCACCAGAGGCAGGGCGGCCGCGATCGATTCCAGCACGATGTAGGGCATGGATTCGGCCCGCGACGGCACCACCATGAGATGGCCATGCGCCATGCCCCGCCGCGTCGGCATCGGGGCGTGGAAGGCGACCGCCTGCGAAAGGCCGAGATCCTCGACCAGCCTGCGATAGGAGGCGAGATCCGGGCCGTCGCCGATCATGGCGACGGTGGGCGCGCGCCCGGTCCGGTCGCGGATGGCCGCCACCGCCCGGATCAGCACGTCCGGCCCCTTGAGGTCGCGCATCATGCCCATGTACACGATGTCGCGTGCATCGGCGGCGGGCACGACCTCCTCGAACTCCTCGCGCCTGAGCCCGTTGACCACGACGCTGGCCCCGCAGCGCGGCTTGCCGACCTTCTCGCGATAGGCCATGGCCTCGTAGCAGCTGACATGGATCAGCCCGTCGCAGAAGCGTTCCAGCATGCGCTCGACCGCGAAGTAGAAGCGGCCGGAATGGCTCGTCTTCGGGAAATGCAGGCTGCCGCCATGCGGCGTGTAGAAGCGCGCCACCGGGCGGCCCCGGCGCGCCAGGATGGTCCCGACGATCCGGGCGAGCGCGCCGCCCTTGGCGCCGTGGCCATGCAGCACGTCGGGCTCGAGGTCGCGCACCGCCTTGTAGACGCGCCAGGCCGCGAGCATGTCGGCGGGGCGCACCCGGCGGGCGATCGGCAGGCGGGTCACGCCCAGCGCCAGATGCCGCGTCGCGGCCGCGATCTTGTCGGCCTCGAAGGCGCCGCCGGTCGAGGAATCCAGCACGATCCCGACGAGATGGCCGTTCGCCGACTGCTCGGCCGCGAGATCGAGGACATGTCGAAAGATGCCCCCGACGGGCGAGCGCACGAAATGAACGATCCGCAGCCTTCGCTTGTCGCGTCGTGCGATAGTATCGAGCATAAGGACCGGTCCCGCGTCTCCAATCGCCGTAAGCGATGCCGGGAAATCCTTTCCACGATGTCAGGAAACGGCCGTCATGCGGGAAATGTCGGCGAACACGGTCAACGGAACCTTGCGAAAATCCTTAAAATTTTAGCGAATCCGGACTCGGCCCGGCGCGCGGCGGGCTCGGGCCGATCGGCGCGGGAGAAGGCAGGGGATTCGAGGTCGACCGCCGCCAGGTCGGGATGGGCGGCATGACCGGTGCCGAGCAGCCGGTCGAGACGCAGCACCGTCTGCTTGAACATCACTTCGCGGGAGAAGAGACGGGCACGCCGGGCGGCGGCGGCGCCGAGCCGGCGGCGCAGCGGCGCGTCGTCGGCCAGCCGGCGGATGCGCGCCGCCAGCCCCTCGGCGTCGCCGACGTCGGCGAGCAGCGCCTCGACCTCGTCCTGCGCGACCTCCGCCACCGCGCTGGCGCGGGTGACGGCGATCGCCAGCCCCTCCTCCATCGCCTCGAGCAAGGCCTGCGAGCAGCCGCCTTCATAGACGGTCGGCAGCGCGAAGATGTCGCTGCCGCGCAGCAGCTGTCGGACGTCGCGGCGAAAGCCGGCCAGGACGACCCGGCCGGCGAGGCCACGCTCGGCGATGCCGGCCTCGAGCGCCGGGCGCAATTCGCCCTCGCCGACCCAGAGGAAGCGCAGGCGCGGATCGTCTCGCAGCAGCGCGGCGGCCTCCAGCAGCGTGTCGTATCCCTTCTGCATCGACAGCCGGGCGACCGTGGTCACCACCAGCGCCTCGTCCGGCAGGGAGAACGTGTCGCGGACGAGGCGCCGCGCCGCGGCCGGGGCGATCGCGCTTCCCGTCTCGGCCTCGTCGAGGAGGTCGCGCAGGCCGATCGGCCCGACATGGAAATGATCGACCGCGCCGGGTGCGAGGCCGAGATGGCGCTCCAGCAGGGCGGCGCTGTGGCGCGAATTGGCAAACCAGAGCTGGCGTTGCCCGATCGCCTGCCGCAACCGTGCCGCCACCGGCTCGGGCGGCCCGTGGAGCACCTCCGGCACCAGGGCGAACTTCACCAGCGCGGGAATGCCGGCGTCGGCGCAGGCCGCGATCACGCCGCCGCCGCGGGCCGGCCAGGGCATGGCCAGGAACACCGCATCCGGCCGCACGGCCTCGATCAGCGCGGCGGTGCAGGCCCGCTGCGCCGCGAAGCGCTCCGCGTCGTCGTCCGCCTCGAAGGTGATGCGCAGATCGTGCCAGGGCAGGCCGTTCGCGTCGGCCAGCTCGCCGAGGAACTGCGTCGTGGCCGTGCTGGGAAAGGCGGTCGCGACCGCGAGGCCGAGCGTCCGGGCCGCGAACCTGGCGAAGCTCAGCGCATTGTATTCGCAGCCGCCATGGCCGTCGGCCGGCAGCAGGACCAGCAGCCTTTCGGGCACGTCCGGCGATCAGCGGCAGGAGCGGGGCGAGGGGCGCATCAGGCGCCCACGCCCAGCGACTTCAGCTTGCGATGCAGCGCCGAGCGCTCCATGCCGACGAACTCCGCCGTGCGGGAGATATTGCCGCCGAACCGGTTGATCTGCGCCACGAGATATTCGCGCTCGAAGATCTCGCGCGCTTCGCGCAGCGGCAGCCCCATCAGGTGCTCGCCGCCCTGCCCGTTCGGGCGCGTCGGCACCAAGGCGCCGATCTCCGGCGGCAGCATGTCGGCGCTGATCACCGCCTCGGGCTCGCCGCCGGCCAGGATCATCAGGCGCTCGACATTGTTGCGCAGCTGGCGGACGTTGCCCGGCCATTCGTGCGACTGCAGCACCGCCATGGCGTCGTCGCCGACGATGCGGCGCTGCAGGCCCGTGGCCTGGGAGATCTGGGCCTGGAAGTGCTCGACGAGCTCCGGGATGTCCTCGCGCCGCTCGGACAGGGCGGGAACGCGGATCGGCACCACCGAGAGTCGGTGCAGCAGGTCCTCGCGGAAATGACCGTCCGCCACCTCCATCGCCAGGTCGCGCGCCGTGGAGGAGATGATACGCACATCGACATGCACCTTGGTGGCGCCGCCGACGCGGACGAAGCTCTGGTCGACCAGGACCCGCAGGATCTTGCCCTGGGTCTCGCGCGGCATGTCGGCGACCTCGTCGATGAACAGCGTGCCGCCATGCGCCTCCTCCAGCGCGCCGACCTTGCGGGTGCGGGCATCGCCCTCCACGCCGAACAGCTCCGGCTCCATGGTCTCCGGCGTCAGCGAGGCGGCGTTGACCACCACGAAAGGCCCCTTCGAACGGGTCGAAAGCTGATGGATGGTGCGGGCGGCGAGCTCCTTGCCTGCGCCGGGCGGGCCGGCGACCATGATGCGGCTGTTGGTCGGGGCAGACTTCTCGATCACCTGCCTGAGCTGGTTGACGGCCGAGGAGCGGCCGACCAGGCGCGTCGCCGTGCCCGAGATCTGGCGCAGCTCGTTCACCTCGCGCTTGAGGCGCGAGGCCTCCAGCGCCCGGTCCGCCACCAGCACCAGGCGGTCCGCCTTGAACGGCTTCTCGATGAAGTCGTAGGCGCCGCGCCGGATGGCGGCGACGGCGGTCTCGATATTGCCGTGGCCGGAGATCATCACGACGGGCACTTCGGGATGGGCGGTCTTCAGGACATCGAGCAGTTGCAGCCCGTCGAGGCGCGATCCCTGCATCCAGATATCGAGGAAGATCAGCTGGGGCCGGCGCTGCTCGACGGCCGCCAGGGCGGTGTCGGAATCCTTGGCGGTGCGCGCACCGTGGCCTTCGTCTTCGAGGATGCCGGCGACGAGGTCGCGGATATCGGCCTCATCGTCGACGATCAGGATATCGGTTGCCATCGCTTGTGCCCTATTCTGCGCCGGCGGTGAGGACCGCCTCGCTCTTGTGTTCGCCTTCGACGGGGAACCACAGGCGCAGCAAGGCGCCGCGTCCTCCCGTCGCCACGGCCGGCGCGTCGAGAAGCTCGATGCCGCCGCCGTGCTCTTCCATGATCTTGCCGACGATCGCGAGGCCGAGCCCGGTGCCCTTCTCCCGCGTGGTGACGTAGGGCTCCAGCAGCCGCTGTCGATTCTCCTTCGGCAGGCCGACGCCGTTGTCGGTCACCTCGATCGCCACGGTCGTGTCATTTCGCACAACCGAGACACTGACCTGTCCCTGTCCACGCACCTCCTCCGGCACGCCGGCGATCGCCTCGGCGGCGTTCTTGACGATGTTGGTCACCGCCTGCGACAGGAGACGCCGGTCGAAACGGGCGACGACGGGCTCGGCTGGAGCGGCGAACTCGAAATTGACCTCCGGATTGCCGACCCGCATCAGGAACACGACCTGCTTGACCATGTCGGCGAGGTCTTCGCGGGCGAAGGCGGGCTTGGGCATGCGCGCGAAGGACGAGAACTCGTCGACCATGCGCTTGATGTCGTCGACCTGCCGCACGATCGTGTCCGTGCACTGGTCGAAGACCTCGCGGTCCTCGGTGATCACCTTGCCGTATTTGCGGCGGATGCGCTCGGCCGACAGCTGGATCGGCGTCAGCGGGTTCTTGATCTCGTGGGCGATGCGCCGCGCCACGTCGGCCCAGGCGGAGCTGCGCTGCGCCACCACCAGCTCGGTGATGTCGTCGAGCGTCACGACGTAGCCGTGCTCGCGCATGGAGGATTGCTCGCTGGTGACGCGCACCATGACGTTGCGCTCGCGGGTGTCGCGCGTCAGCGCGATCTGGCCCTGCACCAGGCGCGAGCGCCCGGCGATGGCGTCGGTGAGGTAGGGCGCGAGCTCGGGCACGAGCTCGGACAGATTCTGCCCGAGCGGGGCTTCCGTGATGCCGATCAGCCGCTCGGCCACCGGGTTGAGGACGGTGACCTTGCCCTCCTCGTCGATGCCGATCACGCCGGTCGACACGCCCGACAGCACCGCCTCCATGAAGCGGCGGCGGCTGTCGAGCAGGTCGTTGGCGCCCAGCAGGTCGTTGCGCTGGCTGCGCAGCGTGTCCGTCATGTTGTTGAAGGTGGCACCGAGATTGGCAAGATCGCCCTCCCCCTTGTCAACGGGAACGCGGACATAAAGGTTGCCTTCCGCAACCTGGTCCGCCGCGTTGATCAGCCGGCGGATCGGCTCGACCAGCCGGTCGGCGAAGGCGAGGCCGATCCAGATCGCCGCCAGCAGCATCAGGAGGGCGATGATCACGAACATCACGGCGAAGGCGACCTGGACCCCGGAGCGCCTGTCCTCGAGCAGGCGGTACTCGGCAGTGCTCGCCTGGGTCTCGCGCAGATATTGGGCCACCTTCGGGTCGAACGGCCGGGCGACGAAGAGGTAGCGGTCGTCATAGGCCGAGAGCTTGACCACGGCCCCCATGACGTTGCGCGAGCCCGGGGCGATCACCACCGCGTCCTGATTGTCCGCGTCGGCGACGGCCTCGGCCGGCGGCAGCGGATATTCGAAGCCGGCGAGGATGTCGGCCCGTTCCTTGATGTCGCGCGAGCGGGTCATCAGCATCGCGCCGGGCAGGCCGCGGATGGCGCCCTGGGCCTTGAGATATTCGATGAAGCGCTGCGGGTCCGTGCCGTAGACGGGCTGGGCCCGGTTGAGATCCGAGGCCATGGCCAGCGCCTCGCCCTGGATCAGGCGGCCCTGCTCCTCGACATAGGCGTTGGCGACCACCAGCGAGGTCTCGACGATGTTGCGCACCCGCGTCGAGAACCAGTTGTCGAGACCGCGATCGAGGGTGATGAAGGCGATGGCCGAGACCAGGATCGCCGGCATGGCCGCCACGATCGAGAACAGGCCGATGATGCGCATGTGCAGCGCCGCGCCGGCCTGCCCGCGATAGCGGGCGCGGACGAGGCGGCCCACCTCGACCCCGATCAGCGCGATCAGCGCCAGGCCGAAGCCCACATTGACCGCCAGCAGCGCGATGACCACCTGGTGCGTCGGCTCGAACGGCGACAATCCGGTCAGGACTAGGAAGGTCACGACCGCCGAGGCGATGGCCAGCAGCACCAGGGCCGGCCCGACGACGCCGAGGCGCCGTGTCGGCAAGGCGGCCGGCGCCTGGGGCGCCGAACCGGATACAACCTGATCGGCCATTCCGGAGACGGACCTTCCTTCTGGGTCCGAGCGACGGACCGGTGATGCTCGCTTACACCAGTGTTGCCGAATTGCGACTACATCTTGACGTGAGCGGGGAAAATCACAGGCAGTCTGCCGTTAGGTCATCACCGAATTGTCACACTGCGCGAGCGGCCGCCATTTCTGGCGCGGGTCTGGCGGCGCCGGCCGCCTGCCGTGCACCGCCTCCGGCGCCTATGCCGCGAGCCGCAGGCCGCCGTCGCAGACGATGACCACCCCATCCATGAAGTCGGAGCAGATCAGGAAGGCGATCGCCTGGGCCACATCCTCCGGCCGGCCGATGCGCCCGACCGGCGTCCTGGCGACGTACTGGGCGAAGAGCGTCGTCTTCTGCTCCTGGGGCAGGAAGTCCCACCACGGCGTGTCGACGAGGCCCGGGGAGACGCCGTTGACGCGCAGCGGCCGCAGCTCGGCGGCGAGAGTGGGCACGAGGGCGGCGACCGCCGCGTTGGCGGCACCGATCCCGGACGTGCCGGGCACGGCCGCATGGGCCGAGACGGCCGCGACGAACACGATGCTGCCGTCCTTGCGCAGGTGGGGCATCGCCGCCTGGGCGCAGGCGAAATGCGGGAAGACTTTCTCCTCGAACCCGAGCCGCATGTCGGCTGGATCGATCGTGGCGAAGGGACCGAGACCCCTGGAGCTGCCGAGCGCCAGGACGAGATGGTCGAACGTCCCGATCTGCGCGAAGGCCCGCTGCACGCTCCCGCCGTCGGCGGCATCGATCACCACCGCCGAGACATCGCCGCCGAGCGCCTGCCGCGCCGCCTGCAATCGGGGCTCGCTGCGGCCGGCGATGGTCACGGCGAGGCCGAGCGCCATGAGGTGGCGAGCGGTCGCCAGGCCGATTCCAGACGATCCGCCGACGATGACTGCGTGCTGGGACGACATGATCCGTGCTTTCCTGGTTGCCGTGCATGGGTCATTTGCGAGGCTCAGCAGCCGGACCGCCCGGGCCGGGTCTCCGGCAGGCCGGCGAGCTGGGCGCTGAGCAGGCGCAGGCGCTCGCGGGCCGCCCCGTCATAGGCCTGGGCATGGGCACGCGAGGGCTGCAGCCCGTCGCAATAGAGGCCCGATCGACCGGACGTCCCGGGGGATGTCGCCAGCTGCAGGATCGCGTCGGCCCCCTCCTCCACCGTGCTGAGCGGCCTGACGCCGCTCGCCCGCACCATGGTCGTGTCCATGTAGCTGGCGGGATGCAGGCACGTGGCGGTGACGCCCGTGCCGTCCAGCTCCTCCGCCAGATCGAAGGTGAACATGATCTGCGCCAGCTTGCTCTGGCAGTAGGCCCGCGTGCCGCTATAGCCGCGCGTCAGCATGACGTCGGCGAAATCGATGGCCTGCTGGCCGGCGGAGGCGACGTTGACGATCCGGGCCGGGCGGCTCGCCGCCAGCAGCGGCAGCAGCAGGCGCGTCAGCAGGAAGCCCGCCAGATAGTTCACGGCAAAGCGCAGTTCGTGACCGTCCCGGCTCGTCTGCCGCCCGGGCCCCGGTCCCGCGGTGCCGATGCCGGCATTGTTGACCAGGACGTCGAGACGGTGGTGATCGCGCCGCACCGCTTCGGCCAGGGCGTGCACCTCCGACAGCGCGGAGAAATCCGCGGGATAGAAGGTCGCCGTCCCGCCGGCCCGGCGGATGCCGGCCAACAGCTCCTCGGCCCGTGGCCGGTCGCGGCCATGCACCAGCACGGTTGCGCCGTCCGCGGCGAGCCGCTCGGCCACGCGCCGCCCGACACCGTCCGTCGCCCCGGTGATCAAGACCGTCCTGCCTGTCGTCGCCATGTCCGTCCGCCTCGCGATTGCGATGGGCGCATCCTGCCAGCCTCGCGGCCGGCCAAACAGTTTCGGTGCTATCCTGGTATTGCTCCTGCTATGATGGCGGACATGAGCGACAGCACGACCATCGCGCAGGCCCGCCACCAGGAATTCGGCGCGTTCCTGCGCTCGCGCCGCGAGAGGCTCACGCCGGCGAGCGTCGGGCTGCCCGACGGCGTCCGCCGGCGCACGCCCGGGCTGCGGCGGGACGAGGTCGCGCTCCTCGCCGGGGTCGGCACCACCTGGTACACGTGGCTCGAGCAGGGACGGGACGTCCGTCCGTCGCCGGAGGTCCTCGCGGCTTTGGCGCGCGCGCTGCAGCTCGATCCGGCCGAGCGGCGGCACCTCTTCCTCCTGTCCGACAGGCCGGTGCCGGAGCCGCCCTCGACCGGCCCCGAGCGCGTCGACGAGCCGATCCTGCGCATGCTGGAGAGCCTGACCGGCCAGCCTGCCTATGTCCTCGGCCGTCGCTGGGACGTGCTCGCCTGGAACCGGGCGGCCGTGGCGCTGTTCGGCGACTATGGCCGGTTGGAGGGCGACGAGCGCAACGCCATGCATCTCGTCTTCGCCGACCCGGAGCATCGCCGCCTGCTGGTCGACTGGGCCGAGCTTGCCTCCGCCTCGCTGGGCATGTTCCGCGCCGACAGTGCCCGCTATGCCGGCGACCCGGATTTCGCGCGGCTCGTGGCGAGGCTGATGCAGGCGAGCCCGGAATTCCGGGCGTGGTGGCCCCGGCACGAGGTGCTGCGCCCCTTCACCGGGCACAAGCGCATCCGGCATCCGGAAGGCGGGCTGATGCTGTTCGAGTATACCAGCTTCGCCGCGGTCGGCGGCACGGACATGAAGCTGGTGGTCTATACCCCGCTCGCGGAAGCGGGAACCGTGGCCAAGCTCGATGCGCTGCTCCAGCGTGCCTCGGCCGGGTCCGGGATCGCCCCTGCCCGCAGCGCCGCCGGTTAGCCACCGGGGCGCCGCGGCAGGCCTCAGCGGCCGGCATAGGCGGGCGGGCGCCGTTCGATCCAGGCCGACAGTCCCTCCGCGAGGTCATGGGTCGGCGCCATGCGGGCGAACTGCTCGGCCTCCATGCGCAGGCCTTCGTCGATGCCCATGTTCAGGCCGCGCGTCACGGCGGTGATGACCGCGCCGGCGGCGAGCGGCGAATGGCGCAGGATGCGCCCGGCCAGCGCCCGCGCCGTTTCCAGCACCTCGGCGCGCGGCACGACGCGGTTGACCAGCCCGATCGCGGCGGCATGGGCGGCGTCGAAGGGATCGCCGGTCAGCAGCAGCTCCAGGGCGCGCTTGCGCCCGGCGAGGCGCGGCAGGCGCTGCGTGCCGCCGAAGGTCGGCGGCATGCCGAGCGCGATCTCCGGCTTGGCGAACAGCGCATCCTCCGCCGCGACCGCAAGATGGGCCGCCTCGGTGATCTCGCAGCCGCCGCCATAAGCGAGGCCGTTCACCGCGGCGATGACCGGCTTGGGAAAGGCTTCCAGGCGCGCCGTCAGCGCCTGGCCGCGCCGCACGAAATGGGCCAGCGCCTGCCCGGTCCCCGCCCGCAGGCTCGCGGAGAACTCGCCGATGTCGGCGCCGGCCGAGAAGGCCCGCTCGCCGGCGCCGGTGAGGATCACGGCGCCGATCCCGGCGCAGAGCTCGATCTCGTCGAGCAGCGCCATCAGCCGGTCGATCAGGGCGTAGTTCAGGGCATTCAGCTTGTCCGGCCGGTTGAGCGTCAACAGCGCGATCCGGTCTTCGACCTGCATCAGCACGATGTCGGACATGGCCTGGTCTCCTGGTGGTTTCGGCCCAGACCGTAGGAGGATCGGCGCATTGTGTATATTCACTGGTCAGTATACATCACGCGGCATGGCAGGCCCGAGTCCGACCCGCGAGCGCATCGTCGCCGCCGCGACGAAGCTGTTCTACGACGAGGGGATCCGCAGCGTCGGCGTCGACGCGGTGGCGGCGAAGGCCGGCGTCACCAAGCGCACGCTCTACTATCATTTCCGGAGCAAGGACGACCTCGTCGCCGCCTATCTCGATAGCCGCGACCAGCCCAACCTCGCCCTGTTCCAGCGCTGGTTCGCAGCGACGGACGGCGACGTCGCGGCCAGGGTCCAGGGCATCTTCACCCATCTCGCCCGCGCGGCGCGCCACCCCAGATGGAAGGGCTGCGGCTTCCTGCGCACCTCGGCCGAGCTCGCCAACCTGCCCGGCCACCCCGCCATGAAGGTCGGCGCGGCACACAAGCGCCGCCTCGAGGCCTGGCTGCGCTCCACCTTCGAGGCCGCTGGGCTTGCCGGTGCGGAACGCCTCGCCCGGCAGGTCGTTCTCCTGATGGACGGCTCCTTCGCCGTCGTCCTGCTGCACCGCGACCCGTCCTACATGGAGACGGCCGGCGAGGCGGCCCGTTCGCTCATCGAAGCGGCGCTCGGCAAGCCGCGCGCAGCCTGACCGCGGCTCCGATCAGCCGAGCGGCCGCCGGACCTCGACGGCGCTCGGCCCCTCCGCGGCGGTGAAGCGCCACGCCGCGGCACAGGCCACCGCGACCAGCGGCACGAACACCGCGAACACCCATGTGGAGGCGAAGACCGCCTCATCCGCGGTCATGCCCTCGGCCAGGCCGGCGGAATTGGCGGAGATGCCGGCGGCGGCCGCGCCGAGGGCATAGCCGATGCGCTGGACATTGGGCGCGGCGGAGGCGGCGAGGGCCTGCTCCTCGCGGGGTGCGTTCGTCACCAGCCGTCCCATCAGGAACGGCCAGAACACGCCGAATCCGGCGCCCTGCAGGAGCACGCAGAGCGACACGCCGACGAGGGACCGGCCCGGGATCGCCAGCAGGAAGCCGCAGGCGCCGGCCGCGGCCAGCCCGATGCCGAGACGGATCAGGCCCGGCTGGCGGGCGGCCGAGGCGCGCGAGACCGTCAGCGTGCCGAGGCTCCAGGCGATGGATTCGGCCGCCAGCAGCCAGCCCGCCACCAGGGGCGGCGCCTCGAACAGCACCTTGAGGATCAATGGCCCATAGACCCAGAAACCCGTGGTCGCGGCCGAGATGGTGAGCACCATCAGAAGGCCTGCGGCGACCGGATGGCCCGGCGTCAGCGTGTTGCGGGGCAGCATCCGGTCGGGCGAGCGCCGATCGGCCAACGCCGCCAGGACGAGGAGCCCGAGGCCGAGCCCGCCGAGCAGGAGCGACGGCGCCGTGCCCCTCACCTCACCGGCGGTGGCGACGGCGAGCGTCGCGGCGAACAGCAGCAGGAGCGGCAGCCAGGGCCAGCGCCCACCCGGCACCTCCGCCGCCGTTCCCGGGATCAGCGCCGCCACCGCAAGCATCAGCAGGCTCGCCTGCGCCGCGAACATCCAGAACGCGCCGCGCCAGAAGCCGAGCTCGACGAACAGGGCTCCGAGCAGCGGACCGCACAGCGCGGCCACGCTCCAGATCACCGCCTCCATGGCGATCAGCCGCGTCCACAGGTGCCGGGGGAACAGCGCCTGCGTCGCGACATAGCCGAGCGACAAGAGCATGCCGCCGCCCATGCCCTGCATCAGCCGCCCGGCCAGCATCAGCGCCATGGTCGGCGCGAGGGCAGCGACCAGGCAGCCCAGGCCATAGACCAGCATGGCGGCCAGGAATGCCGCCCTGAGGCCGAGGCGCTGGGTCGCCGCTCCGGCGGCCGCGCCGGTGACGATCGAGCCGGCCTGGTAGAGCGAGATCGTCCAGTTGATGAAGGTGAGGCCGCCGATATCGCCGATCGCCGCCGGCATCAGCGTCGCCGTCACCAGCGAATCGGCCGCATGCAGCCAGATGCCGCCGCAGATCACCGCGAAGGTCTTGAGGTGGCCGGTGGCGGCGAGCTCGCGCCAGATCGATTGCCGCTCCATGGCCATCTCCTTTTTGACAATGCCAGGCTTGCCTAATTCGAGAAATTAAGCAAGTATCAGATTGTCAAATTAGCGAGGCGGCTTGGACAAAGGCTCGGACGCGATCCTGTTCCATCTGAAGATGCACGGCACGGCCAGCGCCGAGGCCCTGGCGTCGCGCCTCGGCATCAGCGCCCAGGCGGCGCGCCAGAGCCTCGAGCGGCTGCTGCGCGACGGGCTGGTGGCTTTCGCCGACACGCCGGCCGGCCGCGGCAGGCCCCGCCGCGCCTGGTCGCTGACCGGGGCGGCGCAGGCGCGCTTTCCCGACACCCATGCCGAGCTCACGGCCGAGCTGATCGGCCTGATCCGCGACGAGTTCGGCGAAGCCGGGCTAGACGCCGTCGTGGCGCGCCGTGCCGGGCATGTCCGGGCCTATTATCGCAGCCGCTGCGGCATCAGGCCCTCGATCGAAGGCCGACTGGCGGCGCTCGCCGAGGCGCGCTCGGCCGAAGGCTACATGGCGGCCTGGACCCGGGAGCCGGACGGGTCCTTCCTGCTCGTCGAGAACCATTGCCCGATCTGCGCCGCGGCCATGGTCTGCCAAGGCTTCTGCGCCAGCGAGCTCGACCTCTTCCGCGAGGTGGTGGGCCGCGACTGGCGGGTCGAGCGCCTCGACCACATCGTCGCGGGGGCGCGGCGCTGCGCCTACCGCATCAGCGCGGCGACGCAGGCACAGCCCGCCGCATCCTGACCGGGCCCGCCCTCACCGCATGGTGCGGATGACCTGGATGTCGAGGTCGCGGATCTTCTTGCGCAGGGTGTTGCGGTTGACGCCGAGCAGCTCTGCCGCCTTGATCTGGTTGCCGCGGGTCGCCGCCAGCGCCGCGCCGATCAGCGGCTCCTCCACATCCTTGAGGATGCGGTGGTAGAGGCCGGGCGGCGGCAGGTCGTCGCCGAACTTGCCGAAATAGCGCGCCATGTGCCGCTCGACCGAGGCCGACAGCGTCTCGTCGGCCAGCGACTCGCCTTCCAGCGGCATGGATTCCGGCGTCGACAGTTCCTGGTCGACGATCGAGGCGGTGATCGTCTCCTGGGGATAGAGCGCGGCCAGGCGCCGCACCAGGTTCTCCAGCTCGCGGACATTGCCGGGCCAGCGATGGCGCTTCATCCGCTCCATCGCCGAAGGGTCGATGTGCTTGACCGGCAGGCCCTCGCGCTCGCCGAGCTTGAAGAAATGGCGCACGAGATCGGGCACGTCCTCGGCCCGCTCGCGCAGCGGCGGCAGGCGCAGCGGCACCACGTTCAGGCGGAAGAACAGGTCTTCCCGGAAGAAGCCCTGCTGGATCAGGATGCGCAGGTCTTTGTTGGTGGCGGCGACGATGCGCACATCCGTCTTGATCGGCGTGCGCCCGCCCACGGTGGTGTATTCGCCCTGCTGCAGCACGCGCAGCAGCCGCGTCTGCGCCTCCATCGGCATGTCGCCGATCTCGTCGAGGAACAGCGTGCCCCCCTCGGCCTGCTCGAAACGGCCGGCCGAGCGGCTGTTGGCGCCGGTGAAGGCGCCCTTCTCGTGGCCGAACAGCTCCGATTCGATCAGGTCGCGCGGGATCGCCGCCATGTTGATGGCGACGAAGGCGCCGTTGCGCCGCTTGCCGTAGTCGTGCAGGGCGCGGGCGACGAGCTCCTTGCCGGTGCCGGATTCGCCGTTGATCATCACCGTGAGGTCGGTCTGCATCAGCCGGGCGAGGACCCGGTAGATCTCCTGCATCGCCGCCGAGCGGCCGACCAGGGGCATCGCCTCCACGTCCTCCTGCTGGCGGACGGGAGCCTTGTTGCGCGGCTCGGTCAGGGCCCGGCCGACGATGGCGATCAGCTCCTTCAGGTCGAAGGGCTTGGGCAGATAGTCGTAGGCCCCCTTCTCCGAGGCCCGGATCGCCGTCATCAGCGTGTTCTGGGCGCTCATCACCACCACGGGCAGCTCGGGCCGCAGCTTCTTGATGCGCGGCAGCATGTCGAAGGCGTTCTCGTCCGGCATCACCACGTCGGTGATGACGAGATCGCCCTCCCCCTGGCTGACCCAGCGCCAGAGCGTGGTGGCATTGCCGGTCGACCGCACCTCGTAACCCGCCCGCGACAGCGCCTGGTTGAGCACCGTGCGGATGGCGGCGTCGTCGTCCGCGACCAGAATGCTGCCTGACTGCATCGCCATGTCCTGTAACCGCCTTATGATCCGCGCTCGGCCCGATACATCGGGAGGAGAATTCGAAACGTGGTGCGCCGCGGCTGGCTGTCGCATTCGACGATGCCGCCGTGATCGCCGACGATCTTGGCCACCAGCGCCAGGCCGAGCCCGGTCCCCGTGGCCTTGGTGGTGACGAAGGGATCGAAGAGATGCGGGATGAGGTCGGCCGGGACCCCCGGCCCATTGTCCCGGATGCACACTTCCAGCGGCAGGCTGATGCGCGAAGCCGAGCCGGCCACCGTGAGCTTCACCCCGGGCTTGAAGCCCGTGGTCAGCACGATCTCGCCGTCGGGCTGGCCGTCGATCGCCTCGGCCGCGTTCTTCACCAGGTTCAGCACCACCTGGATCAGCTGGTCCTTGTTGGCGTGCACCGAGGGCAGGGACGGGTCGTATTCCTCCAGGAAGCGGATGTGGCGGGCGAAGCCCGACTGGGCCAGCTTCTTCACGTGCTCCAGCACCACGTGGATGTTGACGGATTCGCGGGCCACGGGCCGCTCGTCCGAGAACACCTCCATGCGGTCGACCAGCTTGACGATCCGGTCGGCCTCGTCGCAGATCAACTGGGTCAGCGCCCGGTCCTGGTCGTCGACCGACTGCTCCAGGAGCTGCGCCGCGCCGCGGATGCCCGAGAGCGGGTTCTTGATCTCGTGGGCGAGCATGGCCGCCAGGGCCGTCACCGAGCGGGCCGCGCCGCGGTGGGTGAGCTGGCGGTCCATCTTGTCGGCGATGGTGCGCTCCTGCAGCATCACCACCACGCCGCCGGACCGGTCGAGGAACGGCGCCACCTGGATGTCGACCGGCCGCTCGCCGCCGATGCGCGAGGAGCCGATATCGACACGGTACTCGTTGACCGGCGCGCCGCGGTCGCGCACCTGCTCGATCAGGGCCAGCAGCGGCGAGTCGAAGGGCAGCAGGTCCTTCAGATGATAGCGGCGCATCACCGGCGCGCTGATCTCGAAAAAAGCCTCCGCCGCGATGTTGGCGTCCGTGATGCGTCCCTCGGCGTTGACGGAGAGCACCGCATGCGGCAGCGCGTTCAGCGCCGCATCGTGGTTGGGCAGGTTGGCGGACATGTCGCTCATGCCGCGGCCCTCAGCCCGAGACTGTCGAAGAAGCGGGTGAAGTCGGCTTCCACCCCGGCCGGCTCCTCGCCGGTCAGGACCCGCGCGCGTAGCCGCTCGTCGCCGCCGCCGGCGCTCTCCTGCGCCGCGGCCATGGTCGAGGCCAGATGCTTGCGGGCGTGGCGCACGCCGGCCGCCGCGCCGTAGAGGCCGAGCAGGCCGCGATAATGCTCCAGCGCCAGGTCGCGCTGCACGGCCGGCGGCGGCGGCGGCGGCTGGCGGCCGGTCCTCAGCCCCTCGGCGATCGCGCCCGGCAGCCAGGGACGCCCCTGCGCGGCGCGGCCGACCATCACGGCATCGGCGCCGGAACCGGCCAGCATGTCCCGGGCATCGCCGAGCGAACGGCAATCGCCGTTGGCGACGACCGGAATGGCGACGGCCTCCTTGACCCGGCGGATCGCCGGCCAGTCGGCCCTGCCCTTGTAGAACTGGTTGCGGGTGCGCCCGTGCACCGTGACCATGGCGACGCCCGCCGCTTCGGCGCGGCGCGCCAGCTCCGGCGCGTTGAGGCAGTCGGTGTCCCAGCCGAGCCGCATCTTGACGGTGACGGGCACGGCGACGGCGGCGACGGTGGCCTCGATCAGCGTCAGCGCATGGTCGAGGTCGCGCATCAGCGCCGAGCCGGACCAGCCGCCGGTGACGCGCTTGGCCGGGCAGCCCATGTTGATGTCGATGATATCGGCGCCGGAGGCTTCCGCCACCACGGCGGCCGCGGCCATCCAGCGGGGCTCGCGGCCGGCGAGCTGCACCACGTGCAGCCCCTCCCCCGGAGCCTCGGCGCGCAGCCGCGCCTCCTCGTCGCCCGTCGCCAGGAGGTCGCTGGCGACCATCTCCGACACGACCAGGCCGGCACCCTGCCGCCGGGCGATGCGCCGGAAGGCGGCGTCCGTCACGCCCGACATCGGGGCCAGCAGCACGCCGTTCTCGACCTGCACCCGTCCGATCGCGAAGCCGCGTCCGGCGCCGGAACTCTTCGTGTCAACCGCTGGCGCGGCCGGTGTGCCTGACATAGGCGCGGGACTCCATCTGTGCCCACAACTTAGCCAGTGCACGCGTCCGCATCAAGGACAAACCGCCTGTTTTCCGTGCATGCCCCTAAAACGGGCAGTGCATGCCTCCATCGTCAATGCGCCGCCAGGAAGGCCCGGGCGGCGCGCTGGGCTTCGGCGATGGCCGCGACGGTCATCTCGGCCGCGATCTCCCCGCGCATGCGCGCCGCATCGGGAGCGCCCTTGGCGGCGGCGATGTTGAAGAACTTGTGCGCCTCGACGAGGTCGACATGGCCCGAACGGCCGGCGGCACATTGGATGCCGAGATCATAGAACATCTCGGCGGTGAAGGCGCAACCCGCCATGGCGGCGAGGTCCGGCGAAGCGATCTCGAAGCGAGCCATTGTCCGTCTCCCGTCTCGGCGCGGGCGCTTCTGCCGCCCCCGTCGCCCGATGAAGGCCGATGCCTTCCTGAGCACCAGAGTGCTGGAGGCGGCTGAATCGCCACTTAAAAGTATTCGTGAATCAGCCTCTAATGAAACTCAAATGCAGTATGAATTTTGCAAAGCATAAACTCTGATCCTTCACGAAGACCGGGACGAAGGTTAACATCGGCGCCCTGCCCTCGCCGCCACGTCAACGAATTGCAAACCACGATTCCAGGAAGGATTCCCGCCTCCGCCCGCAGGCCTCGTGGAGCAGACGCCCGCTGCTCCGGCATGACGCCGCGCCGGCCGGCGAACCGGTCGCAGGGAAAGGACGGACGGAGCGGCGCCCGACGGACCGCCCCGCTCGCCGGGCTACCGCGCTCAGCGCGCCCTCTGGCCGAACAGGACCGCCTGCGCCGCCTTGTCGGTGGCCAGATTGCTCTTGCCGGCATCCTCGGTCGTCACCGCCAGCCCGCGCTGCACCGCCGGGCGCGCCAGCAGCGTCTCGAGCCAGCGCTTGAAATGCGGAAACTCGTTGAGGTCCTGGCCCTGCCGCTCCCAGCCCCGCGCCCAGCCGAGACAGGCCATGTCGGCAATCGAATAGTCGCCGGCCAGGAACGCGCGGTCGGCCAGCCGCCTGTTCATCACGCCGTAGAGGCGGTTGACCTCGTTGGTGTAGCGGTTGACGGCATAAGGAATCTTCTCCGGCGCATAGAGCCGGAAATGGTTGGCCTGCCCGGCCATCGGCCCGAGCCCGCCCATCTGCCAGAACAGCCACTGGTCGACCTCGACCCGCGTCCGCTCGTCGGCAGGATAGAAGCGGCCGGTCTTGCGGCCGAGATACTGCAGGATGGCCCCGGATTCGAACACCGAGATCGGCGCACCGCCGGGCCCGTCATGATCGACGATCGCCGGCATGCGGTTGTTGGGCGAGATCGCCAGGAAGTCCGGCTTGAACTGGTCGCCCTTGCCGATGTTGACGGGAATGACCCTGTAGGCAAGCCCAACCTCCTCCAGGAAGATCGTGATCTTGTAGCCGTTCGGCGTGGGCCAGAAATAGAGATCGATCGGTGCGGTGTCGGCCATGGCGGCGCTCCCGTTGCTCGGCGCCTCTCGACATAGGCTCGACAACGGGCGCCTTCAACGCCGTTGATCGACAAATATCGAACAACTTCCCCTTGTCATCGCCCGTCAGTTACACGCAGAAACATTGCGGCCACAATTGGCTCAAACACAGGCAAAATTCGGCCCATAAAATGACGCAGTTGGACCTTCACACTGCGTCAACAGACACGTTGAAATAGAAGATCCCACCGAACCATCCCATTCCGATTATCGCCGATCTAAAAGCCGCCGCAATTCGGCTTTCGACAAGCAGTGCCCGTGCTCTTGCAACCTGATGATGGTTGCAAGCAAGGTTGTTGTCTGGGAGTCAGCTTCCGATCGGAAGATGAAACTCGGCGCCACCCGTCCGACCGCACGGGTACTTCAGGCGCATACGCTGCGTCAGCCGAGAAGTGCAGGTGCTGCCGAGTGGGCGCACCCGACCCACCCACGCCTGCGATCGTCATTCCCAAACCGGAGAGCCCCATGCAAAAGCCCTTGGCCCTCGTCGGCCTCGCCGTCCTCGGCGCGAGTCTGTCGGGGTGTGCGACACCGACAGACCGTTCGGCCAGCTTCACGCGAACGACGATCAGCGGTCGAGAAATTCGGGTCCAGACGGCCCATGAGGTCAATCCGGATTGCTCCCTCCTCCGTATTCCAGTCGTGCAAATCATGACAAAGCCGAACAACGGGACACTCCGCATCGTTCAAGAAGCAAGTTATCCTCAATTCCCGAAGATAAATCCTCGTTGGAAATGCAACAGTGAAAAAATCTCAGGTGTATCCGTCTATTACAAGCCCAATCCTGGCTTCGCGGGATCGGATGATGCTGTCCTTCGTCTGAGCTATAGTGACGGCGTAGTAGCAACCAACACAATCCATGTCGACGTGAAGTGAGTGCGCGCTTCCGCCTCTGATCGCATCGACAAGATCCCCACCAACAGACGGTCTGCTGCGCGAGGTACCACTCACGACTTCCCCTGCTGCCAGGCCTGCAGGGCCGTCAGCGTGTCGGCGCCGTAGCTGCCGTCCGGCCGGCGCTTGAGCAGGCCGGCGGCGGCGAGGTGCCGCTCGACGGCCAGGCGCATTTGCGGCGTCAGCGAGCCCTGCCACTTGTCGACGAGCAGGCTGCGCGCCACCGGCGATCCGCCGCGCAGGGCATCGAGCCCGTAGGCCGCGGCCTTGTCCGGGTCGCGGGCGGCGCCACCGGCGCCGACCATCAGGAACGGCATGAGGCTGGCCTTGGCGTTGACGCTGCCGAGCGCCACCGCCTTCTCGAAGCGCCGGCGCGCCTCGCCGAGGTCGCGTGGCCCGCCGATGCCGTTCGCGGCCATGTTGCCGAGCATGACCTCGCCGTCGGCGTCGCCCAGGTCCGCCGCCCGCTCGAACAGGCGGCGGGCGGTGCGGAAATCCTTGACCGCGCCGGTGCCGCCGAGCAGCACGTAGCCGACGCGCAGCATGGTCGGGGTGTGCTCGGTCTCGAGCAGCTTGTCGAGCCAGACCTTGGCCTGGCCGGCGTCCTTGGGCACGCCGGTGCCCTGGAGGTAGAGCGTCGCGAGGAAGCCCATGGCCTGGGGATCGCCGGTGTCCGCGGCCTTGCGGTACCACAGCGCCGCCTGTGCCGCGTCGCGCGGACGGCCGACGCCCTTCTCGAACTCGATGGCGACGTCGCGCATGGCGACGACGTTGCCGGCGGCCGCGGCCTGGTCGAACAGCGCCACGGCGCGACCGACGTCCCTCGGGCCACCCTCGCCGGTCTCCAGCATCAGCGCAAGGTCGGTCATGGCCGAGACCGACCCGGCCGCCGCCGCCTTCTCCCGGTTCGCTCGTGCCTCCTCGCTGTTGCCGGAGGCATCGAGGGCGCGGGCGAGCTGGAACAGGAGGCGGCGCTCGCCCGGTGCGGCCGCCACGGCCGTCCGGCAGGCGGCCACCGCCGCCAGCGGATCGATGCGGTTGAAGGCGACGCCCGGCACGCCGGACGGGCGATCGACGTCCTCCGAAGACGCCGCCGCCTTGTCGCAGGCCGCCACCGCCGCCTCGGCCGCCGCGTCGAGCGTGACGCTCGCCGGCGGCGCGACGACGGCAACTTGCGTGGGCGCGGCGGGCGTTACCGGCGCCCCGCCCTCCCCCTTGCCGCCGGCGAAGTAGAAGTCGCCGAGGATCGATAGCGACACTTCCGGCAGCTGGCGGCCGCCGGTGGCCTCGTGCACGTCTCTGGCGACGTGCCGGAACAGGCTGCCGACCTCCAGGCCCGGCGTGCCGACCTCCTTGAGGAAGGCACTGGCGAAGGGGCTGTTGCGTCCTTCGCCGTCGGCAGCCACGGCACCGGGCTGCGTGGCATAGGCGATGACCGTGCCGGATGTCTCTTGGATGCGGGCGAGGCCGCGGCTGAGGCCGAGCGAGCGGGAAGGCCCGATGCGAGCCTGCAGCTGCTGCGCCAGCGGATTGTCGCGGCAGGCGTCGAGCATCAGGATGCGGATGCCGCTGGCGCGCTGCAGGTCGGCGAGGACATCGTCGACCCTGGCCATCTCGTAGGTGACGTCCTCCTCGCTTTCGAGCTTGGCATCCACGGGCATGAGATAGTTCGAGCCCTGGAACTGCATGCCGTGGCCGCCATAGTAGAACAGCGCCGCATCGGCGCCGGCGGCCTCGTGGGCGAAGCGCCGGAAGGCATCGTCCATGCCGCGCTTGTCGAGGTCGTAGCCCTCGATCACGGCGAATCCGACCGTCTTCAGCGCCCGCGCCACGTCGGCGGCATCGTTGCGCGGGTTGGGCAGCGGCACCGTGTTGCGGTAGGCCGAGTTGCCGATGACCAGCGCCACGCGCCGTTCGGCAAGGGCGGCGCTCGGTGCCGCCAGCAGGACCAGCAGCGCCACGAGGCGCAGGACAGGACGAAGCAGCATCGCCGGCCTCCTCTCGTTCCACGAGTTGGATGCCATGGGTGCGACGTCACAGTCCAGCACGCTGTCCCGGAGGGAACAACCGCCCCGGATGCCGGTCAGATCCCCAGCTTGCTCTTCAGGAGATCGTTCACCGCCTGCGGCGCCGCCTTGCCGCCGGTCTGCTTCATCACCTGGCCGACGAACCAGCCGAGCATGGTGGGCTTCGCCTTCACCTGCTCGACCTTGTCCGGGTTGGCGGCGATCACCGCGTCGACCGCCGCCTCGATGGCGCCCGTATCGGTGACCTGCTTCATGCCGCGGGCCTCGACCAGGGCGCTGGGGTCGCCGCCCTCGCTCCACACGATCTCGAACAGGTCCTTGGCGATCTTGCCGGAGATGGTGCCGTCGGCGATGAGGTCGACGATGCCGCCGAGCTGCGCCGCCGAGACGGGTGAGGCCGTGATGTCCTGGCCTTCCCTATTGAGGCGGCCGAACAGCTCGTTGATCACCCAGTTGGCGGCCGCCTTGCCGTCTCGCCCTTTCGCCACGTCCTCGTAGAAGTCGGCGGATTCGCGCTCGGCGACCAGCACGCCGGCATCATAGGGCGAAAGGCCGTACTCGGCGATGAAGCGGGCCTTCTTGGCATCGGGCAGTTCCGGCAGGTCGATGGCCAGCGCGTCGACATAGGCCTGGTCGAACTCCAGCGGCAGGAGATCCGGGTCGGGGAAATAGCGATAGTCGTGCGCCTCCTCTTTGGTGCGCATCGAGCGCGTCTCGCCCTTGCCGGGATCGTAGAGGCGCGTCTCCTGCTCGATCGTGCCGCCGTCCTCCAGGATGGCGATCTGGCGCCGCGCCTCGGCCTCGATCGCCTGGCCGATGAAGCGGATCGAGTTGACGTTCTTGATCTCGCAGCGCGTGCCGAAGGGCGCCCCGGGCCGGCGCACCGAGACGTTGACGTCGGCGCGCAGGCTGCCCTTGTCCATGTCGCCGTCGCAGGTGCCGAGATAGCGCATGATCGTGCGCAGCTTGGTCACGTAGGCGCGCGCCTGGTCGGACGAGCGCAGGTCGGGCTTGGAGACGATCTCCATCAGGGCGACGCCCGAGCGGTTGAGGTCGACGAAGGACATGGAGGGGTGCTGGTCGTGCAGCGACTTGCCCGCGTCCTGCTCCAGGTGCAGGCGCTCGATGCCGACCGTCAGCGTCTCGCCGGTCTCCGGCACCTCGACGATGACGGTGCCCTCGCCGACGATCGGCTGCTTGTACTGGCTGATCTGGTAGCCCTGCGGCAGGTCGGGATAGAAATAGTTCTTCCGGTCGAAGACGGACTTGTGGTTGATCCTCGCCTCGAGGCCGAGCCCGGTGCGGATCGCCTGGCGCACGCATTCCTCGTTGATGACGGGCAGCATGCCGGGCATGGCCGCATCGACCAGCGAGACATGGCTGTTGGGCTCGGCACCGAAGCCGGTGGAGGCCCCGGAGAACAGCTTGGCCTGCGAGGTGACCTGCGCATGCACCTCCAGGCCGATCACCAGCTCCCAGTCGCCCGTGGCGCCCTTGATGATCTTCTTGGGGTCGACGACGGCGGTCATGGACAAGGCTCCGGGCACGAAATTCGGCTCTCGCGCCCCCGAATAGAGGGTCGGGCGCGCGCTATCAAGATTGCCCGCCCCCCGCCGGGGCAATTCCGCCCTCCGCCACCGGCTCGTCTGCGGCCTCGGTGCGCCCCCAGGCTTCGCTGAACACCAGATCGTCCAGCGGCAGACGCTTGGCCCAGCGGCGCACCTCGAGCTCCGGCCGGTCGTGGAGGCGGTCGACATAGCCGACGCAGAGATAGGCGACGATGGCGATGCCGGCGGGAATCCCGAGGATCGCGCGCATGCGGCCTTCGTCGAAGATCGACACCCAGCCGACGCCGATGCCTTCGGCCCGGGCCGCCAGCCAGAGGTTCTGCACGGCGCAGACGGTGGAATAGAGGTCCATGTCCGGGTTGTGGGTGCGCCCGAGCACCACGGGGCCGCCGCGCGCGCGGTCGCAGGTGACGCAGATGTTGAGCGGCGCCGTGCGGATGCCCTCCAGCTTCAGCGCCCGGTAGAGCGCCGCGCGCTCGCCGGTGAACAGCGCCGCCGCCTCGGCATTGGCCGCCTCGAAGGCCTGTCGCACCCGCTCGCGCGTGTCCGGCGAGCGGATCATGAGAAAGTTCCAGGGCTGCATCAGCCCCACCGAGGGCGCGTGATGGGCCGCTTCCAGCAGCCGCCGGACCACCGCGTCGGGCACCGGCCGCGGCAGGAACTCGCCGCGCACGTCGCGGCGCGTCTCGATGGCACGGTAGAGCGCCGCGCGCTCGGCATCGCTGAACGGGCCGGCCGCGGCGAGGCCGGCGGAAACGGCGGATTCGGACTGAGGCATCGGTTTCCCCACCATGCCGGCGCGCCCGTCCCGCCGTCCGCGCGGAAAGGGCCTTTTCGTCTGGCCGGTCTTCCGGCTCCGGATCCGCCCGCTGCGACGCCTTCCCGGCCATGCACAATTTCCGGTCCGCCCGCAGGGCGGACTTCGGAAATTGTGCCGGAGCCAGTGGCCTGTTGTCGCAGCGGTCCCCGTCACGGCGTTGGGCACGTCGCGGACTTGCACCGCGTTCCCGATTCTCCCGCTCGCGCGGGCACCAGACGAGCATGACGTGCCACGCCGCGGCGGCGGGCGCAAGCGCGCCGATCCGCTCGGCGGTTGCGGTCCGGCTTCGGGCGGGCATAGTGGACGTGGTCCCGCCACGATGACGCCGATGTCCCCTCAAGCGAGCGCCTCCGTCCCCGTCCTGCAATCCGCCCGTCTCACCCTGCGCGGCCATGGCGTCGAGGATTTTCCGGCCATGATGACGATGTGGGCGGACCCGGAGGTGACGCGCTTCATCGGCGGGCGGCCGTCAAGCCGCGAGGAGGTGTGGGCGCGGCTCCTGCGCTATGCCGGCCATTGGTCGCTGCTCGGCTATGGCTACTGGGCGATCCTGGAGACGGCGACCGGCCGCTTCGCCGGCGAGGCCGGCTTCGCCGATTTCCGGCGCGACATCGAGCCGAGCCTCGACGGCGTGCCGGAAGCGGGCTGGGTGCTGGCGCCCTGGGCCCAGGGCCACGGCTTCGGCACCGAGGCGATGCGCGAGGTCCTGGCCTGGGGCGAACGGCATTTCGGCACGGCGCGGAGCATCTGCCTGATCAACCCGGCCAACCTGCGCTCCATCCGCATGGCGGAGCGGTGCGGCTATCGTCCGTCGGCCCACCTCGCCTACAAGGGCGAGCGCACCACGCTGTTCCGGCGTGACGCCCCCGGCTGATGCCGCCGTGCGACAGGCTGTGGGCGGAGTCGGGTGCAGCGCAGCAAGCCTCTTGCGATTCAGCGCAATCACCGTCAGCTTTAGGGTGTCGTCAACCAGCGAAAGGAGGTGATCCAGTGTCTCATCGGTGTGAAGTCCGGTCCTCGGCGCTCTGGATCCTTACTCTGCGCGAGGTCCGCGGCGCCTGACGCCGGTTGGCCGTCGAGGCCGGACCAGACCCGAATTTCAAGGCAAGGCCGGAGGCGGACCGACATGGTCCGCCTCCGTTGCGTTCGGAGGCCGCCGCGGACGCTCTTCGGACGATCGGGCGCCGCGAGGCGATGCCACCGTCGACGGTCACCACCGTGCCGCTCGTGCAGCCCGAATGGTCGGAGGCCGGGATCCTTCTCCACAGGTCCGATTTCAGGGCGCGCGGGAAGGGGCCCCCGCGACCTGCCCGGGCTCCTCCGGCTGCAGAGCGGCGAGGGCTTCGGAGAGCGGCACGGGCCGGATGGGGAGGCGCGGCCGGTTGAAGCCGGCGCCGGCGGGGTCCTGTCCCGTGGCCTCGGCCCAGAGCCGGGCCACCGCCCAGCCGCAGACCCGCCCCTGACAGCGTCCCATGCCGGCGCGGGCCCAGAGCTTGGCGCCCTGGACGCCGGCCGTGCCGTCCCGGTAGGCCTCGGCGATCTCGGCGCGCGAGACCTCCTCGCAGCGGCAGACGATGCAGGAATCCTCCACGGCTTCCAGCACGGCCGCCGGGGGCTCGAACAGGCGGTTGAGCCCGGCTGCGAAGGCCCGGGCCCGGCCGAGCCGGACGATCGTGGCCCGCCTGTCCTGGCTGGGCACGCTCAGGCCGAGAAAGGCGGCCGCGCCCAGGCCTGCCAGCCGGCCCGAGTAGCGCGCGGGCAGCGAGCCGGCGATCCCGGTGACCTCGCCGGCCGCGAACACGCCCGGCACCGACGTCGCGCCGGTATCCGGGTCGACGGCGCAGAACCAGCCGCCGGTGGCTTCGTCGTGCCGGTGGCGGCAGCGGAGCAGCGAGGAGATCTCGATGGAGGGCCGAAAGCCCCAGCCGACCAGCAGGGCGTCGACGTCCGGGACGAGCTCGGACCGGCTGCGGTCGAGGCGGCCGTCGGCTCCGATCGGCGCGATGCGGACCGCCTCGAGCCGATCCTGCCCCAGCGCATGCGTCACCATCCAGCCGAAGCGCCGCTGCGGGATCGCGGCCAGAGCCCGCACCAGGCCCACGGCCTCCCGCCAGCGCTCGGGGAAGCGTGCGAGGTGGCCGGCGACGGCGAGGTCGGGACGGCGCGCCTCGACGAGAACGGCGGGTGCCGCACCGAGCCTGCCGAGCGTCGCCGCCACCGCCGCCAGGAAAGGACCGCTGCCGGCCAGCACGATCCGGCGGCCGGCCGCCACCCCGCCGAGCTTGGCCAGGCGCTGGCCTGCGCCGGGCGCCATGACGCCGGCCAGCGTCCAGCCCGGGAACGGCATCACCCGGTCCTGGGCGCCGGTGGCGATCACCAGCGCTCGCGGCGCGAGCTCGATCGGGCCGTCCGGACCAGTCGCGCAGATCCGCAGATCGGGAAAGACGCCCCAGACCTCGGCACCCAGGTGCATCCCGATGCCGGCGTCGCGTGCCTGCGCCGCCGCCGCCAGCCCCTCGGCGCTCTGTCCGCGGCCGCGGCGCTCCGGGTCAAGGTCGCGCATCCAGTACTGGCCGCCCGGCGCAGCCCCCGCATCGAGCAGCTCGACCCGGGCGCCGGCACGGGCTGCCGCCAGGGCAGCGCTGAGGCCGGCCGGCCCCGCCCCGATCACCGCGACGTCCGTGACGATCCGCCTCATGGCCGCCCCGTCTCGACGCGCATGCCCTCGGCCGCGGGCGTGACGCACGCCCGCACACCCTCGCGACCGTTCACGGTGACGAGGCAGTCGAAGCACAGGCCCATGCCGCAGAACAGGCCCCTCGCCTCCCCCGACCGAGCGGTGCGGCGCAGCACCCGGTCCTGCGCATGCAGAGCGGCGCCCAGCGGCACGCCGGCGCGCACCGACAGGACCCGGCCGTCGATCTCGATGGTCACGTGCCCGGCATCCGACGCGTCGCTCATGCCCGCCCCGCTCCGGCAAAGCGCAGGGGTGCGTAGATGTCGCTGCGAAAGCTCGGCTCGCGCCCGGCGACATGGTCGGCGATCAGCCGCCCGACGGCAGGCGCCCGGATGAAGCCGGTGCCGCCGTCGCCGGCGGCGATGTAGAGGCCCTCCGGCCCCGCCGGACCGACGAGGAACCGGTCGTCGGGCGTGACCGCCTCGTAGCGCACCCACGATCGCAGCAGGTCGACGTCCGCGAGATCCGGGAACAGGCGCAGCAGCGTCGCGATCGAATCGCGCATGAACAGCCGGTCCGCCTCGCGGATGTCGTCCGGGCCTCCGTCGGCGGTGATGCCGCCGGCGAGCACGGTGTTGAACAGGATCTGGCCGCTGCGCGCCTGCTGGATCTGGGTGTAGCCGGCGTCGACCCCGCCCTCCGCCTTGCAGGCTCCGACCACCCTGCGGATGCTCGGCGGGCGCGCCACCGTGGCGAGGCACTGGGCCTTGCGCGGCACGAGGGCGAGGTCGATGCCGGCGGTCGCGGCGAGCCGTCCTGTCCAGGGACCGCCGGCGAGGACGACGATGCCGGCCTCGATCCGGCCTGCCGCGGTCTCGACGCCGCGCACGCGTCCACCCTCCAGGGCGAGGCCGGAGACCGCCGTGCCGCTCTGCACGGTCGCACCACGGGAACGGGCCTGCGCGACCAGCGTCCGCACGGCCAGGAAGGGATTGACCACGGCATCGTCGGGCGACCAGGTGGCGGCGAGGATCGGCCCCTTGAGTATCGGCTCGATGCGGCGGACCTCGTCGGGCTCGATCAGGCGCGAGCCCAGGCCGACGCCGGTCTCCATGGCGATCCAGTGCCGCGCCGAGGCGAGCTCGTGCTCGTGGTCGAGGAAGCGGATCTGGCCGCAGCGCTCGTATTCGAAGACGGGCGAATGCTCGGCCAGGGCCCTCCACGCCGCGCAGGACCAGACGAGGAGCGGCAACTCGTCCTCGTCCATCATATGCGTGCCGATGCAGGCCAGGCTGGCGCCCGAGACCGCGCCACCGGGTACGCCCTGCTCCACCACATGGACGCGCCGTCCCTCGCGGCTGAGGGCCTCGGCCACGGCCGCGCCCACCACGCCGGCGCCCACCACGACCGCGTCGGCGCGCATCACCACGCCGCGCTCCGGCTGGCGGCCGGGGCGCTCGCCCAGAACCGTTCGTCGACCAGCCCGTCCGGGTCGCAGACCCGCACGCCTTCGAGCTCGGCCATCGCCCGGCAGGCCCGCTGCATATGCAGCCGATCGGGGTAGCCGAGCCCCTGCGCCAGCGTCGCGCCAGTCATGGCCAGGGATCGGATGTCGCGCAGCTGGGCCCGGTGCTCGGCGCGGCTCATGTCCGGCCGCAGGGCCTCGCAGAGCGGCAGGGTCGCCTCTTCCCGGCGAAAGGCCATCGTCCAGCCGGCAAGAACCGCGTCGACGACCGCCTGGGTCTCCGCGGGATGGGCGGCGACCCAGTCCCGGCGAGCGACGAGCCCGTCCTTCAGCAGCCACGCATCCACGTCGGCGGCCCGGAACAGGGCGAAGTCTCCCAGCCCGCCCGCGGCTGCCTCCAGCTGGTGCACCTCGTGATAGACGGTCATCTGGGCACAGTCGACCGCGGCGCCGACCAGGCCCGCGACGGTGTCGCCCATTGCCACGGGCACCCAGGCGCCCTCGCCGAGGCCGTGCCGGTGCAGCATCCAGCGCAGCTCGAGATCCTCGCGGCCCGGCCACACGCCGATGCGCCGCCCGGCGAGATCGCGCGGGGCGCCGATCCCGGCAGAGCGGCGTGCGGGATAGACGAGGGCGCTCGACTGCTGGATCGCCAGAAGCATCACCAGCTCCGCCGCCCGTCCGCTCTCCAGGATGTGCGCCGGGCTCGCGACCGCCATGGCGACGTCGCCGGAGAGCACGGCCTCGATCGGCCCGAGGTCGAAGCGCAGCGGCACGCATTCGATGGCGACGCCCCGCGGCTCGCCCAGCCGCTCGTGCTGGGCGAGGAGGTAGCCGGCGAACTGCGGCTGAGGATGCCACAGGAGGCGGATGCGGACCGGTGTCATCGCCATGCCCACGCGCTGCGGCCTTCGGCGGTCACTTGCATTTGATCGTCTTCACGCTCGCCGGCGCCTTCTCCCAGAAGGCGTTGGTGTAGGCCTTGCCGAGATCGATCGGGTCGTGCAGTCCGTCGGGATTGCTGGTGCCGTAGCTGAGCAGCACCTTCTGCACGGTCTGCCATTCCGCGTCCGTGGACTGGCCGAACTTGCCCTCCAGGGTCGGGCCGGCGCAGAACATGTCGCCCATCGCCTTGATCATCGCGACCTGGTCGGCCTCCTTCAGCTCCGGATTGTACTTGACCACGATCTTGGCGGCCGCCTCGGGATCGGCCAGTGCCTCCTGCCAGCCGCGCAGCGTCGCGTCGACCACCGCCTGCACCAGCGCCGGGCGCTCTGCGATGGTCTTCTCGCTGGTGAACAGGCCGGTGTTGACGATCGCCACCCCGGCATCCTCGGGATAGAGGTAGGTCAGGTCCGAGTCCTTGAACTTGGTGTAGAGCGGCGCCATGTCGCCCGGCGCGTAGCGGACCGCCTCGATGACGTCGAGCTGGCCGGAGATGAGCTGGGGCACGGGGTTGTCCTGCTCCGGCTGCAGATGCACGTCGTCGGGCGTCAGGTTCACGGTATGGAGCATGGCGAGGAACTCGGCCTCGTCGCCGCCGAACCAGGAGCCGATCCGCTTGCCGCGCACGTCGGCGAGGGTGTTGATGCCGGCGTCCTTGCGGGCGATGTAGACCTGGGCGCTCTTGTGCCCGTACTGCGACACCATCACCAGCGGCACGCCGTGCGAACGGGCCATGACCACCTGGTTGGGGTGGCCGATGCCGAACGTGTCGCTGCCCTGGGCCACGGTCACCGCCGGCTTGATGTCGCTGCCGGCCGGCAGCAGCTTGATGTCGGCGCCGGCCGCCTTGTAGTAGCCCTTGTCGAAGGCGACCAGCTGGCCCGCGAACTGGCCCTGGATGATCCACTCCAGCCGCAGCGTGTCCTCGGCATGGGCGGGAGCGCCGAGCGCGACGGCGAGCGCGGCGGCGAAGGCGGCCTGTGGCAACCCGTATGGCATGATGTCCCTCTGCTGGTCTGGATGGTGACTGTCTTGTTCTTGGGTACTCACAAGGAGGGATCCCGCATCGAGCTGTGCCAGGGAATGGCGATCCGCTCGAGCCGGGCGACCACGGCGAAGAGGACGACGCCCATGATCGCCGAGACGACCATGGCGGCCCAGAGCCGCGGCATGTTGAGGTTCTTGTAGGAAGACATGATCACGAAGCCGAGGCCCCGGTCGGCCTGGACGAACTCGGCGACGATGGCACCGATCACCGCGAAGGTGACGTTGAGCTTGAGGCCGACGAAGACGTAGGGCAGCGCGCTCGGCAGCCGCATCTTGAGGAAGCGCTGCCAGGGATTGGCGGCCGCGACGTGGAAGACGTCCATCACCGTCCGGTCGTAGGACTGCAGGCCCTTCATCATGTTGAGCGCCAGCGGGAAGAACGACAGCAGCGCCGTCACCGCGACCTTCGACGAGACGCCGTTGCCGAGCCACAGGATGATGATCGGTGCGATGCCGACGACCGGGATGGTGTTCGCCGCGATGACATAGGGCAGCAGCGCGCGGCTGAGGATGCTGGAATAGGCGAAGCCCACGCCGAGCAGGGCCCCCAGAGCCGAGCCGATGACGAACCCGGCCACCGCCTCGCCGCCCGTGATGCCGGCCTGCACGAAGATCGAGCCGCCGTTGAACCAGAGAGCCTGCCAGATGCCGCTCGGCGCGGGCATGAGGTAGGAGGGCACCTGCCAGGCGGCGATCACCCATTCCCAGGCCGCGACGACAACGACGAGGGTGACGACCGCCGGCCAGGCGGCCACGGCGAGATCGGCCGCCCGGCGCGACCAGGCCAGCTCCGGATGGGATGGGGCGGCGATGCTAGCCATGGTCTCCGAACCCTCCCTCCAGTTCCGCCAGGCCCTGCTGCGCCAGGGCGATGAAGCGCGCATCGTTGCGCACGGCGAGGTGCCGCGGGCGCGCCAGGTCGATATCCAGGACCTGGCGGATGCGTCCGGGCCGCGGCGACATGACCACGACCCGGTCCGACAGCAGCACCGCCTCCCGGATCGAATGGGTGACGAACAGCACCGTCATGCGCTGGCGCTGCGAAAGCTCCAGCAGCTCCATGTTGAGGCGGTCGCGGGTGATCTGGTCGAGGGCGCCGAAGGGCTCGTCCATCAGCAGCACCTTCGGCGCGGTCGACATCGCCCGTGCGATCGAGGCCCGCTGGCGCATGCCGCCCGACAGCTGGCGCGGAAAGGCGCGCTCGAAGCCGGAGAGCCCGACCAGCCTGATCAGGTCGCCGGCGCGCTCGCGTCGCTCGACCAGGCTGACGCCCTTCAGCTCGAGCGGCAGCATCACGTTGTCGATGATGCTGCGCCACTCCAGCAGGGCCGAATCCTGGAACACGAAGCCGATGTCGCGGCGCAGCCGCGCCGCCCTCGGGCTCTGGCCGGCGACCTCCACCGTGCCGGTGGTCGGCGCCAGCAGGTCGGCGGCGATGCGCAGCAAGGTGCTCTTGCCGCAGCCGGACGGCCCGACGAGAGAGACGAACTCGCCCTCCGCCAGCGCCAGCGTGACGTCCTCGAGCGCCCGGACGGCGCCGTGGCCCCCGGTCGAGCCGAAGACGACGCCGACGCCGGAGAAGGAGACCAGCGGCGAGGCGGCAGCGCGCGCAGGCGCCTCCACGGACGATCGGGTCATGGGCAGCGTCCGTGTCATCCGTAGCGTTTCCCACCTGCGAACCAGTCGTCGAACGCGGGAGCCGTGCGCACCACGACGCTGCGCTTGCGCTGGTAGCCCCTCAGCGCGTCCCATCCGTTCTCCTTGCCGTAGCCGCTGTCGCCGAACCCGCCCCAGATCGATCGCGGATCGTTCTTGTGGTGGTCGTTGACCCAGACCATGCCGGCGCGCACCGCGCCGGCGACGCGGTGCGCCCGGGCGACGTCGGACGTCCACACGGCTGCGCCCAGCGCGAAGGGCGTGTCGTTGGCGAGCCGCAGCGCCTCCTCCTCGCCGTCGAACGGGAGCACGGCGGCGACCGGCCCGAACAGCTCCTCCCGGAACACGGGCATGTCGCACGTCACGTCGGCGAGGACGGTGGGCTCGATGAAATGGCCGGCGTCGAACGGCGCGGGCAGATCCGGCCGTCCGCCGCCGCAGACCAGCCTGGCGCCCGCCTCCACCGCCCGGCGGACATGGGCGAGGCAGCGCTCCCGCGATGCCCGCGCGATCACCGGTCCCATGTCGGTGGCGGGATCGGAGGGATCCCCGAGCCTCAGGGCCCGCGCCCGCCGGCCGAAGGCCGCCAGGAACGCCTCGTAGAGCGGCCGCGCGACGATGAAGCGGCTGGCCGAGACGCAGGTCTGCCCCGCGGCCACGAAGGCGGAGAAGGCCGCGGCGGCCGCCGCCTCCTCCACCGCGGCGTCCTCGAACACCAGGACGGGCGTCTTGCCGCCGAGCTCCAGCGTGCAGGGCACGAGGCGCGCGCCCGCGGCGGCGGCAACCCGCCGCCCCGTCTCGGTGCCGCCGGTGAGATCGATGTGCTGGACCGCCTGCGCGGCGCACAGCAGGGCACCGGTCTCCGCCTCGCCCGTGACGACGTTGACGACGCCCGCCGGCAGCCCGGCCTCGGCCGCCCAGTGCGCCAGCATCAGCGGCGTCCCGGGCGCGAGCTCCGAAGGCTTCACCACCACGGTGTTGCCGGCAGCCACGGCTGCAGCGAGCTTCTTGACCAGGATCAGGATCGGATGATTCCACGGCGTGAGCAGCGCGCACACGCCATAGGGCTCGTAGGCGGTGTAGGTGAGATAGCCCCCGCGCACGCGGTTGGCCTCCCCCTCCAGCCCCGCCGCGATGCCGCCGAAATAATCGAGCCATTCCGGGATGCGGCTCATCTGCGCGCGCATCTCGCGGATCGGACGGCCGGTGATCGCCGATTCCATCGCCGCGAGCTCGGGCATCCGTGCGCGCAGGAGGTCGCCGAGGTTGCGCAGGTGGCGGCCCCGGTCGAGCGGATCGACGCGCGCCCACGGCGCCGCCGCCTCCTGCGCCGCCGCCACGGCGGCCGTGACATCCGCCGCGTCGGCGATCGGCACGCTGCCCAGCACGTCGCCGGTGGCGGGGCTGCGGACGGGCAGGCGCTGCCGTCCCGACGCGCTCCGCCACGCGCCGCCGTAGTGCAGGCCATCCCCGCTCCAGGCCGGCCTACCACTCGTCTCGACAGGTCCCGGGCCGTCCATGGCTGATCCCCTCGTCGCAACCACCATGTGGCGCGATCGCAACGTGACGCTACAACGTCGCATCGGGACGTCAATATGCCAGACGCATAAATTTGGTGCACAAGAAGAGGATATTTTGTACACCAATTGCGCATGGAAATATCCGCAACTCAGCCGATCATGTCGACCCGGAACGTATCTGTGGCACTCCCGGCGGCTCGGCGGCGATTGCGGATCGGGTGCGGGCGTTGTAACGCCCCTTCGGCGTGACGGCGCTCGTCGAGGGCTCGGCGCGCCGCGCGGCGATCACGCCGGCAGGACAGGGCTTGTTGAATGACCAATGCCGAGACGGGCGATCAGGCTCAGCGCGAGACGGCGGACACGGGCAACCGGCCTCCGCGCAAGGCCGGCCGCCCCCGCGGCGCGGGCCTCGCCGCGGTCGACGCCACGCCGCGGGGGCAACGGGCGCGGGCGGCGCCGTCCGGTCACGCCGGCGACATCGTCCTGCAGCTGGAGAACGAGATCCTCAACGGCCGGCTTCCGCCCGGAACCAAGCTCGACGAGCGGGCGCTGGCCGAAAAGTTCGGCGTTTCAAGGACGCCGGTCCGCGAGGCCCTGCACCGCCTGTCGGCGAGCGGCCTCGTGGCGCTGCGCGCCCGCCAGGGCGCCCAGATCGTCCGGCTGCAGGTCAGCGACCTGCTCGACGCCTTCTTCGTGGTCGCCGAGCTGGAAGCCATGGCGGCCCGGCTCGCGGCGCGCCGGATCCGGCCGGAGGAACGCAAGGTCGTCGAGGCCTGGCATCTGCGCTGCGCCGAGTTCGACGCCGCCGGCGACGAAGACAGCTTCTTCCGCGCCAACACCGAATTCCACAGCGCGATCATCGAAGCCTGCCACAACCGCATCCTCCAGGATCAGCTGCGCAGCGCCCGCCTGCTGGTCGCGCCGTACCGCTACTACGCCACGTTCCGGCCGGGCCGGATGGCGTCCTCGATCCCCGAGCACGAGGCGATCATGGCGGCCATCTTCCGCGGCGACGGCACCGCCGCCGGCGCGCTCATGGCCGCGCACGTCAACCTGCTCGGCGACACCCTGAGCGACGTGCTCCACATCCTCGAGCATCGCGCCGCCACCACCGGCTGACGGCGCCTGGCGGCAAGGAGCGACCGCCGGAGCTCAGCCGAGGTGCCGGGCCTCGTAGCGGCAGACCCAGTCGATCAGGTTGCGCCACACGGTCTCGGCGAGCTCGGGCTCGAGCCCCTGCGCGGCCGCCTCGGTGCGCACATGCGCCACCACGTCCTCGATGCGCTCGGGGATGATCGCCGGCAGGTTGTCGCGGGTCTTCACGGCGATGACGCGCTCGACGACGCCCATGCGCTCGGCCAGCAGGGCGATCAGGCCGCTGTCGATCCGGTCGATCTCGCGGCGCAGGTCCTCGAGCCCCTCCCGCCGCAGGCTGTCTCTGCTCATGCCGGCTCCTATTCTGCCCACCAGGCCTGCGGCCGCGGCCGCGGACCCGCCGCATCCTCGATGACGGCGCCGAGCGTGAACAGCGTCTCCTCGTCGAAGGCCCGGCCGATCAGCTGCAGCCCGAGCGGCAGGCCTTCGGCGGACAGGCCGGCGGGCACGGCGATGCCGGGCAGGCCGGCCATGTTCACCGTCACGGTGAAGACGTCGTTGAGATACATCTCGACCGGATCGTCGCCGGCCTTCTCGCCGATGCCGAAGGCGGCGGACGGCGTCGCCGGCGTCAGGATGGCGTCGACGCCGGCGGCATAGGCCTCTTCGAAATCGCGCTTGATCAGCGTGCGGATCTTCTGGGCGCGGACATAGTAGGCATCGTAATAGCCGGCCGACAGCACATAGGTGCCGATCATGACGCGGCGCTTCACCTCGGCGCCGAAGCCGGCGGCGCGGGTGTTCTCGTACATCTCGACGATGTCCCGGCCGGGTTCCCGGATGCCGTAGCGCACGCCGTCATAGCGCGCGAGGTTGGAGGAGGCCTCCGCCGGGGCGACGATGTAATAGGCCGGCAGGGCATATTTGGTATGCGGCAGCGAGATGTCCTTGATCGTCGCGCCGGCGGCCTTGAGCCAGTCGATCCCCTGCTGCCACAAGGCCTCGATCTCGGCCGGCATGCCGTCGATGCGATATTCGCGCGGAATGCCGATCACCATGCCCTTCACCGGCCGGCCGACGGCCGCCTCGTAGTCCGGCACCGGCCGGTCGACCGAGGTCGTGTCCTTCGGGTCGTGCCCGGCCATGGATTTCAGCAGGACGGCGCAATCCTTCACCGTGCGGGCGAAGGGGCCAGCCTGGTCGAGCGAAGAGGCGAAGGCGACGATGCCCCAGCGCGAGCAGCGGCCATAGGTCGGCTTGATGCCGGTAATGCCGGTGAAGGCCGCGGGCTGGCGGATCGAGCCGCCGGTGTCGGTGCCGGTGGCGCCGGCGCACAGGCCCGCCGCGACCGCGGCGGCCGAGCCGCCGGAGGAGCCACCCGGCACGAGGAAGCCCCTGGTCTCGCCATTGGCGAGCTTCTGGCGCGCCTGCGGCCCGTCCCAGTTCGGCGGCAGCCAGGGCGAGACCACGGGCCCGAAGGCCGAGGTCTCGTTGGACGAGCCCATGGCGAACTCGTCATTGTTGATCTTGCCGAGCATGACGGCCCCGTCGCGCCAGAGCTGGCTGGTGACGGTGGATTCGTAAGGCGGCTTGAAGTCGCCCAGGATCCGCGAGCCGGCGGTGGTGCGCACGCCCTCGGTGGCGAACAGGTCCTTGATGCCGAGCGGCACGCCTTCGAGCGGCCCGGCCTCCGGCCCGGCCAGGCGCGCATCCGCCGCCGCCGCCATGGCGAGCGCCTTGTCCGGCGTCTCCAGGACATAGGCGTTGAGGCCGCGGGCGCGCTCCATCGCCGTGAGATAGGCGCGCGTCGCTTCGACCGACGAGAAGCGGCGGGCCTTCAGCCCGTCGCGGATCTCGGCAAGGGAAAGGTCGGTGATATCGGTCACGATGGCAATCCGGGATGGGCGTTGGAACGGTCGGCGGGCAAGGGCGTGGCTATTCCACCACCTTGGGAACGAGGAAATAGTCGTCCTCGCTCGCCGGCGCGTTCGCGACGATCTTTTCGGCGATCTCGCCGTCGGTGACCACGTCCCGGCGCTTCTTCATCGCCATCGGCGTCACCGAGGTCATCGGCTCGACGCCGGACACGTCGACCTCGTCGAGCTGGGCGACGAAGTCGAGGATGGCGTTGAGCTCGCCCTGGAGGTGCGGCACGTCCTCCTCGGCGACGGCGATGCGCGCGAGATGCGCGATTCGCCTCACCGTCTTGGCGTCGACAGACATGGAAACCCCTGGATTGGCGCGCGATCGGATCGGGCGCGGTCTATCACGCGGGTCTTTCGCAACGCAACCAGCGCGGGCCGCCCCCGTCCCCGGATCACAGCTCGACCGCTTCCCCGCTCTTCGGGGTATGGACCCTGGTCTTGTGGCCCTGCATCGCCGTCACGAAGGCGTCGGCGTTCGCCGCCAGCGGCGGGAAGGAGGCGTAGTGGCAGGGCAGGACCGCGTCGAAGTCGAAATAGCGCTTCACCGCCAGCGCCGCCACCTCCGCGCCCATGGTGAAGCGGTCGCCGATCGGCACCAGGCCGATCCTGGGCTGGTGCAGCTCGGCGATCAGCCCCATGTCGGAGAAGATGTCGGTGTCGCCGAAATGATAGAGCGTCGGCTGGCCCTTGGCCTTGACGATCAGGCCGTTGGGAAAGCCCAGCGGCACGGCGACGCCGGCTTCGCCCATGCCGGCGGAATGGTCGGCCCGGACCAGCGTCACGGTGAACCCGCCCTGGTCGGTTGTGCCGCCGGTGTTCATCGGGTCGACCTTGGCGACGCCCTGGCTCGCCAGCCACATGCACAGCTCGTAATTGGTGACGACCGTGGCGCCGGTCTCCTTGGCGATGGCGATGGTGTCGCCGACATGGTCGCCATGGCCGTGGGTGATGAGGATATGGCTGATGCCGGCCGTGACCGCAGCGTGGTCGCCGTTGAAGCCGGGGTTGCCGGTCAGGAAGGGATCGATGAGAAGGGCGTGGCCGTCGAACTCCACGCGAAAGGCCGAGTGCCCGAGCCAGGTGATGCGCATGATCGAAATTCCCTGATGAGAGGGGCCTGTTGTAGCGTCGCCTGCAAGCACCTCAAGCCGTTTGAGAGAACATTGCCGTGATCCTCGACCTCTTCGACCTCGCCGGGCAGCTGACCGACGGCGAGCGGCTGATGGGCATCGACCTCGGCACCAAGACCATCGGCCTCGCCCTCTCCGACGTGTCGCTGACCATCGCCAGCCCGCTGGAGACGATCCGGCGCACCAAGTTCGGCGCCGACGCCGAGGCGTTGCGCGCCGTCGCCCGCCAGCACGGCATCGGCGGCTTCGTGCTCGGCCACCCTCTCAACCTCGACGGCAGCAAGGGCCCGCGCGCCCAGGCGAGCGAGAGCTTCGCACGCAACCTCGGGAAGCTCACCGACATCCCGATCGCGCTCTGGGACGAGCGGATGTCGACGGCGGCCGTGACCCGCACCCTGATCGAGGCCGACGCCTCGCGCCGGCGAAGGGCCGAGGTCGTCGACAAGATGGCCGCCGCCTTCATCCTGCAGGGCGCGCTCGACCGGCTCGGCTACGGCTGAGCGCGCCGGCCCGCTCAACGGACGCGGATGATCACCGGCGGCGCATAGGGCTGGTAGGAGCGGTAGGAATTGGCATAGACGCTGCCGTCCGCCGCGCGCCCGGCCCGATAGACCCAGCCGCCGAAGCTCGGCTCGCGGTCGAGGGCGAGCGTCTGCGCCGGGTCGGGATAGCCGCCATAGGCGGTGCCGTCGACGACCGCCACCCCGTCGGCATCGTCCGGCCAGCCCCAGCCGCCGGCGGGGAAATGCCGGCCGTGATGATGGCCGTGCCAGGCCGCCTGGTGCTGGCCGTGCGGCGGGCGCAGCATGCGCGCCTGCGCCTCGGGCACGACGAGGACGACCGCCATCGCGCCCAGCACGAGGGCGAGCGAGGCCTTGTGGATCTGTTTCATCGTTGAACTCCGGAAGTTGGTACGATGTCCCGTGCTGGCGATGCCCAGCACCGATTCCGGCCTCAGGCACGGGTCGCCGCCCACGTGCCGGCAGCGACAATAGCGCAAATCGGCGCGCCGCGCCAAAGGCTGCGTCGTGGCGGAAGCGGTGGAAAAGCGGCTCGCCCCGCGAACGGGCCTTGCCGGCCCTCCCCCGCCGACCTAAGAAGCTGGCTTTCGATGACATCGCAGCGCCCGACCTATCCGCACCGCCACCTCCTGGGCATCGAAGGCCTCGTGGAGAGCGACATCGTCGCCCTGCTCGACGAGGCCGACGCCCATATCGCCTTCAACCGCCAGGTCGAGAAAAAATCCTCGGCCCTGCGCGGGCGCACCCAGATCAACTTGTTCTTCGAGCCCTCGACGCGCACGCAGTCCTCGTTCGAGCTGGCGGGCAAGCGCCTCGGGGCCGACGTGATGAACATGTCGGTCGCCTCCTCGTCGGTGAAGAAGGGCGAGACGCTGATCGACACGGCGATCACCCTCAACGCCATGCGTCCGGACGTGATCGTGGTGCGCCACAGCCAGGCCGGCGCGGTGCACCTGCTGGCGCGCAAGGTCGACTGCGCCGTGGTCAATGCCGGCGACGGCGCGCACGAGCACCCCACCCAGGCCCTGCTCGACGCCCTGACCATCCGCCGCAACAAGGGGCGGATCGCCGGCCTCGTCGTCGCCATCTGCGGCGACATCCTGCATTCGCGAGTGGCGCGCTCGAACATCATTCTTCTCAGCGCGCTCGGCGCGCGCGTGCGCCTCGTCGCGCCCTCCACCCTGCTGCCGGCCGGCATCGAGCGCTTCGGCGTCGAGGTCTGCCGCGACATGCGCCAGGGCCTGAAGGACGCCGACATCGTCATGATGCTGCGCCTGCAGCGCGAGCGCATGACCGGCGCCTTCATCCCGTCCACCCGGGAATATTTCCACTATTTCGGCCTGGACGCCGACAAGCTCGCCGAGGCCCGGCCCGACGCCCTGGTGATGCATCCCGGGCCGATGAACCGCGGCGTCGAGATCGACACGGCGGTGGCGGACGGCGCTCAGTCCCTGATCCGCGAGCAGGTCGAGACCGGCGTGGCGGTGCGCATGGCGGTGCTGGAAGCGCTGGCCCGCAACCTGCCGAACACGTGAGGAGCGCCATGCCGCACGAACCGAGCGGGCGCCCCCTGCTCCTCGCCAACGCCCGCCTGGTCGACCCGGAGGCGGGGCGCGAGACCCGCGGCGCCGTCCTCGTCCGGGACGGGCTGATCGCCGACATCGGCGCCATCGGCGCCCCTGAGGGCGCCGAGATCGTCGACTGCGCCGGCGCCGTGCTGGCGCCCGGCCTCATCGACATGCGCGCCGTGACCGGCGAGCCTGGCGCCGAGCACCGCGAGACGCTGGCGACCGCCTCGCAGGCAGCGGCCGCCGGCGGCGTCACCACGGTCGTGTGCGTGCCCGACACCGTGCCGCCGATCGACGACCCCGCCGTGGTCGACTTCGTGCTGCGCCGGGCGCGCGACACGGCAAGCGTACGCATCCACGCCATGGCCGCCATTACCAAGGGCCTCGCCGGCCGCGAGATGACCGAGTTCGGCCTCCTGCGCGAGGCCGGCGCCATCGCCTTCACCGACGGCCCCCGCAGCATCGCCAATGCCCGCGTCTTCCGCCGGGCGCTGACCTATGCGCGCGACTTCGACGCCCTGATCGTGCACCACACCCAGGACCCCGACCTCTCCGCCGACGGCGTGATGAACGAGGGCGAGTTCGCCAGCCGCCTCGGCCTGCCCGGCATCCCCGCCGCCGCCGAGGCGATCATGCTGGAGCGCGACATGCGCCTCGTCGCCCTCACCGGCGCGCGCTATCACGCCGCCGCCGTCACCTGCCGCGCCTCGCTGGAGATCCTGCGCCGGGCCAAGGCGGACGGCCTGCCGGTCACCGCCTCCACCACGATCAACCACCTCACCCTCAACGAGAACGACATCGGCGCCTTCCGCACCTTCTGCAAGGTGTCGCCGCCGCTGCGCCACGAGGACGACCGCCTCGCCCTGGTCGAGGCGGTGAAGCAGGGCCTGGTCGACACCATCGTCTCCGATCACAACCCGCAGGACGTGGAAACCAAGCGCCAGCCCTTTGCCGAGAGCGCCGACGGCGCCATCGGCCTGGAGACCATGCTGGCGGCGGGCCTGCGCCTCGTCCACGACGGCTCGCTGTCCCTGCCGGCGCTGATGCGTGCCCTCTGCGCGCAGCCGGCGCGGATTCTCGGCCTGCCGACGGGGCGCCTGGCGCCCGGCGCGCCGGCCGACCTCATCCTGTTCGATCCCGACGAGCCCTTCGTGCTCGACCCCGCCACGCTGAAGTCGCGCTGCAAGAACACGCCCTTCGACGGTGCACGCCTGCAGGGCGTGGTGGCCAGGACGCTGGTGGCGGGGCGCGTCGTGCACACCCTCGCTTGACCGCGGACGGCCGGGTGGGGATGCTTCGATCGCGCGTCGCAAGGCGCATCGAGTCTCACCGGTCATGCCCGACACTCCCGCCTCCCTCGCCTCTCCCCTGGCGCTGCTGCTCGCCGCCGCGCTCGGCTATCTCCTCGGCTCGATCCCCTTCGGCCTGATCGTCACCCGGCTCGCCGGCCTCGGCGACATCCGGCAGATCGGCTCGGGCAATATCGGCACCACCAACGTGCTGCGCACCGGCCGCAAGGATCTCGCCGCGGCGACGCTCCTGCTCGATGCCGCCAAGGGCGCGGTCGCCTTGCTCCTCGCCCGCGCCTTCTGGGGGCCGGAGGCGGCGCTGGTCGCCGGCTTCGCCGCCTTCATCGGCCATATCTTCCCAATCTGGCTGCGCTTCCGTGGCGGCAAGGGCGTGGCCACCTATCTCGGCCTGCTGGCGGCCTCGGCCTGGCCCGTGGCGCTGGTGTTCGCCGCGGTCTGGGTCGCCGTCGCCGTCACCACCCGATTCTCCTCGCTCTCGGCCCTGGTGGCGAGCCTCGTCAGCCCGATCGTGCTCGTGCTGCTCGACCGCCAGCGCGAAGCCGCGCTCTTCGCCGTGCTCACCCTGATCCTGTGGATCATGCACCGGGCCAATATCGGTCGCCTCATCGCCGGCCGCGAGAGCCGCATCGGGCACAAGGCATGACGCAGGACGGCGCGCCACGCCCCGCGCTGACCGAGCAGCAGCGCCTCGACTGGCTGCGCCTGATCCGCAGCGAATCGATCGGGCCGCCGACCTTCAAGGGCCTGATGCAACGGTTCGGCAGCGCCCGCGCCGCGCTGGAGGCCCTGCCGCGCCTCGCCGGCCGCCCGGCCCGCATCGCCTCGGAGACGGAGGCTCTGCGCGAGATGGAGGCGATGGCCCGCCTCGGCGCCCGCTTCGTCGCGCTCGGCGAGCCCGATTATCCGCCCGCCCTGCAGGCGGTCGACGGCGCGCCGCCCCTGCTGGCGGTCCGCGGCGACACGGCCGCGCTCATGCGACCTATGGTCGCCGTCGTCGGCTCGCGCAACGCCTCCGCCCTCGGCCGGCGCTTCGCCGCCACCCTGGCGCACGGCCTCGGCGAGGCGGGCTTCGTCGTGGTCTCGGGCCTCGCCCGGGGCATCGACGCCGCGGCTCACGCCGCCGCCCTCGACGGCGGCACCGTGGCCGCGCTGGCCGGCGGCCTCGACCGCATCTATCCGCGCGAGCACGGGGAGCTGGCGGCGCGCATCGCCGAGACCGGCTGCCTCGTCTCGGAGCGGCCGCTGGGCCACGAGGCCACCGCCCGCGACTTCCCACGCCGCAACCGCATCGTCTCGGGCCTGGCCTACGGCGTCGTCGTGGTCGAGGCGGCGCTGCGCTCCGGCTCGCTCATCACGGCGCGCCTCGCCAACGAGCAGGGGCGCGAGGTCTTCGCCGTGCCGGGCTCGCCCCTCGATCCGCGCGCCGAGGGCACCAACCAGCTGATCCGCCAGGGCGCCACCCTGATCACCGGCGTTGCCGACGTGCTGGAGGCGCTCCGGCCGCTCGTCGCCGCGGGGCCGCCGGCGCCGATGCCGGGCCATCCGGGCGCTGCCGTCGAGGCGGACGCGGAGGCCGCCGACTGGGAGAACGAGCCGGCCCTGCCGCTCGAGGCCGCGCCGGCCGTCGCCTCCGGCCGCGAGACGCTGCTGGCGCTGCTCGGGCCCTCGCCCGTGTCGATCGACGACCTGGCGCGCGCCTCGCGGCTCGCCCTGCGCGAGGTCCAGCTCGCGCTGGTCGAGCTCGACCTCGAAGGGCGGATCGAGCGGCATGGCGGCAACCGGATCTCCCTGCGCTGACGGCCGGAAAGGAGGCCCATGCCGATCGCCGCCGTCGGGGTGGCATTTGACTTACCCCACCCTTTTCACCATGTTCCGCTCCAAGCACCGCCCGGCCGGGTTCGTCCGAGGCTCGGCTGACCTGGCCCCGGCGACCGTTCGCCGCCCGGTCCTGCCGGGTCCGTCGGTCGGAACCAGCCCCGGCACCCGGCGTTCCCGAAGCGGCGCCCGCCCCTTCCAACCCTGTTGAAGTCATTCATGCCCGTCGTCATCGTTGAGTCTCCCGGCAAGGTCGAGGCTATCAACAAATATCTCGGCTCGGACTATCGGGTCGTCGCTTCCTATGGCCACGTGCGCGACCTGCCGGCCAAGGACGGGTCCGTGGATCCCGATGCCGATTTCGCCATGCTGTGGGAGGTGGACGGCAAGGCCACCAAGCGCGTCGGCGACATCGCCAAGCTGGTCAAGGACACGGACCGGCTGATCCTGGCCACCGACCCCGACCGCGAGGGCGAGGCGATCTCCTGGCACGTCCTGGAGATCCTCAAGAGCAAGCGCGTGCTCAAGGACGTGCGGGTCGAGCGCGTCACCTTCAACGCCATCACCAAGGACGCGGTACAGACGGCGATGAAGCAGCCGCGCGCCATCGACGAGGCGCTGGTCGATGCCTATCTCGCCCGCCGGGCGCTGGACTATCTCGTCGGCTTCCGCCTCTCGCCGGTGCTGTGGCGCAAGCTCCCCGGCGCCCGCTCGGCCGGGCGGGTCCAGTCGGTGGCGCTACGCTTCGTCTGCGACCGCGAGGCGGAGATCGAGCGCTTCGTGGCGCGCGAATACTGGTCGCTCGTCGCCACCCTCGCCACTCCGCGCGGCGAGCAGTTCGAGGCCCGGCTGGTCGGGGCCGACGGCAAGAAGATCCAGCGCCTCGACGTCGGCACGAAGGCCGAGGCAGAGGCCTTCCGCGAGGCCCTGGAGCGGGGCCGCTTCACCGTCGCCGAGGTCGAGGCCAAGCCCGCCAAGCGCCACCCCTTCGCGCCCTTCACCACCTCGACGCTGCAGCAGGAGGCCGGCCGCAAGCTCGGCTTCTCGCCGGACCGCACCATGCAGGTCGCCCAGAAGCTCTACGAAGGCGTGCGGCTCGGCGGCGGCGAGACCGTCGGCCTGATCACCTATATGCGCACCGACGGCGTCGACATGGCGCCGGAATCGATCGCCGCGGTGCGACGGCTGATCGGCAGCGCCTACAGCGAGCGCTATCTGCCCAAGGCGCCGCGCAAATACACGGTCAAGGCCAAGAACGCCCAGGAAGCGCACGAGGCGATCCGGCCGACCGACCCGTTCCGCCTGCCCAAGGACGTGACGCGGCATCTCGACGCCGACCAGGCCCGGCTCTACGAGCTGATCTGGAAGCGGACCATCGCCAGCCAGATGGAGAGCGCCGAGCTCGAGCGCACCACCGTCGACGTCCTGGCCGAGGCCGGCGGACGCAAGCTCGAGCTGCGCGCCACCGGCCAGGTGGTGAAGTTCGACGGCTTCCTCGCCCTCTACAACGAGGACCGCGACGACGACGCCGAGGACGACGACGGCCGGCGCCTGCCGGCGATGAGCCGGGGCGAGACGCTGGAGAAGAAGGCGATCGCCGCCACCCAGCATTTCACCGAGCCGCCGCCGCGCTACACCGAGACCTCCTTCGTCAAGCGCATGGAGGAGCTCGGCATCGGCCGTCCCTCGACCTATGCCGCGACGCTGGCCGTGCTGCGCAACCGCGAATATGTCTCGCTCGACAAGAAGCGGCTGAAGGCGGAGGACAAGGGCCGCCTGGTCATCGCCTTCCTCGAGAGCTTCTTTGCCCGCTATGTCGAGTACGACTTCACGGCCGGGCTGGAGGAGCAGCTCGACCGCATCTCCAACCACGAGCTCGACTGGAAGGAGGTCCTCCGCGACTTCTGGAAGGATTTTTCGGCCGCCCTCGAAGGCACCAAGGACCTGCGCACCGCGCAGGTTCTGGAGGCGCTGAGCACGCTGCTCGGCCCGCACATCTTTCCGGATAAGGGCGACGGCTCGAACCCTCGGGCCTGCCCGACCTGCGGCACCGGCACGCTGTCGTTGAAGCTCGGCAAGTACGGCGCCTTCATCGGCTGCTCGAACTATCCCGAATGCCGCTATACCCGCCAGCTCGCCGCCCCCTCGGGCGAACAGACGGAGGGCGAAGGCGGCAACGGGGCGGAGCCGGGCAGGCGCAACCTCGGCACCGACCCGGCGACGGGCCAGGAGGTCACGCTGCGCGACGGGCGGTTCGGGCCCTATATCCAGCTCGGCGAGGGCGAGAAACCCAAGCGCTCCAGCCTGCCCAAGGGCATGACCGCGGCGAATGTCGACCTCGAACGGGCCCTGGCCCTGCTCGCCCTGCCCAAGGAGGTGGCGACCCATCCGGAGAGCGGCAAGCCGATCCTGGTCGGCATCGGCCGCTTCGGCCCCTATGTCCAGCACGACAAGACCTACGCCAACCTGGAGAAGGACGACGACGTGCTGGCGATCGGCGCCAACCGCGCCATCGACCTGATCGTCACCAAGGAGAGCGGCGGCAAGGGGCGGTTCGGCCGCGCCGCGCCGGAGGGACGCGCGCTCGGCGACCATCCCGCCCTGGGCGGCCCCGTGGTGGCCCGGCCCGGCCGCTACGGCCCCTATGTCAACCACGGCAAGGTGAACGCCACCCTGCCCAAGGGCATGGCGCTGGAGAGCGTGACGCTCGACCAGGCGGTGGAGCTGATCGCCGCCAAGGGCGGCGCCACGCCGGCCAAGGGCGGCAGGAAGGCGCCGGCGCGCGCCGGCAAGGCGCCTGCCAAGGCGGCACCTGCCAAGGCCCCGGCCGGCAAGGCCAAGGGCAAGGGCAAGGCGCCGGCCGGGAGCCGCGCCAAAACCATCGCCGACAGCGACGAGGTGCCGTTCGAGCCCGACGCCCCGGCCCGCAAGCGCAGCTGATCCGGCCGCCACGGCGCCGGGCCCCACGTGCGCCTCACCAGCGCCCCTTGCGCTTGTTCCAGGCGAACAACATATCTGCGAAGCGATCATAGCCGAGGCGCGCCACCTGGATTAGGCCGGGCGCGCCGACCAGCGTGGCCAGCCAGGCCTCGCCCGGGGTGCGCCGCCAGATGGCGACCGCCACGTCGGCACCAGTGAGGAGGCGCCCCGCTTCGTCCACGGCATGCAGGCGGCGACGCACGTCGTCGAGCGCGGCGCCATGGGCGGCCAGCGCCTCCGGCTCCAGGTTGATGTCGCGGAACTCGATGGCGCCGGCCTCGATTGCCGCGATCAGCTTGTTGCGCTGGCGATCGATGCCGGCATCGCAAACCGGGCACCGCGTGTTGTACCAGACCGTGAGCTTGGTCCCCATGGCACGATGATCGCCCAGGCGCAGCGCGCCGGCAATCGCACTGCCCTTTGCAATTTCCTGCTACAAGCACCCAATGACACGAAAATCACGAAATACCGAGGGAGGGCCGCAAGAGGCCTCCCATCTCCCCAGCCGCGACGAGATCCTCGCCTTCGTCGCCCGCTCGCAGGGCCGCGCCGGCAAGCGCGAGATCGCCCGCGAGTTCGGCCTCGGCGGCGAGGACAAGATCGCCCTCAAGCATCTCCTGGCCGAATTCGAGGGGGAAGGCCTGCTGGAGCGCGGCCGCAAGGGCCTTTCGGCGCCCGGCGCCCTGCCCGCCGTCTTTCCCGCCGACATCACCGGCCGCGACCGCGACGGCGAGCTCATCGCCTCGCCGGCCGACTGGGACGAGGCCCGCGGCCCTGCGCCGCGCATCCTGGTGGTCGTGCCCAAGCGCCTGGGCGGCCCGGCGCCGGGCGTCGGCTCCCGCGTGCTGCTGCGCCTAGCCGACGGCGGCAGCCCCGGACTGCCGGCCGGCCGCGTCGTCAAGGTGCTGGAGCGCCAGCGCGCTCGCATGCTCGGCGTCTACCGCGGCACGCCCGACGGCGGCGGGCGGGTGCAGCCGGTCGACAAGCGCAGCGCCGGCCGCGACATGCCCGTCCATGCTGCCGATACCCATGGCGCCGAGGACGGCGATCTCGTCGCCATCGAGCCGGTGCGCCGGCGCGGCGGCGTGCCGTCGGCCCGCGTGGTCGAGCGCGTCGGCCCGGTCGGCAGCGAGAAGGCGGTCAGCCTGATCGCCATCCACGTCCACGACATCCCGCACGTCTTCCGCGCCGACACGCTGGCGGAGGCCGCGGCCGCCAGGCCGATGACCCTGTCGGGCCGCGAGGATTGGCGGCGACTGCCGCTGATCACCATCGACCCCCACGACGCCAAGGATCACGACGATGCGGTGCATGCCGAGCCCGACCCGGACCCGGCCAATCCCGGCGGGCACATCGTCACCGTCGCCATCGCCGACGTCGCCGCCTATGTCCGGCCGGACTCGGCGCTCGACCGCGAGGCGCTGATCCGCGGCAACTCGGTCTATTTCCCCGACCGGGTGGTGCCGATGCTGCCCGAGCGCATCTCCAATGACCTCTGCTCGCTGCGCGCCGGCGAGGATCGCCCTGCCCTTGCCGTGCGCATGTTCATCGCCGCCGACGGCCACAAGCTGCGCCACGGCTTCCATCGGGTGATGATGCGCTCGGCCGCCAAGCTCGCCTACCAGCAGGCGCAGCGCGCCATCGACGGCGTGACGGACGAGACCACCGGCCCGCTGCTCGACCCCGTGCTGCGGCCGCTCTGGGCCGCCTATGCCTGCGTCAAGCAGGCACGCGACCAGCGTGGGCCGCTCGACCTCGACCTGCCCGAACGCAAGATCCTGCTCAAGCACGACGGCACCGTCGACCGCGTCGTCATTCCCGACCGCCTGGACGCCCATCGCCTGATCGAGGAGTTCATGATCCTCGCCAACGTCGCCGCGGCCGAGACGCTGGAGGCGAAGAAGACGCCGCTGGTCTATCGCGTGCACGACGAGCCCTCGATGGAGAAGATCGTGGCGCTGCGCGAGTTCCTGCGCTCGCTCGACATCAACTTCTCCAAGCAGGGGGCCTTGCGGGCGGCGCAGTTCAACGATGTGCTGGAGCGTGTCGCCGGGTCCGACAACGCCCATCTCGTCAACGAAGTGGTGCTGCGCTCCCAGTCCCAGGCCGAGTACGCGGCCGAGAATATCGGCCATTTCGGCCTCAACCTGCGGCGCTACGCCCATTTCACCTCGCCGATCCGCCGCTATGCCGACCTGATCGTCCACCGTGCCCTGATCCGGGCGCTGCGCCTCGGCGACGACGGGCTGCCCGACTCGATGACGCCGGCGGTGCTGGCCGATGTCGGCGCGCGCATCTCCGCCTGCGAGCGCCGGGCCATGACGGCCGAGCGCGAGACCATCGACCGGCTGATCGCCCATTTCCTCGCCGACAAGGTCGGCACGATCTTCGAGGGACGGGTGTCCGGCGTCATCAAGTCCGGCCTGTTCGTGAAATTGCTCGACACCGGCGCCGACGGCTTCGTGCCCGCCGCGACGATCGGTCACGATTACTATCGCTTCGAGGAAGACGCACATCAGCTCGTCGGCGCCGCGACCGGCGAATCCTACCAGCTCGGCGATCTCGTCTCGGTGAAGCTGGTGGAAGCCGCGCCGTTTGCCGGGGCGCTGCGCTTCGAGATCGTCTCGGGTGGGCGCCAGGGCCAGGCACGCGGCCGCCGATCGGGGGGGATGAAGCGCCCGCGGATCACCGACCGCAAGCCGTCCGGCCGCAAGGCAGGGCCGCTGCGCAGAGGCAAGGGAGCGAGGTGATGACGCAGGCCGGCGAGCCGGAGCGGGATGTCGGGCTGGCGATGGGGCGCGGCTTTCGCTGCCGCTGCCCGCGCTGCGGCCGCGGCAAGCTGTTCCGCGCCTATCTCAAGGTGGCGGACCATTGCCCGGCCTGCGGCGAGGCGCTCTACCACCACCAGGCCGACGACGCGCCGCCCTACTTCACCATGCTGATCGTCGGCCACGTCGTCGTCGGCGGGGTGCTGGCGACGGAGATCGCCTATCACCCGGCGATCTGGCTGCACATGATCATCTGGCTGCCGCTCACCGTGATCCTGTCGCTCGTGCTGCTGCCGTGCATCAAGGGAGCGATCGTCGGGCTGCAATGGGCCACCCGGATGCACGGCTTCGCCGGCGGCCCCGACGCTGACGACCCGAGGCCCATCCTGAAGGCCTGACCCGGCGGCAGCACGCCCGACCGCCTCCTGGCCCTCGCCCCTGCGCCATGCTAGGCGTCCGCCCGAACAGGACGCCCGCCTTGGCCGAAGACATCACCCATCTCCGCACGACGCCCCGCGCCGCCGCGGGCACCCCGGCCGTGCGCCCGGCCGACGCCGCCAGCCTGATCGTCATCGACCGGTCCGGGCGCCAGCCCCGGGTGCTGATGGGCCGGCGTCATGACGGGCACAAGTTCATGCCGGGCTTCATGGTGTTCCCGGGCGGCCGCGCCGAGCCGTCCGATCGTGTCATGCGGGCCTACGGCACCCTGCCGCCCCACACCGAACGCAACGTCATGGCCCGCGCCGGCCGGACAGGCGCCGCCAAGGCCCGGGCCCTGGCCCTCTGCGCCATCCGCGAAACGGCGGAGGAGACCGGGATTCTGTTCGGCGCCGGCGACTGCGGCGCCCCCTCCGCGCCCAGCCCGGCCTGGCGCCCCTTCGCCGAGCACGCGGTCTATCCCTCGCTGGAGGCGCTCTATTTCGTCGCGCGCGCCATCACGCCGCCGTGGCTGCCGCGGCGCTTCGATACGCGATTCTTCGCCGCCGACGCCGCCGGCGTCGCCCACCGGCTCGAGGGCGTGGTCAGCGCCGAGTCCGAGCTGGTCGAGATCGGCTGGTTCACCTTCGCCGAGGCGAGTCGCGGCCATGTCGCCGAGATCACCCAGGTGATCCTCGACGAGGTGGCGACGCGTCTCGAGCAGGGACTCGAGCGCGACCTGCCGGTGCCCTTCTTCTACGAGCGTCGGGGGCGATGGCTGCGGGACGAGATCTGATGCCCGATTCCCCGCAGGACGCCATGACCGCGCAGATGCCGATCCGCCGCCATGCCATGACCATCGGGGCGGCGATCACCTGCATCACCCTGGTCGGCGTGGCGCTGTCCCTGTCCTCGCCGCTGATCTCGCTGGTCATGGCCGGCCGGGGCATCTCCGCCACGGTGATCGGCCTCAACACCGCGTTCGGCAGCTCGGCGACGTTGATGATGGCACCACTGATCCCGCGCGTCGCCAAGGCGATCGGGCTGAGGGCCCTGCTGTTCCTCACCCTCGCCAGCGGCGGCACCATGATGGCGCTGTTCCCCGCCTTCGACTCGCTCGCCGCCTGGTTCGCGCTGCGCTTCGTGTTCGGCGCCTCGGTGGGCACGCTGTTCGTCCTCTCCGAGTACTGGATCGCCGCCACCGCGCCGCCCGCCCGCCGCGGCATGATCATGGGCATCTACGCCACGGCCCTGTCGCTGGGCTTCGCCGCCGGCCCGGCGCTGCTGGCCGCCGCCGGCGGCGCGAGCCAGACCCTGTTCTTCATCGGCGCCTCCTTCTTCGCCGTCGCCGCCCTGCCCATCCTGCTGGCCGGCGACGGCGCGCCGCCGCTCGAGGGCAAGGCGCGGGGCAATGCCTGGACGCTGGTGCTGCTGGCGCCGATCGCCACGCTGGCGAGCTTCCTCTACGGCGCGGTGGAGCAGAGCAGCTTCGCCTTCCTGCCGCTCTACGGCGAGATTATCGGGCTGACGACGGCGCAGGCCGCCCTGCTGCTGACCCTGTTCGGGCTCGGCAACGTCCTGTCGCAGGTGCCGATCGGCATTCTGTCCGACCGCATGGACCGCCGGCTGCTGATCCTGGTCTGCGCCCTCGTCACCCTGGCCGGGGTCCTGGCCCTGCCGTTCGCTGCCGGGACGCCCACGGCGATGATGGCGCTGGTGTTCGTCACCGGCGGCGTGGTCGGCGGCCTCTACACCGTCGGCCTCGCCCATCTCGGGGCGCGCTTCACCGGCTCGGAGCTCGCCACCGCCAACGCCGCCTTCGTCATGCTCTACGCCTTCGGCATGTTCGTCGGGTCGCCGGCCGTCGGCGTCGTCGTCGACGCCGTCCGCCCGCACGGCTTCGCCTATGCCGTCGCCGCTCTGTGCGCCGCCTATTGCGTGCTGGTCGCCATGCGGATGGCGGCGCGGCGCGACTGAACCGGCACGGTCGGATTTTCATCCGCGTCCTGGTTGACTTCGAGCGCGCCGTGAGTAGTGTGCGGCCCACTCGAAGGCTGCGCTCGGGCGCGGCCGCTGTTGCCGTTGGCGATCGCCCGGCGGCGGGACTGCTCCGGAGACCATCATGGCCAAGGCTGCGACGATCAAGATCAAGCTCGTGTCGACCGCCGACACCGGCTATTTCTATGTGACCAAGAAGAACACCCGAACCACCACCGAAAAGCTCGCGATGAAGAAGTACGATCCCGTCGCGCGCAAGCACGTGGAGTTCAAGGAATCGAAGATCAAGTAAGATCGATCGTTCCCAGCACGGAAAAGGGCGCCGCGAGGCGCCCTTTGTCATTGCGGAACCGCCCGAAAAGGTGACCGGCGGAGCGGGACGACAAGGAGGCCACTCGACAGACCCGTCCGCCGGCCGTGCCCCACGAACCCGAGCGATTGCGGCGGACTCGGGTGCGGGGACCGATCTGGCGAGGGGGGGGGGGGACAATGCGCTGCCCCTCGCCGTCGTTGGAACGGTATCTGCAATTTTGTTCAAATGAAACGTATTGCGGCGACCTCAGCCGGACGCGCTGAATTGTTAGTAAACCATTAACATTACTTGGCGATGCGTCCCCAGGCGGGATTTTGCCGACGGGGACACCGGCCGGGTCCGCGAATCTCGGCCAAAGCATTGAGATTCTGCAAGAAATTCCGCGCAGCTCTTCGATGGCGCCCGGCCATTCCGCTCAGGCTGCGTCGGCTGCCACGCGGTTGCGGCCGTCGCGCTTGGCGCGGTAGAGCGCCTGGTCGGCGCGCTTGAGGATGGACTGCACTGTATCCGCCGGCGTGCTGAGACAGGACGCTCCGATCGACACGGTCACGGCGATCGAGCGGGTGCCGCCATGGATCAGGAACGGGTCGCGCTCGATCTTGCGCCGCACCCGCTCGGCCACCACGGTGGCGATCGTCATCTCGGTCTCGGGCATGATGATGACGAATTCCTCGCCGCCGACGCGGCAGGGGAGGTCGATGCCGCGCAGGTTCTTGCGGACGCGATGGGCGAATTCCCGCAACACGTCGTCGCCGGCGTCATGGCCCCAATTGTCGTTGATCGACTTGAACAGGTCGATGTCGAGCACCAGCATCGACATCGGCCGGTCGCGCCGGATCGACTGCTCGACCGCGGCAGCGGCATGGGCCTCGAAATAGCGGCGGTTGTGCAGCCCCGTCAGCGGGTCCGTCATCGCCATCTCGAGGGAGAACTGCACGTTGTTGCGCAGGCGGTCGGCATAGCGCTTGCGCCGGACCTGGGTGCGCACCCGGGCGCTCAGCTCGTTGCGGTCGATCGGCCGCATGAGATAGTCGTTGATGCCGATGTCCAGGCCCCGCAGCACCCTTGCATCGTCTTCCGGCTCGGCCAGGATCAGCATGGGCAATTGGCGCGTGCGGTCGAGCGAGCGGATCTGGCTGCACAGGCGCAGGCCGTCATAGTCCTCGAGCGCCAGGGAGATCACGACGAGGTCGTAATTGCCCTCGGCGGCGCGGAACAGCGCCTCCTGCGGCCTGGTCTCCACGTCGACGCGATTGTGGTCGCGGAGCACCGCGTTCAGGCGCTCGTGGGAGGAGAGCCGGTCGTCGACGATCAGGATATTGGCGTTCTGGCCGGAATCGGGCGAGAAGTCCACGCTCGCGCCCTGCACGGCGAACTCGCGCGAGGCGCTCTCGCGCTTGCGCAATTCGTCGGTCACCATCTTGAGGCGGATCAGCGAGCGCACGCGCGCCAGCAGCGCGATATCGTTGACCGGCTTGGTGAGGAAGTCGTCGGCGCCGGCCTCCAGCCCCCTCACCCGGTCGGCGGGCTGGTCGAGGGCCGTGACCATCACCACCGGAATGTGGGAGGTCGCCGGGTTGGCCTTGAGGCGCCGGCAGGTCTCGAAGCCGTCCATCCCCGGCATCATCACGTCGAGCAGCACGATGTCGCACTGCGCGCGCTCGCAAAGGTCGATGGCGTCGGTGCCGGACGTGGCGGTGGTGACGTCGAAATACTCCGCCGTCAGGCGCGCATCCAGGAGCTTGACGTTTGCGATGATGTCGTCGACGACGAGAACGCGTCCGGTCATGGATTACCGTTCCCCCAGATACGTTCTCACCGTCTCGAGAAACTTCGTCACGGAAATCGGCTTCGACAGATAGGCCTCGCAGCCGCCCTCGCGGATGCGCTCCTCGTCGCCCTTCATGGCGAAGGCGGTGATGGCGATCACGGGAATGCTCCGCAGCTCCTCGTCATCCTTCAGCCAGCGTGTGACCTCGAGGCCGGAAACCTCCGGCAGCTGGATGTCCATCAAGATGAGGTCCGGCCGATGCTGGCGGGCCAGAGCCATCACGTCGATGCCATTGCGGGTCTGCACGGTATTGTATCCGTGCGCCTCCAACAGATCGTGAAAGAGCTTCATATTGAGCTCGTTGTCTTCCACGATCATGACGGTTTTCGCCATCGCCGCTTGTCCTACACAACGCCGGCGGTCGCTACGCCATCCGAGTTCCGTTCCGGGCTCGAAAAAAGCAATAGCACCCACTTCTTACCAAACGGAAAATTTGATGCGCGACATACCGCTTACGCCCCCTGCATCACGCGCCTTCGCAGAGGAGGTCGCCGTCCGCGGACTCGCCTTCCTCGCCGCCGATCCGGAGCGGCTGGAACGGTTCCTGGCGCTCTCCGGCCTTGCCGCCGGGGAGATCCGCGCTGCCGCCACCAGGCCGGACTTCCTGGCCGGCGTGCTGCACCATATCATGGACGACGATCGAATCGCGCAGGCTTTCGCAACCGGGGCCGGTCTCGGTCCGGAGGATCTGGCCCGCGCCGCCCGGGCGCTCGGTGCCGGTGCGTGGGAGCGTGACACGCCCTGACGCGGCAACCACGTGGACAGAGCTCGGCGGAGGTGGGCCGATGGCGGCGATCTGCCGTGACTGCCTGACCGGCGTGGACGAGGGCGAGCGCTGCCCGGCCTGCCGTTCGCCGCGCATCGTCCGGCATGCCGAGCTGGACGGCCTGTCCATCGCCCATGTCGATTGCGACGCGTTCTACGCCGCGGTCGAGAAGCGAGACGATCCCTCGCTGCTCGACAGGCCGGTGATCGTCGGCGGCCGCCGGCGCGGCGTGGTGTCGACGGCCTGCTACATCGCCCGCACCTATGGCGTGCGTTCGGCCATGCCGATGTTCAAGGCCCTCGCCGCCTGCCCGGACGCGGTGGTGATCAAGCCGAACATGGAGAAATATGTCCAGGTCGGCCGGCAGGTGCGCGCCATGATGCTGGCGATGACGCCGCTGGTCGAGCCGCTCTCCATCGACGAGGCCTTCCTCGACCTCACCGGCACCGAACGGCTGCACGGCGGCAGCCCGGCGCGCACGCTGCTGCGCTTCGCCCGCCAGGTCGAGCAGGAGATCGGCATCACCGTGTCGATCGGCCTTTCCGGCAACAAGTTCCTGGCCAAGCTCGCCTCGGACCTGGAGAAGCCGCGCGGCTTCACCGTGCTCTCGCCCGCCGAGGCGAAGGCCTTCCTCGCCCCGCGGCCGGTCTCCTTCATCTGGGGTATCGGCAAGGCCGGGGCCGAGCGCTACGAGCGCGACGGCCTGCGCACCATCGCCGACCTGCAGCGCGCCGGCGAGCGCGAGCTCGTGCGCCGCTACGGCGCGGAGGGCCTGCGCCTGGCGCAGCTGGCGCTCGGCATCGACCGGCGCAAGGTCGATCCGGACGGCGATCGCAAGTCGGTCTCGGCCGAGACCACCTTCGACCACGACCTCGCCGCCGCCGCCGACCTCATGCCGGTGCTGTGGCGGCTGTCGGAGAGGGTCTCGGGCCGGCTGAAGGCGGCCGGCCTCGCCGGCTCGACCGTGACGCTCAAGCTGAAATCGGCGGATTTCCGCCTGCGCACCCGGGCCCGCACGCTGCACGAGCCGACGCGCCTCGCCGCGCGCATCTTCGCAGCCGGGCGCGACCTCCTGCGCAAGGAGACGGACGGCACGCGCTACCGGCTGATCGGCATCGGCGTTTCCGAGCTCACCGACATCGCCGACGGCGACCTCGGCGACCTGGCGGATTCGCAGGTCCGCCGCCAGCTCGCGACCGAGGAAGCCATCGACGCGCTGCGGGCCAGGTTCGGCAAGGATGCGGTGCAGAAGGGCATCGTCTTCCGCACGGACGAGGACTGACGCGTCACGGCGCCGCGCGGAAGACGCCGATGTCGAGCTCGCGACCGCCATTGATGTTGAGGCCGGTGATCCGGCCGGTCAGCGCCACCTTGGCGCCACGGGCGGTGGCCTCGGCCAGGAAGGCGACCTCCTGGCGTTTCTCGACGAAGGCCATGCGGCAGCCCCCGGCGCCGAGGAAGTCGGCCGCGCCGGCGCCGTCGGGCATGGCGAGAGCGGTGCCCACCAGGAACACCAGGCTCGGCTCGCGGAAGCCGGCGCTGGCGAAGGCGGGATCGGCGCAGTCCAGCGTCTTCGCCGCCGCCGCCAGGCGCGGGCTCGGCCAGAGGGTGGGCAGCGCCGGCATGCCGGCCCAGTACACGCCCCAATAGACCAGGACAGCCGCGACGGCGGACAGGGCCAGGCCCTCGGCGGCGCGCCCGCGTCCGAGCAGCAGCCAGGCGAGGACCGCGGCCGCGACGGCGGCGAGGCCGAAGGGCAGGACGGCCCAGGCGATGGCGCCCTCGTAATGGCGGATCAGGATCAGCGCCGCGGCCGGCGCCACCAGGGCCAGGACCGGCACGAGCAGGGCGACGAGCCGCCCCCAGAGCCCCCGCGCCAAGCCGTCCTCGGCGATGGCCGCGCCGATCAGCATGGCGAGGGCGGGATAGAGCGGCAGCACATAGTGCGGCAGCTTGGTCGGCACCGCCTCGAACAGCAGCCAGCTGGGGACGAGCCAGCTCAGGAGGAACAGCACCTGCGGCTCGCGGCGATGGCGCCAGACCCAGGGCGCCGCCAGGGCCGCCAGGGGAGCGGCCGGCCAGAACGTCGCCCAGACCAGCGCGAGATAGAGGCCGGGCGGCGCCCCGTGCGACTCCTGGCCGCCGGCGACCTTGGCCATCATGTCGTTGCCGACCGACTGCTGCAGGAACCTGCCGCCGGTCTCGACCATGATCGCGACGAACCAGGGCGAGACCAGCACCAGCGTCCAGGCGAGCCCGGCGAGCCAGCGCAGGTCCTTGAGCCAGCGCCAGTCGCGCGTCGTCGCCACGATGCCGGCGATGGTCAGGCCGATCACCATCGGGCCGATCGGCCCCTTGATCAGGATGGAGGCGGCCATCGCCGTCCAGAACACCGCCGCCGTCGCCAGCGGCGTGCCGCCGCCCGGCCCGCCGCGCCGGCCGGCCATGTAGACCCGCGCCAGCGCGCCCGCCATGGCGAGCACCGTCGCCAGCAGCGTGGCATCGGTCTTGGCGAGGCGCGCCTCGACGCCGAGCATGATGGAGGCGGCCATGGCCAGGCCCGCCAGCAGCGCCGCCCGGCGCCCGACCAACGGCAGGGCCGTCCACCAGGTCAGCAGCACCGCCGCGAAGGCGGCCAGCAGCGAGGGCACGCGGTAGAGGGCGATGGTGGTGCGCGCCTCGGGCACGCCGAGCGCCTCGCCGACGGCCACCGCCCCGGCCTGCAGCCAGTAGATCCCGACCGGCTTCTTCAGGCGCGCTTCGTCCTGGAAGCGGATGCTGACGAAGTCGCCGGTCTCCAGCATCTGCTTGGAGGCTTGCGCAAAGCGCGGCTCGTCGCGGTCCATCGGCGGCATGGTCGCAAAGCCGGGCGCGAAAGCCAGGGCCGCCAGCAACAGCAGGACGAAGGCCGACAGCCGATTCGATGTGGCGATGCGGGCGAAGGCGCGGCCGAACCAGCCCGAGTCCGGGCCGGATGCCGCGATCCCGACCGTCTCTCCGGACGTGGTCACCGCGACGGCGTCGGCTTCGGCCGCGGCTCCTGCTCCTGGATCATGACCTCGGTCGCGGCGATCGCGCCCTCCAGGTCCGATATCCGGCGCAAGGCGCTGTCGCTCGGCAGGATGCCGCCCTCGGCGGCCTGGGCCAGCAGCTTGTGCTGGGCCTCCACGAGACGCTCCCGGAGAGCGATCAATTTATCGTGCAAGTCGTCTCATCTCCCCCATTCGATCGGCCCTGCCCCGGCCCCACCCATTGCGATGCCCCCGGAGCGGGAGCGAAACCCCGCATCCAGAATGTCATGGACGGATACGGAACGAAAGCCGCGCATGGCCGCGGTCAACACTGCATTGCACGCCACGCCCGCCGCCTGATGCCGCGACGGCGACCCCGGCAGGGCTCGAACCTGCGACCTAGCGCTTAGAAGGCGCTCGCTCTATCCAGCTGAGCTACGGGGCCTTGGCCGGGTGGATCGGATCGCGCCCGATCCACGGAACAGGAGACGGAGGCAATGCCGACGCCGCCGACGCGGGGGATTCAGTGGGTCCACTGCCCGATGCGCGACGCCTTGAAGTTGTCGGAATAGGACAGGACCTTCGGGGTCTCCTCCTTCGGCTCGAACACGCGGTAGGCGATGCCGCTGCGCGTGGCGAAGGCGACCGCTTCCTCCTTCGTGTCGAACCAGAGCTTCACCTGCTGCTTCATGTCGCCGGAGCTGGTCCAGCCCATCAGCGGCTCGACGGAACGGGCCTGCTCCGGGTCGAACTCCAGCAGCCAGCGATTCGTCTTCGCCGAGCCGGATTGCATTGCCGTGCGGGCGGGCTTGTAGATCTTCGCACTCATGGTCAGCCGTCCGAATCCTCACGTCCCGCTCGCTGCTAGTCGGGGCAGCAGGATTCGAACCTGCGACCTGCAGTACCCAAAACTGCCGCGCTACCAGGCTGCGCCATACCCCGCCACGTCGAGACAATCTGTCTAGTACGGGCAGAGCGCTCCGAGAGCAAGGGCTCACGCCACGACCGCGCGGGAATGTGGCCGATGCGTTCCACCTGCCTCACGGCGGACCGAACATCGCCTGCTCGACCTTGTCGCCCGGCTCGATGTCGAGGCGCTTGGCCGTGCCGGCCAGCACCTCGAGCACCGCCAGCACCGGCGCCCCGGACGGGATGCTCTGGGTCGACAACGGCTCGGCGTTCGCCTCGACCCGATGCACGCGCCCGTCCGCCTTGATGAAGATCATGTCGAGCGGCACATAGGTGTTCTGCATCCAGAACGAGGTCTCCTGCTCGGTCTTGAACTGGAACAGCATGCCGCGATCGCTCGCCAGGCTGCGGCGGAACATCATGCCGCGGGCATGCTCCTCGTCCGTGCGCATCACCTCGACCTGGAAGTCGTGCCGGCCGGTCTTGGTGACGATGGTCAGCGGCTCGAAGACACCGTCCTCGGCCTGGGCCCGATCGAGAGCGCCGAGGCTCAGAAAGAACATGAGCAACGCCGCGCAAAGCCTTGCACCAGCGCGCATTCCCCGTGCCGGGGTCAATGGGATTGCGGGCCGGTCGGGCCGTCCGCAAGCCGCAGCTCCGCCGCCATCAGCCCCTTCGGCCCGTTGCCGAAGCGCACGAGCAGGATCTGCCCGGGCTTGAGGTCCATGATGCCGAAGCGACGCAGCGTCTCCATGTGCACGAAGATGTCGGGCGTGCCGTCGCCGCGCGACACGAAGCCGAAGCCGCGCAGGCGGTTGAACCACTTCACGGTGGTGCGCTCGAAGCCGCCCGAGGGCGTCACCTGGACATGGGTGCGGGCCGGCGGCAGCTGCGCCGGATGGATCGCCGTCGATTCGTCCATCGACAGGATGCGGAAGACCTGCAGGCCCTTCGGCCGCTCCACCGCCTCGACCACCACGCGCGCACCCTCGAAGGCGGCCTGATAGCCGTCGCGCCTGAGGACGCTGACATGGAGCAGGATGTCATGGCCGCCATTGTCGGGGACGATGAAGCCGTACCCCTTGGCGACGTCGAACCACTTGATCGCGCCAGCGATCTCGACCAGCCCGACCGGGCGGTCCTCGATGTGATCGCCGGCTTCCCGGCCGAGTCCGAACCTCGCCTCGAAATCGTTCGTACCCATCAACGCCATCCACTCAACGCTCGTGCCAGCGCGCCACGCGAATCTCTACCTCTACGATAACATCCCCGCGCCGGGCAGGAAGCATCATTTCACGCCATCGAACACTCGCAGGATGCAAATTCGGTAACAAAACCTCAAGCGTATTCAAGAAATTTTACAAATCGGCGCGATCATTCAAAATTGAACCGATTTCTCCACGAAGCACGATATCTGCGGCCTCGTCGCAGGGGGTCGGCTCGCGGTTGATGATCACCAGCCAGGCGCCGCTGTCCCGGGCGATCAGCGGCAGGCCGGCGGCCGGATGCACCACGAGCGAGGAGCCGATGGCGACGAAGACGTCGCAGCGGCGCGCCAGCTCGCCTGCCCGCCGCATCGCCTCCTGCGGCATGGCCTGGCCGAAAGAGATGGTGGCGGTCTTGAGCAGCCCGCCGCAGGCCTGACAATCCGGCGCCTCGCCATGCGCCTCGAACAGCGGCCGGATCCAGGAAAGCTCGTGGCGGCGCCCGCAGCTGAGGCAGGTGGCGTAGGTGGTGTTGCCGTGGACCTCGACGACACTTTCGGTCGCCACGCCCGAATCCTGGTGCAGGTTGTCGATGTTCTGGGTGATGACGGCCGGGCTCAAGCCGCTGGCGACCCAGCGCGCGATGGTGCGGTGGCCCGGCCCCGGCCTGGCGGCGTTGAAGGCCGTGTCCATGGCGAAGCGCCGCTGCCAGGCCTCGCGTCGGGCCTCGGCGCTGGCGAGGAAGGCGTCGAAGGGGATGGGCTTGTTGCGCGTCCACAGCCCGCCCGGGGAACGGAAATCGGGGATGCCGGAGTCGGTGGAGATGCCGGCGCCGGTGAAGGGCACGACCGTGTCGGACGCGTCCAGGAGGGCCGCGAAGGCGGCCAGACCCTGCTTGAGATCGTCGTCGAAAACCATATTGTCACGCCCGGCGCCGGCGTGGGCGGGCCGGACGCCGTCCGCGGCCCTCCCCCGGCGGCGCGACCGGCATCGTGCCCATCGTCAAGAGGCCCATCGACATGAAATATCTCCATACCATGGTGCGCGTGCGCGATCTCGACGCCTCGCTGAACTTCTACGTCAACATCTTCGGCCTGGTCGAGGTCCGCCGCTTCGACAACGAGAAGGGACGCTACACCCTGGTCTTCCTCTGCGCGCCGGAAGATGTCGAGTCCTTCCGCGCGGGCAAGGCCCCGGCGCTCGAGCTCACCTACAACTGGGACACCGAGGACTATGGCTCGGCCCGCAATTTCGGCCACCTCGCCTATGAGGTCGACGACATCTACGCCACCTGCGACCAGCTGATGAAGGCCGGCGTCACCATCAACCGCCCGCCGCGCGACGGCCACATGGCCTTCGTGCGCTCGCCCGACCTGGTCTCCATCGAGATCCTGCAGAAGGGCGAGGCCAAGGCCCCGGCCGAGCCCTGGCTGTCCATGGCCAACACCGGCGTGTGGTAGGACGGACCGGTCCGTACGCCCGTTTGCGACAGGGCGGACCGATCCATCCACAGGCCGGCAGAACTCTCGGCGGCGGCGGCACAATCCGCTTGCCGCCCCGTCCGCGGCCCTCTATATGTCCGCGCCGCCGCGCTCTTCGTCTATCGGTCAGGACGCCACCCTTTCACGGTGGAGAGAGGGGTTCGATTCCCCTAGAGCGCGCCACGCCCTCCCGGCATGGTCACCCCCGCATCTTCGCACCTCACCGAGCGGCCCCCGCTTCCGGGGGATAGACCGTGTAGGCTCCCGCCGGCAGATCCTGCACCGGGCAGTTGCCGAGCTCGTAGATGAAGTCGAGCCCGGGCTCGGTGTCGAGATAGAAGTGGAAGTCGGCGAAGAACTGGCCGGTCTGCGTCACCTCGATCCCCTGCTCGCGATAGCCCGCCAGCACGGGCGCGAAATCCTTCTCCTCGATCTTCTCCTTGACGTGATGCAGGCCTTCGCCCTTCTCCTGGATGAAGCGCTCGTAGATCGTCGGCCCGTACACCGGCTGGATCAGCTCCAGCTCGGTCTCGCCCATCCAGGAGATGGCGATCAGGAACTTGAACGGCTCGGTCACCACCTTACCGCCGACCTTCAGGTTCTTCACCGTCTCGTCGGTGAAGGCGAACACCTTCCAGGGCCCGACCTTCAGCGTTTCCACCCAGGTCTTCAGGCTTCGCTCCAGGTCGCGTGTGACCCAGGCGATCTGGTAGATTCGGCGCCCGGCATTGAGGGCGCGCAGCTCCTCGTTCGTCATCGTCTCTCCTCCCTGCTCGCAGCGGCCGGCTCACTTGTCGTAGGCGCTGAGCATGGTGAAGAACCTGAGCTCGGCGTCCCGGGTCAGGAACTCCTTGTGCCGCCCGAACCATTCGCGCTGGTAGGGCAGCTGCAGATGCACGTCGAGATCGGCGCGCGTGGTCCAGTTCTCGTAGAAATAGAAGACGTTGGGATCCTCGTCGCTGACGTGGAAGTGGTAGTCGATGCAGCCGGGCTCGGCGCGGGAGCGGTCGACGAAGCTCGACAGGAGCTTGACGAGCTCGTCCCGCTTTTCCGGCCGGGCATGGAGCGTGGCGGTGAGGGTGCAGCGCGGCGTGGCCATGGCGATGTCCTTGTCTGACGTCAGGGAATAAGCTGCCCGGCCCGGCCGCGGGCGGCGGCCGGACGAGACGAGGCTAGGCGGGGCGTGGACGCCCGGGATCAGAACCCGGCCTTGTCCACCGTCTCCTTGGTGAAGATCATCGGCTTGCCGTAGACGATCTCGCCATTCTCCCCGACCGTGTAGCTGCCGGCCTTGCCCGCCTCGAACGTGGCGCCCGGCTTGATCTCGAGCTTGCCGGCGAGCTTGAGGTGGGTCGCATAAGTCGCGACATAGCCGAGCTCGTAGGGGTTCCACAGGGCGAAGGCCTTCTCCGAGCCGTCGTCGAGATAGCTCTTGATCGCGGCGGGCAGGGCGAAGCCGGTCGCGAACACCTTGCCGGCATGGCCGCCGGCGACGATGGCGCGGGCCGCCGCCGGCGCGCTGACCGCCGAGGACGAGATGATCACCTTGAGGTTGGGGTGGGCCTGGATCAGGTTGTTGGCGACGTCGTAGCTCTTGGCGTCGTCGTCGCCGGCATACTGGGTGTCGACCACCTTGAAGACCTTGTACTTGTCCTCGCTCAGCGTCAGCTGCGTCATGATCTTCATGTGCGCGGTGTGGTTCGGCGAGGTCGGCGAGGCCGCGATGAAGGCGATCTCGCCGCCCGCCGGCGCGTCCATCAGCGCGCAGTCGAGCATGGTGCGGGCTGCCTGCTCGTAGGAGAGCTGGTTGACGAACATGTCGCGGGCGTCCTGCGCCGCGTCGGCGTCGAAGGTGGTGACGGTGATGCCGCGCTTGCGTGCCTGCTTGAGCACCGGCGCGACCGCGTTGAGGTCGATGGCGGCGAGGATGATGCCGTCCGGCTTCTGGGTCAGGAAGTTCTCCAGCGTCTCCACCTGCAGGGAGACGTCGGCATGGTCGGCGCCGGCATAGACGAAGCTGTCGCCGAGCTCGTCTGCCGCCGCCTTGCCGCCCTTGGCCGCGGCCTCGAAATACGGAAAGCCGGTCCATTTCGGCGTCATCATCAGCTTGAAGCCGGAGTCCTTGGCCAGAGCCGGCGCCCCCAGAGCGGAGCCGGCGAGCACGGCACCGCCCATCAGGGCGAGGGTTTCACGTCTTGTCCTCATCTCGTTCCTCCTGTTTGCCATGTTCTTGTCGTGCGGCGGATTGGCTCCGCTCCTGGTTATGGGCCGGTCGATCGCGCCGGCTTGGTCCGCGGTCCGGAGCCGGGCCGCGGCGAAAGGAGGAGCCGCGCATGCCAGAGCAACCGGGTCGCCACCGGCCGGAGCACGCCGAGCACCAGCAGCGTGCCGAGCACCACGGTCTGGATCGGGCCGGCGATGTTGGCGAGCCCGAGCCCGTTGCGCAGCGTGCCGAGCAGCAGGAGCGCCAGCAGCATGCCGAGCACCGTGCCCTTGCCGCCGTTGATGTCGACGCCGGCCAGCACGACGGCGGTGACGACGAACAGGATCAGGCCGTCGGCATTGTCGCCGCGGGCCGAGCCGTACTGGCCGATCCAGACCAGGGCGGCGAGGCCGGCGAGCGCGCCGGCCAGGGCATAGGCCTGGATCTTCAGGCGGGTGACGCCGATGCCGGCGATCCGGGCCGCCTCGCGGTTGTTGCCGACGGCAAAGCAACGGCGCCCGAACACGGTGCGGTGCATCAGCACGCCGATGCCGAGCGTCACCAGGGTGAACAGCACCAGCGCGACCGGCACGAGCTCGAAGAACAGCTCGGACCCCACATAGAGGTAGGAATCGTCGAAATCGGTGTAGCCGATCTCCGAGCCGATGATGAAGGCGAGCCCGCGATAGGCGCCCATCGTGCCGAGCGTCACCGCCAGGGACGGCAGGCCGAAGCGGGCGACCAGCAGCCCGTTGAAGGCGCCGAGCAGCGCGCCGACGAGGACGACGGCCGGCGCGGCCAGCCAGACCGGCACGCCGAAGGCCGAGCATTTGGCGAGGAGCACGGCGCCGACCGCCAGCGTCGAGGCCAGCGAGATGTCGATCTCGCCGGTGACCACCACCACCATCAGCCCGAGCGCCAGCAGGCCGGGGATCAGGAACTGGCGGCTGGAATAGAGGATCTGGTCGAAGCTGAGATAATAGGGCGACAGCAGCGAGGACCAGGTGCCCGCGACCAGGATCATGATCACCAGGAATGCTTCCCAGGCGCTCGGACGCCAGAGGCGGCTGACGTGTTCGGGCGCCGTCATGCCAGCCTCCCGCCGAAGCGCCGGCGGCGCAGGCTGCGCCGGATCTGCGCGCCGATGACCACGTCGACCGCGACGGCGAGCACGATGGCCGAGCCCTGCACGAACATGCGCCAGAACTCCGGGATGCCGAGCAGGACGAGCCCGTTGTCAATGGTGGCGAGCACGACGGCGCCGAGCGCCGCCCCGATCACCGAGCCGGAGCCGCCGGCGACGCTGACGCCGCCGAGCACGGCGGCGGCCAGCGAGGTCAGCTCCCATCCCGAGGCGAGGACGACCGTGACCGTGCCGACGCGGGCGGCATAGAGCAGGCCGGCAAAGCCGCACATCACGCCGGCCAGGATATAGGCGAACAGCACCACCCGCTCGGTCCGGAGGCCGTAGAACAGGCTCGCCAGCGGGTTGGAGCCGACCGCGTAGATGCGCCGTCCCAGCGGGACGAAGCGCAGGAACAGCGCCAGCAGGCCGACCACCACGATCGCCACCACCACCAGCGAGGAGAGCCCGGCGATGCGCGCATCGACCGCCTCCAGCATCCAGCGCGGCAGCTTGCTGGAGGTGATCTCCTGGCCGTTTGCGTAGATGTAGGTGAAGCCGCGATAGAGCGACATGGTGCCGAGCGTGGCGATCAGCGGCGAGACCTCCGCATAGGCGACGATCAGGCCGTTGATCAGGCCGAGGAGGCCGCCGAGCGCCAGGGCGATCAGCACGATCTCGACGCCGCCGGCGGGATGATGGGCGGCGTAGTCGGCGGTGAGATAGGCGGCGAAGCCCATGATCGAGCCGACCGAGACGTCGAGGTTGCGCGTCAGCAGCACCACCGACTGGGCGGCCGCGACGATGGCGAGGATGGCGGCGTTGGCGGCGATCACCCCGAGGTTCTGCCAGCTCAGGAACTGCTGCGTCAGGAGCGAGAAGGCGAGGCCGAGCAGCAGGAGGAACACGATCACGCCGCTGAGGCGCAGGCGCAGCGCCAGGTCGGCGATGCTGCGGCGGGGTGCCGCCTCAGGCGAGGGCATGGGCCGCCTCCCCGCTCCGCGTCGCCGCCCGCATCACCGCCTCCTGGGTCGCGCCCTCGCCGTCGAGCTCCGCCACGATCCGGCCCTCGGCGACGACGAGGATGCGGTCGCTCATCGCCAGCACCTCCGGCAGGTCGGAGGAGATCATGAGCACGGCCAGGCCCGAGGCGGCGAGCTGGTGGATGATCTGGTGGATCTGCGCCTTGCTGCCGACGTCGACGCCATGGGTCGGCTCGTCCAGCAGCATCGCCGCCGGGCTGGTCGCCAGCCAGCGGGCGAAGGCGACCTTCTGCCGGTTGCCGCCCGACAGCGCCGAGACGATCTGCTCGATGCCGGTGGTGCGCACCTTGTAGGTGGCGACCGCCTCCTCGGCGATGCGCTCCTGGCGCCGACGGGCGAGGAAGCCGAAGCGGGCGAGGCGCCCGGCGATCGGCAGGGTGACGTTGTCGCCGACGCTCTCGGCCATGATCAGCCCCTGCCCGTCCCGATCCTCCGGCAGATAGGCGACGCCGAGGCCGAGCATGCGCTCGGGACTGGACGGCACCACCGCGCGACCCTTGACCAGCACCCGCCCGGCGGTCGGCGGCGTCATGCCGAACACGGCCTGGGCGATCTCGGACCGGCCGGCGCCGACCAGCCCGGCCATGCCGACGATCTCGCCGGCCCGGAGCGTGAAGGAGACGTCGGCGAAGCTGCCGGCGAGGCCGAGGCCCTCGACCCGCAGCACCTCCTCGCCCTTGGGCGCGGCCCGGCTGCGGGCGAACAGCGTCTCGACGCTGCGCCCGACCATCAGGCCGACGATGCCGGCCCGGTCGAGCGCCCGCGCCGGCCGCGTCGCCACGTGCCGCCCGTCGCGCAGCACGGTGACGTCGTCGGCGATGGCCTCGACCTCCTCCAGGCGATGGGTGATCAAGAGGATCGACTTGCCGGCGGCGCGCAGCGTGCGAACGATGGAGAACAGCTTCTCGGCCTCGGCCGGGGTCAGCGGCGAGGTCGGCTCGTCGAGGATCAGCAGCTTGACGTCGGTGGAGAGCGCGCGGGCGATCTCGACGAATTGTAGCTCCGCCATGGAGAGCGCCGCCACCAGCGAGCGCGGATCGAGATCGACGCCGAGGCGGGCGAGCGCCTGGCGCGCCCCGCGGACCATGGCGGCGCGGTCGACCGTGCCGATGGCGGTCTTCGGAAAATTGCCGATGAAGATGTTCTCGGCGACGTCCAGGTGCGGGAACAGCTTCGGGTCCTGGTAGACCGCCGAGACGCCGCCGGCCCGCGCCTCGATCGGCGAAGGGAATGCCGCCGGCCGCCCCTCCAGCAGCACCTCGCCCTCGTCGGCGGCGACGATGCCGGTGATGATCTTGACCAGGGTCGACTTGCCGGCACCGTTCTCGCCGACCAGGGCGTGGACGCGGCCCGGCACGATGTCGAAGCTGATGTCGGAGAGGACTCGCGTCGGCCCATAGGACTTGCCGATGCCGCGAATGCGCAGCGTCGGCACGGCGTCGGGTTGCGGCTCGGCCATGGCGAAGCTCCCTGCCGGCTCACGCCGCCCCGTCGCCGACAATGGCCATCTGCGCGCGAGGATCGCAGCCCATTTCGCGTTTCCTGACCCTGAATCCGGCGTCTTTGCGCCATTGACTAGCTATGCGCCGGCTTGACTAGCTACGCACAGCAGGGATGCGGCGTCAAGCGCGGCGGGCGAGCAAAGGGCGACGGCGACCGATCCGCTCACCCCGGCGCGGCTGCGTCGATCACGCGCATCTGCACCCGCTCGCGGCCGCCCCAGCGGTCGATGCCGAGGGTGCCGACGATGTGGACCGGGCTGCCGCGCCGGCGCATCAGGGCTTCGCCGAGCGGCTGGCCGAGGGCGCGGAAGGCGACGGCGTCGAGCACGGCCCCGTCGGCGGCCTTGAGGCGCAGGCGCAGATGCGCGCCGCCGGCCTCCTGGGCCAGCGCCACCACGTGCGAGGACAGGGCGAAGACCGGCTCCGGGTTGCCCTGGCCGAAGGGGCCGGCCCGCTCCACCGTCTCGATCAGCTCGGGCGTCGCGCCGGAGGCGGAGAGCGCGCCGTCGATCTCCAGCGCCGCCGCGGCCTTGGCCGCGGTCACCGCCACGGCGAGGTGCTCTTCCAGGAAGGCGCGGAAGCGGCCGAGATCGGCGCGCGCCAGCGTCACGCCGGCAGCCATGGCGTGGCCGCCGCCCTTGACCAGCAGGCCGGCCGCCAGGGCTGCCTGCACCGCCCGCCCGAGATCGACCCCCGCGATCGAGCGGCCGGAGCCGGCGCCGACGCCGTCGCGGCCGAAGGCGATGGCGAAGGCGGGGCGGCCGTAGCGCTCCTTCAGGCGCGCGGCGATCAGGCCGACCACGCCGGGATGCCAGCTCTCCGAGGCCGTGACCACCGCGGCCCCCTGCCCTTCGCGGCCGAGCCCCGCCTCGGCCTCGGCCAGCGCCTCCTCCAGCATGGCGCCCTCGATGGTCTGGCGCTCGCGGTTGAGGCGGTCGAGCGTCGCGGCGATCGCCGCCGCCTCGGCCTCGTCCTCGGTCAGGAGCAGGCGGGCGCCGAGGGCGGCGTCGCCAATGCGCCCGCCGGCATTGATGCGCGGCCCGAGGAGGTAGCCGAGATGGTAGGGCAGCGGCGGGCCGTCGAGCCGGGCCACGTCCATCAGCGCCCTGAGACCCGGCCGGGCGCGCCGGCGCAGCGTGGCCAGGCCCCGCACGACATAGGCGCGGTTGAGACCGCGTAGCGGCACCACGTCGGCCACGGTGCCGAGGGCGACGAGGTCGAGCATGGCGACGAGGTCCGGCTCCGGCCGCTCCGGCGACCAGAAGCCCAGCCGGCGCAGGCTCCGGTTGGCCGCGACCAGCAACAGGAAGACCACGCCGCAGGCGGCGAGGTGCCCCTGCCCGGAGAGGTCGTCGAGCCGGTTGGGGTTGACTACCGCCACCGCCTCGGGAAGGAGCTCGCCGGCCTGGTGATGGTCGATCACCAGCGTGTCGAAGCCGATGCGGCGCGCCTCCGCCAGCGTCTCCAGGCTGGTCGTGCCGCAGTCGACGGTGACCAGCAGGTCCGCGCCCTCGGCCCGCAAGCCGCGGATGGCGTCGACATTGGGGCCGTAGCCCTCGAAGATCCGGTCGGGAATGTGGATCTTCGGCGTGATGCCGACCTGGCGCAGCCAGCCGGCCAGCAGGGCCGAGGAGGTGGCGCCGTCGACGTCGTAATCGCCGAAGATCGCCACGCGCTGGCGCTCCGTCACGGCGCGCGCCAGCCGCTCCGTCGCCGCGTCCATGCCGGTGAGGGTGGAGGGATCGGGCATCCAGCGCCGGATCGAGGTATCGAGGAAGGCCTCCGCCTGGTCGGCCGAGACACCGCGGCCGGCGAGGATGCGCCCGAGCAGCTCCGGCGCCCCGAGCCGCTGGGCGATGGCGACGGCCTGGGCCGCCGCCGCGCCACCGAGCCTGTCGCGCCAGGCCTTGCCGGTGAAGGAGGACTCGACCCCGAGGAAGGCGCGCCGCGCCGGCGTGTCAAGCATGGGATGCAGCTCCCATGGGAGAGGGGCGGCCTGCCGCGACGGGCGCACGACGCGCGCTACGGGCAGGAAGCGGTGCAAAACGGGGCGCAACCCAAAGCCTTCCCCACGCAGCTGGGGAAGGTGGCCCGACGAAGTCGGGTCGGATGGGGTGTGGCGGGCAGGACCCGTCGCTTGCAAGACCTGCACGGACGTCCATGCAAGCCGAATACCGGGCGAGCCCTGCGGACCGCACCCCATCCGTCAATCCTTCGGATCGACACCTTCCCCAGCTTCGTGGGGAAGGCTTTCGCGCGCTATGGTGCTCTCGGCGCCTCATCCCGCATCCGGACGGCCCTATCTCGGCGCCTGCGCAGCCCACGGTGAGGATTCGATCGCTGCCCGTCATGCACGCCTCATAGCGCAAAGCGGCTCTTGACGTCTCGGCCGTTTCCTGGGAGATCACAGCCATGATCGCGACCCGGCCCCTCAACAGCTATTACCGCCTGTCCTCATAGGAGCGGCAGGGATCGATCACGTCGAAACAATGCCGCCGCCGGGCGGCATTTTCGTTTTGCGAAATCCCCCATGCGGCGCGCACCAGCCCCATGGACCCCCGATGTTCACGCAGACCCTCCTCGATGATGAAGCGCCCGCCCTGGCGCCGCCACCAGCGCGGCCCGGCCTCGGCCTGATCGGCGCCGGCGCCTTCGGCACCTTCTGCATCGCCCATCTCGCCCCCCATTTCCGCCTGCGCCTCAGCGATCCCAGGCCCGACCTGCCGGCCCTTGCGGCGCGCCACGGCGTCGAGGCGGCGGACCTCGCCGCGGCGGCGGCCGAGCCCGTGGTGGTGCTGGCGGTGCCGCAGCCCCGGCTCGAGGCGGTGGCGCGCGCCATCGCGCCGCATCTCGCGCCCGGCAGCCTGGTCATCGACGTCTGCTCGATCAAGCAGAAGCCGCTCGCGACGTTGCTCGAACACCTGCCGGACCATGTCGACGTGGTCGGCACCCATCCGCTGTTCGGACCGCGCAGCGGCGCCGGTGGCATTGCCGGGCTGCGCGTCGCGGTCTGCGCCGGGCGCGGGCGCAGCACCGGCCGGGTCGCCCGCTTCCTCGAGCGCAAGCTCGGCCTCGCCGTGCTCAGCACCACGGCGGCGGAGCACGACCGGCAGATGGCCTATGTCCAGGGCCTCACCCACCTCCTGGCGCGCATCGTCCTCGCCATGGACGTGCCCGAGCTCGCCCAGACCACGACGGCCTTCGAGCACCTCACGCGCATGGTCGAGGTGGTGCGCAGCGATTCCGAAGAGCTGTTCCGCACCATCACGGCGGAGAACCCGTTCGTGGACGAGGTCAAGGCCCGCCTGCTGGAGGCGACGCGGGCCCTGGCGACGCCCCTCAGTCCAGGTTGAACTTCGACATCTGGCGGTGCTCGCCGTGGATGCGGCGCACCGTGCCGTTGAGCGAGCGATAGATGATGGTCTCGGTGGTGATGACGTTGCCGCGGAACTTCACGCCCTGCAGCAGCGAGCCGTCGGTGACGCCGGTGGCCGAGACGATGACGTCGCCGGAGGCGAGCTCCTCCATGCGGTATTTCTTGGTGGGGTCGGTGACGCCCATGTGGAAGGCGCGCTCGCGCTTGGCCTCGGTGTCGAGGATCAGCCGGCCCTGCATCTGGCCGCCGACGCAGCGCAGCGCCGCCGCCGCCAGCACGCCTTCCGGAGCGCCGCCGCTGCCGAGATAGATGTCGATGCCGGTCTCGAGCGGATTGGTGGTGAAGATCACGCCGGCGACGTCGCCGTCGGTGATGATGCGGATGGAGGCGCCGACCTTGCGGATCGCCTCGATGATGCCGGCATGGCGCGGCCGGTCGAGCACCAGCGCGGTCAATTCGCGCGGCTTGACGCCCTTGGCCCTGGCCAGAGCGTTGAGATTCTCCTCCACGCCGGCGTCGAGGTCGACCACGCCGTCGGGATAGCCCGGCCCGATGGCGATCTTGTCCATGTAGACGTCGGGGGCGTTGAGCAGCGAGCCGGCGGAGGCCATGGCCATCACGGCGATCGAGCCCGGCATGTCCTTGGCGCACAGCGTCGTTCCTTCCAAGGGGTCGACGGCGATGTCGACCTTGGGGCCGGTGCCGTTGCCGACCTTCTCGCCGATGAACAGCATCGGCGCCTCGTCGCGCTCGCCTTCGCCGATGACGATGGTGCCGTCGATCGGCATCTTGTTCAATTCGCGCCGCATGGCGTCGACGGCCGCCTTGTCGGCGCCCTTCTCGTCGCCATGCCCGCGCAGCAGGGCCGAGGCCACCGCCGCGCGCTCGGTGACGCGCACCAGCTCCAGCGAGAGGATGCGCTCGATGACGTCTTTCGGCTTGACCTGAATGATGTCCGACATGGGCCTCCCCTCTGCAAACGGTCTATTCGCGCTCGATGCGAATGGTCTGCGGCGTCTCGGCGATGTAGCCGTCGCTCATCATCGCCTCGAGCGCCGCACGGATGGCCGCCTCGGTGGTGGCGTAGGTGATCAGGATCACCGGCACCGAGCCCGCCACCTTGGCCGGGTCGTCGCCGCCGTGGACGCGGCCCTTGCGGCGCTGCACGATCGATTCCAGCGAGATCGCGCGCTCGGCCATGCGCGTGGCGATGGCCGCGGCCGCGCCGGGCCGGTCGACCACGGAGAGGCGCACGTAATAGCCGCCCTTGTGGGCCTGCATCGGCGCGCGCGCCGGCTTGGCCAGCTCGGCGGCAGGCACGCCGAAGGGCGCCGGGCGGAAGCCGCGGGCGATGTCGGTGATGTCGCCGACCACGGCCGAGGCGGTCGCCTCGCCGCCGGCGCCCGGGCCGACCAGCGTCAGCTCCTGCACCGCGTCGGCGTCGATGGCCACGGCATTGGTGACGCCGTTGACCTGAGCGATCGGCGCCGATTTCGGCACCATGGTCGGGTGGACGCGCTGCTCCACGCCTGCCTCGGTGCGCGTGGCGACGCCGAGCAGCTTGATGCGGTAGCCGAGCTCGTCCGCCGCGGCGAGGTCGGCCGGGGTGATCTGGGTGATGCCTTCCACATGGATCGCCTCGGCGTCGATCTCGGTGCCGAAGGCGAGGCTGGTGAGGATGGCGAGCTTGTGGGCGGTGTCGAAGCCACCGACGTCGAAGGTCGGATCCGCTTCGGCGTAGCCCAGGCGCTGGGCGTCCTTCAGGCATGCCTCGAAGCTCAGGCCCTCCGCCTCCATGCGGCTGAGGATATAGTTGCAGGTGCCGTTGAGGATGCCGTAGACGCGCTCGATCGTGTTGCCGAGCAGGCCCTCGCGCAGCGTCTTGACGATCGGCACGCCGCCGGCGACCGCGGCCTCGAAATTCAGGGCGACGCCGGCCTTCTCGGCACGGCGGGCGAGGTCGACGCCGTGGCGGGCGAGCAGGGCCTTGTTGGCGGTGACCACCGGCTTGCCGGCATCGAGCGCCGCCGTGACCGCCTCGCGCGCCGGCCCCTCCTCGCCGCCGATCAGCTCGACGAAGACGTCGATGCCGGGGTCGCGCGCCAGCGCCACCGGATCGTCGAACCAGCGCAGGCGCTCCAGGGGCAGGCCGCGGTCGCGGCCGCGCGAGCGGGCGGAGACGGCCTGGACGGTGATCGCCCGGCCGCAGGCGGCGGAGAGAGCATTGGCGCGCCGGTCGATCAGCCGCACCACGGAGGCGCCGACCGTGCCGAGACCCGCGACGCCGATTTTGAGGGGAGCCTGCATGGGAGTTCCGATTGGGAGTGAGCGCCGTTGTGCAACGGCGAGGGCGCAGGATCAAGCGCCGCACGCGCAACCGCGGCATGCGGAAGCGGGGAATGGGTGGGCAGACGCCGGATGGAACGCAAATGCCCTACCCAAGCCATCGGATGAGGCGGTGCTCCGTTCTACCCTTCCTGCGCGCGTGGATGGCCGGGTCAAGCCCGGCCATGACGGAACCCTGGCGGCAAGGGCTGAGACGGCCGCACCACCCGCAGCGTCATGGCCGGGCTTGACCCGGCCATCCCGACGAAATCGTTCGATTTCGTAGCGAACACCACGGGCGACTGTCTTGGCGCAGACCACCGGCCCCAGTCGACGGCCCCGCGCTTCGTGCTGTCACAACCCAACCCTCACGCCGACTTCTGCAGCGGCACGACGTTGTGCAGGGTCTGGTCGGCGCTGTCGAAGAACTTGCGGATGTTGCGGGCGGCCTGGCGGATGCGTTGCTCGTTCTCGACGAAGGCGATGCGGACATAGCCGTCGCCGTGCTCGCCGAAGCCGACGCCGGGCGCGACGGCGACGGAGGCCTTCTCGACCAGCAGCTTGGAGAACTCCACCGAGCCGAGCGGCTGGAACTTCTCCGGGATCGGCGCCCAGGCGAACATCGAGGCCGCCGGCGCCGGCACCTTCCAGCCGGCCTTGCCGAAGCTTTCCACCAGCGTGTCGCGGCGCTTGCGATAGGTCTCGCGCATCTCGACGATGCAGTCTTCCGGCCCGTTCAGCGCCGCGGCCGCCGCCACCTGGATCGGCGTGAAGGCGCCGTAGTCGAGATAGGACTTGACCCGCGCCAGGGCCGCGCAGAGGCGCTCGTTGCCGACGGCGAAGCCCATGCGCCAGCCGGCCATGGAGAAGGTCTTGGACAGCGTGGTGAACTCCACCGTCACGTCCATGGCGCCGGGCACCTGCAGCACCGAGGGCGTCGGCACGCCGTCGAAATAGATCTCGGAATAGGCAAGGTCGGAGAGGATGAAGATCTCGTTGGCTTTCGCGAAGGCGACGAGGTCCTTGTAGAAATCGAGGCTGGCCACCAGCGCCGTCGGGTTGGCGGGATAGGACACCACCACGGCGATAGGCTTGGGGATCGAGTGCTTCATGGCGCGCTCGGTCCAGCGGAAGAAGTCGGCGTTCGGCTCGGCCGGCACCGAGCGGATGACGCCGCCCGCCATCAGGAAGCCGAAGGCGTGGATGGGATAGGACGGGTTCGGGCACAGCACCACGTCGCCCGGCGCGGTGATGGCGGTCGCCATGTTGGCGAAGCCCTCCTTGGAGCCGAGCGTCGCCACCACCTGGGTGTCCGGGTTCAGCTTCACGCCGAAGCGGCGGGCATAATAGTTGGCCTGGGCCCGGCGCAGGCCGGGAATGCCCTTGGAGGCGGAATAGCGGTTGGTGCGCGGCTTCTGGGCCGTCTCGATCAGCTTGTCGATGATGAACTTCGGCGTCGGCAGGTCCGGATTGCCCATGCCGAGGTCGATGATGTCGTCGCCCTGCGCCCGTGCCGCTGCCTTCACCCGGTTCACCTGCTCGAAGACGTAGGGCGGCAGACGGCGGGTGGAATAGAAGTCGGACATGGCTCGGGTTCCGGTTGGAGGCCTCACGATGAGGGCAGCCCTTGTAGCACTATTCGTGACCAAACGAAGCCGCCGCGATGGCAAATCGCCGCGCTTTTGCAGCAGGCGACGCGGTCAAGGCGCGGCGGCAACTATTCCCCTCCCCCTTGCGGTAGAGGGCAAGGAGTGGGGGGCGTAGAGAACGCGGCGGACAGCCTGCAACGGGCGCTCCCGCCCCCTCACGTCTGCGGCGTCTGCTCCGGCTTCGGTTTCTTCTTCTTCCACTGCTTCGGCGTGCTGGCCGCGTCCCGCGCGATGGCGGACTTGTCCTGGTGGTTCTTGAGGTCGTCCTCCAGCGCCTTGCGCTCGGGCACGCTCAGCACCTTGTCCTGGCGCGCCGGCGGGATGGCGCCGACGGAGGGATAGTCCGGCGGCACGGCCCCCCGCGAGTCCACCACGAAGGGCTGCGGCGACGGCAGCGGCCCATGCCGCAGGCCGAACATGGTCTCGTCGGGCCCGCCCGTGGTCTCGCAGCCGGCCAGCGCCAGGGCGGCCAGCAGGATCGGAAGGGTCGGGAAGGCTCTGCCCGGCATCGTCGCCTCGCTGTAATGACGCAGCGCTTATACGACTGGCGGATGCCCGCCGACAGTGGTTTAAAGCCGTGAGCCGGATCGATCCCCAGAACGCGACGCGTCAAGCCCAAGGCCGCATGGACAAGGACAGGAAACCGCCCGAGGACCCCTTCACCTTCGCCGGCGGCGATATCGAAGCGCTCTCGCGCAACATCGCCCGCGCCATCGAGGAGGGCGGCAAGGCGATGGCGGCCTATCTGCGCCCGCGCGAGGACGGGCGGGTGAAGACCGGCCTTACCGACGAGATCGCCGACGCGGTCAAGACCTTCGGCCATCTCGCCGAATACTGGATGAAGGACCCGCAGCGCGCCGTGGAGGCGCAGTCGCGCCTCGCCTCCGGCTTCATGGAGCTGTGGGCCTCCTCGCTCAAGCGCATGGCCGGCGAGCCGGCCGCGCCCGCGGCCGCGCCGGACCCGCGCGACCCGCGCTTCAAGGCGCCGGAATGGAGCGAGAACCAGTTCTTCGACGTGATCAAGCAGGCCTATCTCATCACCACGCGCTGGGCCGACAAGCTGGTGAAGGACGCCGAGGGCCTGGAGCCGCACATGAAGCACAAGGCGGACTTCTATGTCCGCCAGCTCTCGGCCGCGCTCTCGCCCTCCAACTTCATCGCCACCAACCCGGAGCTGATCCGGCAGACCCTGGCCGAGAACGGCGAGAACCTGGTGCGCGGGCTGCACATGCTGGCCGAGGACATCGCCGCCGGCCAGGGCGACCTCAAGCTGCGCCAGTCCGACGCCTCCAAGTTCGAGGTCGGCGTCAACCTGGCGCTCACCCCGGGCAAGGTTGTGTTCCGCAACCAGACCATGGAGCTCCTGCAATACGCGCCGGCCACCGAGACGGTCTACCAGCGCCCGCTGCTGATCTGCCCGCCCTGGATCAACAAGTTCTACATCCTCGATCTCAACCCGGAGAAGAGCTTCATCCGCTGGTGCGTCGAGCAGGGGCTCACCGTCTTCGTCATCTCCTGGGTCAATCCCGGCCCGGAGCAGCGCCGCAAGGGCTTTGCCGAATATATGCGCGAGGGCCCGCTCGCGGCCCTGGACGAGATCCGCAAGATCACCGGCGAGACCGACGTCAGCGCCATCGGCTATTGCGTCGGCGGCACCCTGCTCTCGGTGACGCTGGGCTGGATGGCGGCGCAAGGCGACCGGCGCATCGCCTCGGCGACGCTGTTCGCCACCCAGGTCGACTTCACCCATGCCGGCGACCTGAAGGTGTTCGTCGACGAGGAGCAGATCCAGGCGGTGGAGCGCAAGATGGCCGAGCACGGCTATCTCGCCGGCTCGAAGATGGCCGCCGCCTTCAACATGCTGCGCAGCCAGGACCTGATCTGGCCCTACGTGGTCAACAATTATGTGCGCGGCAAGCAGCCCTTCCCCTTCGACCTGCTCTACTGGAATTCCGATTCCACCCGCATGCCCGAGGCGAACCACTCCTTCTATCTCCGCTACTGCTACCTGGAGAACCGCCTCAGCCGGGGCCGCATGGAGATCGACGGCGCGCCCGTGGACCTGAAGAAGGTGACGATCCCGATCTACAACCTGGCGACGCGCGAGGACCATATCGCCCCGCCCAAGTCGGTTTTCGTCGGCTCCGCCGCCTTCGGCGGCCCGGTGCGCTATGTCCTGACCGGCTCGGGCCACATCGCCGGGGTGATCAACCCACCGGCCAAGGGCAAGTACCAGTACTGGCTCGGCGGCCCGCCCGAGGGCGCCTACGAGGACTGGCTCGCCGGCGCACAGGAGCATCCCGGCTCCTGGTGGCCGGACTGGCTCGCCTGGCTGACCGCGCAGGCGCCCGAGCGCATCGCGGCGGCGAAGCGCAAGCCCGGCGGCCGGAGGAAGCCGCTGGGCGAGGCGCCCGGCAGCTATGTGAAGATCAAGGCCTGAGGCCCTGCCGGGCGCGTCGCCGCCGCGCCCACCACACCGCCGCCCGCCGGCGCCAGCGCCGCACCACCGGCACGTCGACCGAGAGAATCAGCAGCCCGAGCGGCACCATCCAGAAGCCGAGAATCGGCAGGAAGCCGAGCAGGCCGCCGGCGACGAACAGCCCGCCGACCAGCAGCCGCAGCGCCCGCGACCGCGGCAGGTGGACATGCCGCTCGCCGAATCGGATCCTCGGCCTGTGCATCCCCCGCCAGCCCTTCCCTCGCCTGCCCCGTGCCATTCCCGCACGAGAAATGCGGCTCTGTCGTGGAAAGTTCACGCCCTCTCCGCGAAGCCTGCAAGGCGGCGCTAACGATGCCCGGAGGCGCTCCGCGGTTTCTCGCCGCGGCCGGCGAAAGGCGCTTGGCAACGCGGAGCGATGTTGCTATAGCCGCGACCTCGCTGAGGCTTCGGCCACATTCCCTGATAGCTCAGCTGGTAGAGCGTTCGACTGTTAATCGAATGGTCGCAGGTTCGAGTCCTGCTCAGGGAGCCACCGTCTTTTATACGCTACGGCGCGCTGAAGCCGCCGAAACTACGGCAGGGATGGCCGGAACGAACCTGTGACTTGATTCACGACCCAGTCGCGGAGCGGAGGAGACCGGCCCGTCTCCGCAGGACAGGGCCATGCCCGTTTCAGGTCGTCTGTCCCCCGTCCACCGTCAGAATGGCGCCGGTGATATGCCGCGCCGAAGGGCTTGCCAGAAAGGCGACGGCGGCGGCGACGTCCTCCGGCGCGCCGTACCGCCCAAGCGGGCTCAGGCTGCGCTGGAAGTCGGAGAACTCACCGTTGGCGGGGTTCATGTCGGTGTCGGTCGAGCCCGGCTGGACCAGATTCACCGTGATATCGCGTGGTCCCAGTTCTTGGGCGAGTCCGCGCGTGAACGAGTGCAAGGCGGATTTGGTCATATAGTAGAACGTGCCGGGATGTCCGACGATACGCTCCGCACCGGCGGAACCGATCGTGACGATGCGCCCGCCCGCGGAAAGATAGGGAATGGCGGCCTGCGCCGCGAGCACGGGTCCACGCACGTTGACGTCGAGCATCGCGTCGATGGTCTCGACGCTGATCTCGGCCGTCGTGGCGTAGAGTGCGATCGCGGCATTGTTGACGACGATGTCGAGGCCGCCCAGCGCCTCGGCCGCTTCGTTGACGGAGCGCTTGACCGCCGCCGGATCGGCGCTGTCTGCTCGAATGGCGACGGCCTTGCGGCCCCTGCCCTCGATCGCCCGAACGACCTCGGCAGCACGTTCGGCGGATCTCTCATAGGTGAGCGCTACATCCGCGCCCTTTTCCGCGAGGGCGATCGCGATCGCCGCGCCAATGCCGCGTGACCCGCCCGTCACGAGCGCGCGCTTTCCAACCAGGTCCGTCATGGTAACACCATTTCTCTAGTGATCGATACAGAAAGGCTAGAGTCATTGCCGCCAGGGGTCAATGGGTTTATGTAGCGGTTGATGCAAAATTCTGGCCCGAGCTCCGATGCCGTCGCGACGACCGCGCCTGCGCGCGGGCGGCCGCGCGCGTTCGATCGGACCGCTGCGCTGGAGCAAGCGACCCGCCTGTTCTGGGCCAAGGGTTTCGAGGCGACGTCCATCGCCGACTTGACGCACGCGATGGGTATCGGTGCGCCCAGCCTCTATGCCGCCTTCCAATCGAAGGAAGCACTTTATGCTGAGGCGCTGCGCCACTATGCCGTGACCAACGAAGGATATGTTTGGGCCGGGTTTCACGCGGCTGGAACCGCGCGCGATGCCGTCCGGTCTTTCCTCGAGGATTCGGCCGCGGCGCTGACCGGCTGTGTCGCGGATATCCCCCGCGGCTGCATGGTGACGCTCTCGTCGGTCGGCAGCGAAGGTCACGCGGACTTGGGCGAGCTGGCCCGGTCGGCGCGCGCCGTCACCTTCGAACGGCTGTCGACCCGCCTCGACCGGGCGGTGGCGGAAGGCGAAATTCCGACCTCGACCGACCTCCACGCGCTCGCCCGCTTCGTGCAGACCGTTCAGAACGGCATGTCGATCCTCGCCCGCGACGGGGCAAGCCGCGCCGACCTGGAGGCGGTGGCGGATGTCGCCATGGCGGGATGGGACGTCCGGACCGCCGGGCCTGGGGATGGTGGCGGCTGATCCCTCCGGGATGGCCGATGGACGGCTATAATAGTCGCCACGGATTGCCAGCGTGCTTTCACACGATCTTTTCTTGTACGGCCTGACAGACAGTCCTGACGGTCGGTTGGAAGCCGAGGTTGCGGGCGAGCGAGCCATCGACATGAAGATGCCAAGGATCTGTCAGCGGTCGACACCTCGCACAATCCGCCGAGGTTCCAATCGCCGCCGGATGAACTTTCGGTAGTAGGTCAGTCACTTTGGAAGCTCTGGCGAACGTTCGACGGCAATCGGCGACTCAAAGTTCGCACCTTCATTCAGCTCAAGGGGCCAGCTATTTCAAGACGCCTCGCGGGCCACGGCCCGATCTCACGGCGACAGCGTCAGTCGGCATCGAGCACGAACACGTTCGTGGCCTCCGCCGCCTCCCGCAGCCCCTTGAAGCAGGGATGCCACAGCGTGCCGCCTCTGGTCCAGCCGCGGTGCTCGATCTCGGCGACCCGGAGCGGCTTTCACCGCGACGACATGCCGCCCCTCGATCCGGATCGCCGGCTTATGCTGCGGATCGGCTCCAGCGCCCGGTGCAGGGCCCATGCCGAGAGTTGAGCTGCCTCGATGGCGACGATACCGACGGGGAACAAGCGAGCGGCCTTGCCGGACGGCGAGCAGCAGGCTCTCGACCGCGCAGAGCTGAGCGCTCGACGGCTCGTAGCCGACGACGACGAAGCTGTCGTTCCGGCTGCCCAGTCGTCGTGCCGGCCGCTGCGATAGGGCCGATCTCGATGCCTGGCGACGATGCCGGCGAGCCCCTGCCCCGCAGGCCGTGCGCAGGAGCGCCTCACCATCCGCAGCAACCTCCTCGGACAAGCGAATCGCGCCCGTGACGCCGGCCGGCACCAACTCCTCCAGGATGTGCCGGCGCTCGGCCTGGGGCAAACGGCGGACGTCGTGGCCGTCAACATAGGGAAGGTCGAAGGCATAGAGGATCACCTCGCCGGCGGCGCGCGCCGCCGGGCCTGCCGAGCGCGCGCTGGAGCAGGCCAAGATCGAACCAGCCCTTGTCGTCGAGCGCCACAGCCTCGCCGTCGAGGATGAGCGTCGCCGGCCCGAGCGATCGGGCCGCCTCTGCAATGGTGGGAAAGCGATGGGTCCAGTCGTGTCCGCCGCGGGCCAGGATGCGGACGCCGGCCGGCTCGACATGCAGCGCCAGACGATAACTGTCCAACTCGACGTCACAGGCCTAATCTGGACCGGCTGGGACCTTCGGCGCAGGCAGCGCCAGGCAGGGCTCGACTCGCTCCGGCATCGGATCCAGCGCGAGTCCCGGCGGCGCTGGATCGACACACTGCGGCGCCGGGCGCCGAATCACATCAGCCAGCGGAAGACCATGCTCAGAAGCGTCTGGTCTCGGGCATGGGGTTATCGAGCGGGATTCTCGTTGAGATTGAGTGACTTGGACGGTGGACGATTACACAGTATTGCACGCCGAGTGCTAATTGGCGACGCTTGCCGAACTTGATGGATGATCGACGGAATCCACATCAACGACCGCGCTCTTTAAACTCCTTACGCTAATGTGCTGCAATGATCTCGATTCAGTCACTTTGGGCGCTTGTGAGCCAACTTGGCTTCGACCCCGCGGTACTTCTCACAAAAACTGGTGAGAAGGTCATTACGAACCTAAGTGGCAAAGTAGCCGCTGCGGTAGGCCAGCGCGTCACAGGGGCAGCCCAAGCGATCTTCTCGCACTGGACGAAGCGAATCAATGACAGTTTCCCGGAGTACTTACGTGAGCGACTCGACGAGATCGATGAGAATCGACGGCCGGCCATCATTGAGGCCGCCTTCGTCGAGTGGATTCAATCTCACACAAATGAAGCGGCCGAGCTGTCGCGCCTTCTCTTCAGACTCGTCTATCTCCGCGCTCTCATCGAATATTGTTCCGACCTCCCGATCGTCGGTGGAACAGACAGCCAGCTCAACCTCGATGAGGTATGGGTGCCGCAGGCCTTCCGAGCCGTTCGATCGGATCAACCCCAACAGCGCTATCCAGACGAACTCAGGTTCGAGTCGCTGTCGGACGCTATTGTGTCGTGTAGCGTTCCACTTGTGCTGATAGGCGATTCAGGCGCAGGCAAATCGATACAATTGCGGAAGTGGGTTCTAGATCAAGCTCGGTGGCAGTTGGAAATAACAGATTTCAATAAATTTCTAGCCGAACCGTTGCCAGTATACATCAAGGCAGAGGCGCTTGTGTGGGACAGGATGGACCTCACCGCGGCGATTACACGTGCGGTCTCGCAAGAAATGGCGATTCGCCTTCCATTCGAGGTTCCAACGTACTTTTTCGATTCACGACAGCCAGGCGCCCCTAAATCACTCTTCACCATTGTCGACGGAATCGATGAAATCTCCTTTGAGAGTCGGAATAATCTTCTTACAAAGCTCAAGAATCACGGAATATCTTTCAACATCATACTTGCGAGCCGATCGGCTCTCCGTTTACCTGGGTTCGCTTATGTCAAAATTGAAGAGCCGACGCCAGAACAGGCCGACGCGCTGATTGCCAAAATTACTTTAGGAACCCCTCATCATGAGCAGTTTGGCTCAAAAGGTTTACCTCGCAACCCGCTCGTTCTGACACTGTCCGCACTTATGAGGCGTCAAAAGATCTCGTCTCATGCAACGCTTTATCGAGAGTTCGTGATAGATCGGCTGGAGCGCAGCCGAGAATTATCGCTTCGCGAGATGCGGGTTGGATTTGAACTTCTACAAGCCTGCGCAAGCCTGGAATCCGACCTCGCTGGGCACGCAGAGCAGATCACGGCCGAACTTGGACTGCTACCGGACGGACTTATTGGGCTCGCCAGAAGCAGAAGAGCGAAGACGCTACTTCTATCAACGGGCATCGTGCGACAGGATGGCGAGCGGCTGACCTTCATCCACGAGAGTTTCCGCAGCTATCTCAGATCTGAAGCACTGGCGCGAGCACACCAGTCGCAGGTCGCGCCTTGGCGGTCTATCTCGCCGTTCCGAGAAGGGTGGGAGACAATCGCATTCGTTATCGAAATCTGGAGACGAGACGGTCAAGATACGACATCTGCTCTGGAAGATCTTCTAGTCTTCGGTGAACCTGGGCTTCGACTGATCGCACAGCTTGCAAGTCGCGACCAGAATCTTCCGATCAAGGTGATCGAGCTTGCTGTCGATAAATGGATGCACGGAAGCGAGGACGATTGGGATCCAGGTCATATCAATGGGCCTGTCCAACAACTTACGCTGATGGCATCTCACTATCAGTCTGCGCGCGTTTGTCTTCGTAGAATCGCTGGGGACGATTGGACTTATTCTGAAGACGCCGCATATGCGGCCCAGGGGCTGGCAACGGCTGGGCTTCAAAGCGAAGCACGGGCCTTTCTTATGTCGCTCAGTCGAAAGGCTAGCTCCTTTTGCGGAAGCCGCGTCCTAGCCGTCGCACTTCTCATAGAGATCGGCGCGAAGATTGAGGCTCGAGCGTGTGCGGCTGAGCTCGCCTCGGAGTGGCAGAGCAAACCGCCCGACATGGATCTGAGTTGGATGACGCTGGCTGAGGCTTTCCACAAGCTCGGCCAAGGGCAAGCTGCAGCCGATATTCTCAACCGCCTTGATCGCGAGTTAAGCAGCGAACTTGAACTCAGCGTACTCGCAGAAACATATCTGGCGATCGGCAAACCAAGAAAAGCGAAGGCGGCGGCGCGACGTGCTTTCGATACTATGGAATGGTCCCACAACGCAGAGCGGGGCTACGATTATGATGCGACCCAGATGGCGGCACTGCTAGATCGTGTCAATGCCTGCCGAGAGGCCGCATTTGTTCGCACCGGCTTGAAAAAACTCAAAGATCTTGCGAACAAGGCCCTGCTGCCGGACGTTACCAATCGCCGGCGAAGCGCGACGGATCGGATTGGAAGCGCGCTTGAGCTTCTCAAGCGGCACGATGACTTTGGACTGACGGAGCTTCAGGCCCTACTCAGCGATGCAGCAGCACCTCGCTACGAGCGTTTCAGCACCGTCCCGCACCTGCTCGCCTCTCCTTTGCGCGGAGTTGTGGTCTCAACGTTAAAGCGCATCGCCATTGATGAACCCTGGTATCGTGTTTCATGCGGGAGAGCCCTCGTGCTCGGTGGTGAGCCGGAAGAGGGTTGTGCAATCCTTAGTCAAGTGGCATTCGAGCCGGCCGAGTCGGCTGGCGAGCGAGCGGAGGCAATCGGACAACTTACCCAGTCAGGCCGCATAGATCTCGCAATTGCTGCATTTCGGCGATTACGACACTCAGGTGATCTGACTAATCGCTGTCTAGAGCAAATTTCGAAGGTATTTGCTCACACATCCGCTTGGGACGAGTTTCTCGATCATTGCGGCGACCTCCTGTCGAGCAACGATCACGCTTTGCGGATAGCATCTCTGAGTACTCTCCTACAGGCGAAGAGAGTTCAAACCGCTTCAAAGCGTGGCGAGAATCTGCTTCGACATATCATTCTCAATCGAGAGCTTTCGCCGGACCTGCGTATAAAAGCGGTCCAACAGTTGAATGAAATGGAAAGCCGAACGGCGTTCGATCTGGCCTTCGACATTACGATTTCTCCGGAAGAGACAGTGGAAGCCGGCATCAAGGCGATGGAGTTCTTGAGCTATCATGATCAGTTCCAGGCAATGGATGGCGGCCACGATGTCGTGTGGGACAAAAAGTTGTCTCCAGATCAGTTCATCGAGGCGGCTCACGCATTCCTAGAGATGATGCGCCATCGCGGCGACACGACCTACGAGCCTCTAGCCGATGGGATCTGCGGTGCGATGATCAAGGCTCTTCAAGAGATTGCGGCAGACAGAGCTCAACCGATCGAGCGCCGTTTCGCCGCAGCGGGCTTGAAGGATCTCGGCGATGCCAGCGACTATTTGCACGACCCGTTCTGGCCCGGAGTGGACGCGATCTGTGAGGACGAGGCGACACCCGTCCGGCTGCGCTGGCCTGCGATCCGTTACGCTCTTCGCAAAGATCCAACGCGAATCGAACATTGGCGGACTTTGCTCGACAGCGAAGAGTTCAGTCATATCCAGGCCGCATACCTTCACTTAGCTACTGATTCGCGCGATGGAGCCACCAAACGCTTCCATCTTGCTCTCGCTGAGGAAAAAGACCTGTGCATACGCGTACGGATCTGGAAAGAACTTGGGCTTCTGGTCGAAGGGCCGTTTGCCGGCCGCCAGGCGGCGAGCGCTCTCTCCGAAGCCCTGAGTTCGGGTCAGGTCAAGGAGCTTGAATCCGAGCTGCTCAAGGACCTATTGCTGTTGAGCAAGGCCTCTCTTCCAGTCGCAGATTTCATTAACCTCATGAAGGAAGTCGTGAACCACCAAGGCTTTAGTACCTACGACATTGAGCCGATCGCTAGAACTCTCATTGAATATGGCGCAACAAAGTTTACCATCACAGTTTTGGATACTCGAAAAATATCCCTGCAAAAGCAAATCAAAAATGATCGATTAGCGATAAATGAACTTTTATATCTACATAAACTTCAAGAACAAATAGTCGGCCAAGATGAAGCCGCAAGAACATTGAAAGAAATCTGTTCAAGCACGCAGCTTGACATCTCTCAACGAGCCTTCGCTTGTCGCACTCTGTCCCAGTTTGGCAGGACAGGCGATGCTCGTGCTCGCCTACGAAGACTTTCGACCAGGGCCACAACCTGTACCGACTTACTAGCCATTGGTCGAGCCGCTATCGACATTCATGATTGGTCGCTGGCGCGGCGTACTTTTCTTGCTATGGCAAAATCCGCGTCAAATACGCCCCGCGAGCGTATCGACTGTGCCAAAGGATTGGCGAGCGTTGGGCTCAAGGAGAATGCAAGAATCCTACTCTCATCGATCGATCTGATCGCCGAAAATCTGGTTTGGCCAGACGGTATTGAAGCCTTGGCCGCCTGCGGCCAGGCAAAACGTGCGATTACAATCTGCCGTAACTACATTGAACGCGCGGGAACAAGCGCTCTGGATAAGATGGAGGCACTCGGTAGCCTCGGAGACGCGGTCTCGAAGGAGGCGGCGCGAGATCTCATTATACGCTTGGCATCCGAGGACAATTGTGACGTCAGTGCGTGTGCCAGGGGGGCGGAGTTGCTCCATAATATAGGGTTTGGAGCAGAAGCGCGCTCAATCCTATTCCGATTAGCCTCTCGACCGACGCCCGATGTTTATGACGCGCTTTGTATTGCGGATGCTCTTCTTCTCTGCGACCTACCGTTCGCAGCCGAAGAGTTCCTAGCATCGATCCCCCCAGAGTTGCTTGATAGCGAAGAGCGACAGCGATTCATGGAACTTCAATCTCAAGCCAAGCTCGCGCACCTTGAGTGAGTCAGCATCAAGCTCCGCCTCAGCAGCACCGCCCTCTATTTCGTCGAAGATGGCCTGGCTGTCGACACATCATAGATCTCCGATTACACTGGCCTCATTGCCCTCAAATGGCTGGGAATCAGCTCCCCCGCATCCAGCGCGTTCTGCCGCCCGCGGGCGCTGGCCAGCCGCGCGAGCGCCATCTCCTCCCCCACGATATCCGCGAGCCGCTGCCGCGCCGGCCCCTCCAGCGCCTCCACCTCCCGGCGGTTCGACGCTTGCAGGAGGTGGCGGCGGTCGGCCACCAAGACGGCCGCGAAGCCCGCATCCCGCATCGCGGCGGCCGCCTCGGCCGGCGTGGTGAAGGCGAAGGTGAGCGGGCCCTTGGAAACCCAGGCCTGGACGACCGGGCTGGTCGCCGCGCCTTCGGCCCAGAGCCAGTCCGCGGCAATGAAGGCGCCGCCGGGCTTCAGCACCCGCAGCACCTCGCGGTAGAGCGCCGCCTTGTCGGGGATGTGCACCATCGCGTCCTTCGAGAAGACCACGTCGAAGCTGGCGTCCGGGAACGGCAGCGGCCCCGGCTCGACCAGCTGGAATGCCACCCGGTCGGAAAGGCCCCTCTCGGCGATGAGGGATCGCGCGGCCTCGATCAGCGGCGCCTCCACGTCGATGCCGAGGACCGCGGCGGCGCCGTGCCGGGAGACGAGAAGGGCGTCGACCCCGCCCAGGCCGGCGCCGATGTCGAGCACGCGGCAGCCCGACAGGTCGTGGCCGCGCAACATGTCCTCGACCTCTTCCGGGCCGCCGGGCGACAGGAACCCGTCGCCCCACATGAACTGCAGCGCCTTGGTGAAGGCCTCGCTGTACTGCATGGATCCTCCCCGCGAGCGGCGGCCGCCTCGTTCCGATACGGGAGCCTAGCACGGCCGGCTCGCCATGGACGCGGGTGCATGGGAGCACGAGGCTTGAGGGACCCGGGAGACGCCCTTCGGCCAGCGTCGCGAACCAACCTGATAGACCTCCACCCCGCAAGGAGGAGGGGATCGGTCGGCGTCGCGGGCGCGGGTTGGCCCGCCTCATCTCGATATGATCTCGATATATCTTGACTTCCGATATATCGAGACTTATATCGTGACCCATGCGGCAGGGACACGACCCCTTCCCCGATCCCGACGACCCCGGTCGCCCTCACGGCCGTCACCGCGGACGCCTCTTCGACTATGGCGAGCTGCGCCTCCTCCTGCTGGCGATGATCGCCGAGCGGCCGCGGCACGGCTACGAGCTGATCAAGGCGATCGAGGAGCGCTTCGGCGGCAGCTATGTGCCGAGCCCGGGGGTGATCTACCCCACCCTCGCCTGGCTCGACGACATGGGCTACGCCGCCCTCGAAGCCGAGGCGGCCGGCCGCAGGCTGTGCCGCATCACGGCCGAGGGCGAGGCCTTCCTCGTCGCCAACCGGGCGGCGGCCGATGCCCTGCTCGCCCGCGCCGGCCCCGGCGAGGTGCCGGCGCCGGTGCTGCGGGCGATGGAGAACCTGAAATTCGCGCTGCGTCTGCGCCTGCGGCAGGGTCCGCTCGACGAGACGGCAGCCGATGCGATCGCCGCGGCGCTCGATGTCGCGGCCCGAGCCGTGGAGAAAAGCCGATGACCGACACCCCTTCCGCCCTGCGCAGCGCCGCGGACGTCGCCACGCCCAACGCCTCGCGCCACCTGCAGCAGCTCTGCAAGCATTTCGGGCACCGGCGCCCGGTCACCTTCGACGAGCACGCCGGCCGCATCGGCTTCGAGATCGGCGACTGCGACCTTGCGGCCGCCGACGGCGTGCTCCACATCGCGCTCGCCTCTCCGGGCGAGGAGCAGATGGCGCAGCTCCAGGACGTGGTGGCGCGCCATCTCCTGCGCTTCGCCTTCCGCGAGGAGCTGCAGATCGACTGGCGGCCGGCCTGAGACGGCGCAATCGCGAGGACATCCCATGGACGAGAAGATCACGGCGGTGCTCGAGGCCTATGACGCGCTGATCCGCGAGGAGCAGACGCAGCCGCGCGAGGCACCGGGCGGGCGCGACGGCGGGCAGGACAGGCGCATGCGCGCCATCCCGCCGGAGACCGGCCGCTTCCTCAACATCCTGGCCCGCAGCCTCCAGGCGCCGGCCATGCTCGAGATCGGCACCTCCTTCGGCTATTCCGGCATCTGGCTGGCCGAGGCGGCGCGGGCGAGCGGCGGCCGGCTCGTCACCATGGAGCTGCACGCCTACAAGTCGGAGTTCGCCCGCGGCATGGCTGACAAGGCCGGCCTCGCCGGGCATATCGACTTCCGCGTCGGCGACGCCGTGGCCGGCATCTCAGCGCTGCCGGCCGGGCTCGACTTCGTCTTCCTCGACCTGTGGAAGGACCTCTACCTGCCCTGCCTCGAGGCCTTCTATCCCAAGCTCGCCCCGGGCGCGATCGTCGTCGCCGACAACTTGCTCTACCCCGGCGGCGAGGACGTGCAGCGCTACGCCCGGGCGATCCGGCGCAAGCCCGGCATGACCAGCGTGCTGCTGCCGGTCGGCAGCGGCCTCGAGGTCAGCCGCTACGAGCCGCGCTGAGGTCGACGGCGAGCCCGATTGCCGCCGCCCGTCGCGCCGACGGGCTCGCCTTCCCCCAGCTTGCCCCGCCCCCGATCGCATTGGTACGAATGAGGCGTTTCGCTGAACGTTTCGAAAAAAACCAATCGGAGGAAGCGGATGTACACCAGGCAGGCCATGAGGGAATTGGGCATCCCGTCATCGGGATTGTCGGCGGCACAGGCGGCGCAGCTCGACGAGGATGGCTTCTTCATCGTCGAGGGCGTGCTTCCCGATGCGACGGTCGACCGGATGCGATCGGAGTTCGAGCGCATCCATGCCGTCGAGAACGATCGGGGCGGCCACGAAGTCCATGTCGAGCCCGGCGCGCGGCGCATCTCCAACATCTTCAACAAGACCGACGCCTTCGACGCATGCCTGGAGATCCCGGAGGTGCTGGGCGCCGCCCACTATCTCCTCGGCGAGATCAAGGTGCACGGCGCCAATCTTCGCGATCCCGTCCAGGGCTACGGCAAGCAGGACCTGCATGTCGACGTGCCCAAGCTGTTCGACGACGACTGGTGGGTGGTCAACGCCATGATCATGATGGACGACATGACGCCGGACAACGGCCCGACCCGCGTCGTGCCGGGATCGCACCGCTGGGCGCCGATCAACGTGCCTTATGTCAACCAGGGCGACTGGGAGCCCCGGCCCCTGTCGCCGGCGGAGGCGGCGCGGGTGCCCGAGGACCTCGGCGCCCCCTATCCCGGCGAGGTGCTGGTCACCGCGCCGGCGGGCTCGGCGATCATCTGCAACTCGTCCATGTGGCATGCCGGCACGCTGAAGCGGAGCAACACCTATCGCCGGATGCTGCACCTGACCTACACTAGGCGGGACCTGCCGCAGCAGCTCGTGCAGCTCGATCACCTGACGCCGGAGCTGTACGGCCGCATGAGCCCCGTCCATCGCTACCTGCTCGAGATCGAGCCGCCGCGCAGCGGCGACGGGGTGCTGCGGCAGCCCAAGCGCGAGCACAGGGGCTGGTGGAACTAGCGTTCCGCCTCTGACGGCGTTGCGATGGCGCCCGGCGATCGCCGGGCCCGCGGCGTGGCTCGGCGCCTCAGGGCGCCACGACCTGCGCGGCGGTCACGATCAGCGGCAGCAAAGTGACGCCGACGCAGAGAAGGGCAGCGAGGATGGAGACGAGGTGGACCATGATGCATGGACGTGGGGTTGGCAGGCCCCGCCGGTAAGGCCCGGAGGCCGGTGCCGGCGTCATGCCAGCCAACCGCAATCGGCATGGCGGCGCGCGCCTCAGCGCGCCGGCGCCTCGAGGGTGAACACGGTGCGGCGGGTGCTGTCGTCCCGCGGCCAGGCCTGCTCGAACTCGGCCAGCGGCACCGGGGTGGCGGCGATGCGCAGGCCGGCCGGCACCGTCGCCTGCAGCAGGGCATCGATCGAGGCGAGGAGGCGCGCGGGCGGAACGCTGCCGAATCCGCTGCCCATCAGGACGATCGCCGAGGCGCGCAGCACCGCGGCCGGCAGCGTGATGTCGGCCCCGCTCATGGCGCCGATCTGGACGAAGCGGACGGGCACGGCCTCGGGGGCCGCCTTGGCGGCGGCGGTCAGCAGGCGCTCGGCGCTGCGTCCCCAGAGATAGTCGAGAACGACGTCGACACCCGCGGCGAACTCTTGCCTGAAGCGATCTTCCAGCTCGGCATCGCTGCCGGCGAGCGGGATGGTCGCATCGGCGCCGAGCGCGGCGACCTCCTGCAGCGCCGCCGGGTTGCGGCCGGTGGCGATCACCCGCTTCGCCCCGAGATGCCGGGCGATCTGCACGGCGAGGCGCCCCGCCGTACCGGTGGCGCCGTTGACCAGCACGGTCTCGCCGGGCTGCAGCCGGGCACGCTCGGCATAGGCGGCCCAGGCCGACATGCCGGGATTGGCGATGGCCGCGGCAGTGACGTCGTCGAGCGCGTCCGGCAGGGCGAGGCACCGCGCCGCGGGCACGACGGCCCGCTCCGCCATGCTGCCGAAGGGCGCGGCCGGCATGGCGAAATACACCCGCCGCCCGTCGTCGAGCCGCCCGACGCCGTCGATGCCGACGACGAAGGGGAACCGGCCGGTGGCGCTGTAATGCGTGCCTGCGGCCCGGCCCTTCACCACCTGGCTGACGGCCGCCGCCGTCACCGCGATGCGCTGCTCGCCGGCGGCGGGCACCGGCTCGGCGAAATCCCCGTAGACGGGCGGCTGGCCCGCGGCCCGAACGATCGCTGCCTTCATGACGATCTCCTTTCCTGCCCTCCAATCATGTGCATAATACACATAAATCGGAGGCTGGAATGGTGTCAACCGAAAATGTGCAAAATACACATATCAACGCGCAGCTGCGCCGGCTGCACGGGGCGGTGCTCGACATCGTCGCGGTGATGAACCGGCCGCAGCGCGACGAGGTGCTGATCCGCGAGGCCGGCATCCGGCTCGACCGGGCGCTGTTCCCGCTGCTGGTCGGCATCGAGCGCCTGGGGCCGGTCGGCGTGGTCGAGCTGGCCGACCGGGTCGGACGCGACCACACCACCGTCAGCCGCCAGGTCGCCAAGCTGGAGAGCCTCGGCCTGGTGCAGCGCCGGGCGGGCGCCGCCGACCGCCGCGTGCGCGAGGCGGTGATCGCCCCGCAGGGCAAGGCGATGACCGACCGCATCGATGCGGCGCGCGAGCGGCTCGGCCGCGCCATCTTCGCGACCTGGGCGACGGAGGATATCGACGCGCTGGTGCGCCTCATGCGCCGCTTCGCCGATACCCTGGTCGAGGAGCCGCCGGCCGGCGGCCCGGCCGCACCGGAGGAATAGGCCCCTGCCCGCCCCGGCTGCGACTCGCCCTGCGCTCGCCTAGTGTGCGGGCGAGAGGACTGGAATGGCTGCACTCGAAGCGCGTCTGCCGACCCGCGGGGATCTCCTTGCCACGCTGAACGAAGGCCAGCGGCGCGCCGTCGTGCACGGCATCGGCACGGGCTTGCCGCCCGGGCCGCTGCTGGTCATCGCCGGCGCCGGCTCGGGCAAGACCAACACGCTCGCCCACCGGGTGTCGAACCTGATCGTCCACGGCGCCGATCCGCGGCGGATGCTGCTGCTGACCTTCTCGCGCCGGGCGGCGGCCGAGATGACCCGGCGGGTCGAGCGCATCGCGGCGCAGGCCATGGGCGCCGACGGCGAGGCACTGAGCGCAGGCCTCACCTGGGCCGGCACCTTCCACGCCGTCGGCGCCCGGCTGCTGCGCGACTATGCCGCCCTGATCGGCCTCGACCCCGGCTTCACCATCCACGACCGCGAGGATTCCGCCGACCTGATGAACCTGGCGCGCCAGGAGCTCGGCCTCGCCAGCCGCGAGAGCCGCTTCCCGACCAAGGGCACCTGCCTGGCCATCTATTCGCGCGTGGTCAACGCCCAGGCCGAGCTCGCCGAGGTGCTGCGCGCCGCCTTTCCCTGGTGCGCCGCCTGGCAGGAGGCGCTGCGCGGCCTGTTCGCCGCCTATGTCGAGGCCAAGCAGGCCAACAACGTGCTCGACTATGACGACCTCTTGCTCTGGTGGGCGCAGATGACGGCCGAGCCGGCCATCGCCGCCGAGATCGGCGGGCGCTTCGACCATGTCTTCGTCGACGAGTACCAGGACACCAACCGCCTGCAGGCCGCGATCCTCCTGGCCCTGAAGCCGGACGGAAGCGGCCTCACCGTGGTCGGCGACGACGCGCAGTCGATCTATTCCTTCCGCGCCGCCACGGTGCGCAACATCCTCGACTTTCCCGGCCATTTCAGCCCGCCGGCCGCCATCGTCACGCTGGAGCGCAACTATCGCTCCACCGAGCCGATCCTGGCCGCCGCCAATGCGGTGATCGCGCTCGCCGCCGAGCGCTTCACCAAGACCCTCTGGTCGGATCGCCCCTCGGCGCAAAAGCCGCGGCTGGTCACGGTGCCTGATGAGACGGGGCAGGCCGCCTATGTCGCCGGGCGCGTGCTGGAGAACCGCGAGGCCGGCACGGCGCTGCGCCAGCAGGCGGTGCTGTTCCGCGCCTCCAGCCATAGCGGGCCGCTCGAGGTCGAGCTGGTGCGCCGCAACATCCCCTTCGTGAAATATGGCGGCCTGAAGTTCCTCGACGCAGCCCATGTCAAGGACGTGCTCGCCGTGCTGCGCTGGGCCCAGAACCCGCGCGACCGGGTGGCCGGGTTCCGCGTGCTGCAGATCCTGCCGGGCATCGGCCCGACGGGCGCGGCGCGCATCCTCGACGCCGTGGCCGAGGATCCGGCGGCCGACCTCGCCGCGACCGAGCCCCCCGCCCGCGCGGCGGCGGACTGGCCCGCCTTCGCGGCAATGGCCGGGCATCTCAGATCGCGGGCCAGCCCCTGGCCGGCGGAGATCGAGCAGGTCCGCCTCTGGTACGAGCCGCATCTGGAGCGCATCCACGAGGACCCGGTGACGCGGCGGGCCGACCTGCTGCAGCTCGAGCAGATCGCTGGCAGCTATGCCACGCGCGAACGCTTCCTCACCGAGCTCACCCTCGATCCGCCCGATGCGACCAGCGACGAATCCGGCCCGCCCGACCGCGACGAGGACTATCTCATCCTCTCGACCATCCATTCGGCCAAGGGCCAGGAATGGCGCTCGGTCTTCGTGCTCAACGCCATCGACGGCTGCATCCCCTCCGATCTCGGGGTGGGCGAGGTTGCCGCCATCGAGGAGGAGCGCCGCCTGCTCTATGTGGCGATGACGCGGGCCAGGGACGACCTCGACCTCGTCATGCCGCAGCGCTTCTTCGTGCACCAGCAGGCGGCCCGCGGCGACCGCCACGTCTATGCCAGCCGCACCCGCTTCATCCCGGCCGCCATCCTCGACCGCTTCGAGCAGGCGGCGTGGCCGGCGGCCCGGCCTTCGCCGCATGCCGGCTCGGCGACGGCCGCCCGTGCCCCGGTCGACATCGGCGCGCGCATGCGCGGCATGTGGAAGTAGCGCCGGGGTCGGAAGCAGACCCGATCGCGACCACTCACCCCTCCCTGCAAGGAGGAGGGAAGGCTCGGGCGTCGCGCAAATCCTTCAAGGTTCGGCCCTGGCGTGGACCGTCGCCGAAGTCGTGGCAGCTTCCCAACCGGCGTTTGCCGGCGCTCTCTCAGCTCTTCCTGTGGAAGGGATTCTTCGGCGAGCGCAGGCTGAGGCGGATCGGCACGCCCGGCATGTCGAAGGTCTCGCGCAGGCCGTTGACGAGATAGCGGGTGAAGCTGTCCGGCAAGGCGTCGAGCTGGGTGCCGAACACCGCGAAATGCGGCGGCCGGGTCTTCACCTGCGTGGCATAGCGGATCTTGATGCGCCGCCCCGACACCGCCGGCGGCGGGTGGCGCTCCAGCGCGCCTTCGAGCCAGCGGTTGAGCTTGGACGTCGGCACGCGGCGGTTCCAGATGCGATGGGCGTTGAATGCCGCCTCCATCAGCTTGTCGACGCCCTGCCCCGCCAGGCCCGAGATCGGCACGATCGGCGCGCCGCGCATCTGCGGCAGCAGGCGCTCGAACATCTCGCGCACCTCGGCGAGCCGCCGGTTGCGGTCCTCGACCAGGTCCCACTTGTTGAGGCCGAGCACCAGCGCCCGGCCCTCGCGCTCGACCAGGTCGGCGATCTGCAGCTCCTGCTTCTCCAGCGGCGCGGCGGCATCGACCAGCAGCACCACCACCTCGGCGAAGCGCACGGCCCGCATCCCGTCCGATACGGAGAGCTTCTCCAGCTTGTCGTCGATGCGCGCCTTCTTGCGCATGCCGGCGGTGTCGAACACCTTGATGCGCTTGTCGCGCCAGGTCCAGTCGACCGAGATGGTGTCGCGGGTGATGCCGGCCTCCGGGCCGGTCAGCAGCCGCTCCTCGCCGAGAAGGGCGTTGACCAGGGTCGACTTGCCCGCATTCGGCCGGCCGATCACGGCAAGGCGCAGCGGGCGGGCGAGGCCGACATCCTCGGGGATGGCCTCCTCCTCCCCCTCCTCGCCGGAGACGACGGCGTCGGTCTCGGCGACGTCCTCGTCCTCGGGCAGGCTCGCCTCCGGCACCTGCTCGGCGATGGCCTCGGCCAGGTCGGCCATGCCCTCGTTGTGCTCGGCCGAGATCGACACGGGCGTGCCGAGCCCGAGCGCATAGCCCTCATAGGCCCCCGCCTCGCCGGTGCGGCTCTCCGCCTTGTTGGCGACCAGGACCACCGGCACGCCGGAACGGCGCACCACCTCGGCGAAATGCTCGTCGGCCGGCGTCACGCCGGCGCGGGCGTCGATCAGGAACAGGATCAGGTCGGCGCTGGCGATCGCCGCCTCGGTCTGGGCCCGCATGCGCCCGAGAAGGGAGGCATCGTCCGCCACCTCCAGGCCGGCCGTGTCGATGACGGTGAAGCGCAGGTTGCCGAGCCTGGCATCGCCCTCGCGCCGGTCGCGCGTCACCCCCGGCCGGTCGTCGACGATGGCGAGCTTGCGCCCGACCAGCCGGTTGAACAGGGTCGACTTGCCGACATTCGGGCGGCCGACGATGGCGATGGCAACGGGCATGAGGATCCGATCAGGACGCGGCCTTGGCCGGCGCGTCTGCGGCGATGAGCTGCAGCATCACCTCGGCGCGCTGGCGCGCCGTCGGCGGCACGTCGCGGTCCGCGGTCATCGCCTCGAACCATTTCGAGGCACTGGCTAGGTCCTTGGCCTTCCAGGCGGCGAGGCCCAGGATCTCGCGGGCGGAATGGCGCATCGGCTCGGTCGGCGCGGTCAGCGGCTCGATGGTCTTGGCGAGGTCGGCATAGGAGGCGGTGTCGACCCGCAGATACCCCGCCCGGACCTTCGCCAGCGCCTGCAGCAGCGGCCCGACGCCGGCGTCGGCGGCCAGGGCGTCATAGGCCTTGGCGCCCGCGGCCGCGTCGCGCTTGCCGGCCTCGGCCGCCAAACGGAAGCGCGTCAGGATCTGGTAGCCGGAGGGCGCGTCGGCGAGCACGGCGGCGAAGGCCTTCTCGGCCTCCTCGGTCTTGCCCTGGCGCGCCAGGGTCAGCGCGTCCTGGAAGCGGCCGCCCGCGGCTTCCGCCTGCTGGCGCTGGTACCATTCCAGGCCCCGCCAGCCGGCGACGGCGAGCACGATCAGCACGGCGGCGGCGATGACGTATTTGCCGTATTTCTGCCAGAGCTTGCCGAGGCGCTCGCGCCTGAGGTCCTCGTCGATTTCCTGGAAGATGTCGGCCATCGCCTGCGCTCGTCACTCTTTTGAGCGCTTTCGCGTAGAGGACGCGGGCGGATGCGTCAAGCAAATGGCTCGCGCCGGACCCAAACGGTCATTGCCCGGTCACGGCGCCTGGCCTATGGAGTGAAAAAGGGAGTGCCACCGTCGTGGCGAACAGCATGGACAGCTATCCCCGCCGCTTCCGCGACGCCAAGGCGGCCGTCAGGACCATCTCGGAGCTCTACGAGCAGACCACCACCCGCCTGCGCGAAGCCTTCATCGCCTATACCAAGGGCCAGGACTTCACCCAGCGGGTGCGCGGCACCTACCCCTTCGTGCGGCTGAGCTCGGACGGGCCGCCGGAAATCGACCCGCGCTCGGCCTATGGCTTCATCGCCGATGCCGGCGTCTACGCCACAACGGTGACGCGGCCCGACATTTTCGGGCGCTACCTGGAGGAGCAGATCGGGCTCCTGCTGAAGAACACCGGCGGCGAGGTCGAGGTCGGCGAGAGCGCCACGCCGATCCCGATCCATTTCGCCCTCGGCGAGACCTTCCATGTCGAAGGCGGCCTCGATCCCGCGCGCCTGGCGCAGCTGCCGCGCATCTTCGACGTGCCTGACCTGACCATCCTCGACGACCGCATCGCCAACGGCACCGACATCCCCTCGCTGAACGAGCCCAAGCCGCTGTCGCTGTTCTCCGCGCCGCGCATCGACGTGTCGCTGATGCGCCTCAAGCACTATTCCGGCACGTCGGCCAAGCATTTCCAGAACTTCGTCATCTTCACCAACTACCAGTTCTACATGGACGAGTTCGTGCGCCTGGCGCACCAGGTGCTGGCCGGCGGCGACGCCGGGCCGCTCGGCTTGGGCTACACCGCCTTCGTCGAGCCCGGCGACGTGGTGACGCTGGCGGCGGGCGTGGCGCGCGACCAGGAGGCACGGCCGCTGCTGCCGCCAGGCGCCCCGCCGCCGCGCCTGCCGCAGATGCCGGCCTACCACCTCAAGCGGCCGGACGATTCCGGCATCACCATGATCAATATCGGCGTCGGCCCCTCCAACGCCAAGAACATCACCGACCACGTCGCCGTGCTGCGCCCACACGCCTGGCTGATGCTCGGCCACTGCGCCGGGCTGCGCAATTCGCAGTCGCTCGGCGACTACGTCCTGGCCCATGCCTATCTGCGCCAGGACCACGTGCTCGACGCCGACCTGCCGCGCGAGGTGCCGATCCCGGCGCTCGCCGAGATCCAGACCGCGATCGAGAAGGCCGTCGGCATCGTCACCGGCCTCGAGGGCTACGACCTCAAGCGCGTGATGCGCACCGGCACGGTCGCCACGGTCGACGACCGCAACTGGGAGCTGCGCCCCTCCACCATCCAGAACCTGCCCTTCATCCAGAGCCGCGCCATCGCGCTCGACATGGAATCGGGCACCATCGCCGCCAACGGCTTCCGCTTCCGCGTGCCCTACGGCACGCTGCTCTGCGTCTCCGACAAACCGCTGCACGGCCAGCTCAAGCTGCCGGGCATGGCCGACCGCTTCTACCGCGAGCGGGTGTCCCAGCACCTGGCGATCGGGCTGGAGACCATGGCGCTACTGCGCGAGACCGACCGGGCCCAGCTCCACTCGCGCAAGCTGCGCAGCTTCAACGAAGTGGCGTTCCAGTAGCGCGCTGCCGCGCTACCGCACGAGCTCCAGGATCTCCAGCGTGCTGCAGCAGGTCTGCGGCATCTCCAGCCGCAGCCGCCCGGCGCCGGCCTTGACGAGATAGGCGACAACATTGCCCTCCGCCGAGGCGCCATAGGCACGCTGCGGCTCGTCGTTGACCGTGGCGCCGCCGAGGAAGGCGAAGCGGTCGGGCGCGACGCGGTGGAGCGTGCCGCTGACGCGCTGCGAGCCGTTGGTCTTGGCCAGGAAGAAGCCCCCGCCCCGCCGCGTGATCGCGCAGCGGAAATAGGGATAGACGAAGACGCCGGCCGTGGCGCCGGCGGCCTCGCCGTCGTCGATCTGCGCGCTGCGGCAGCGCCAGGTGCCGGCGAGGTCGGCGTCGCGGATCGGCTGCGGGTCGCCGGCCAGGATCTGGCGCAGCGCCGCCGCGTCGGCCGCTCCGCTGGCGAGCGCCGCGGCGACCGAGCGGGTGCGGGTCGTCTCGAAGGCGAGGAAGCGCGCCTTGTCCGCATCCGCCAGCGGCACCGGCAGGAGCGGCGCCGGGTCGAGGGGCCCCGCCCCCGGCGCAGCGGCCGGCGGCACGCCGGGGGTGGCCGCGTGGCCGGACGGGGCCGCGCTGGATTGGGCCGCGGCCGGGCCGGGGGCGAGCGCCAGCCACAGGCAGGCGGCCAGATATGCGGTACGCATCATCGCCTCAGCCCTTCTTCATGGCATAGGTGTTCTCGGGCGCCGGGAAGCTGCGCGCCCGCACCTCCCCGGCATAGGCGGCGACCGCCTCGCGGATGTGATCGGCGAGCGAGCCGAACTTGCGCACGAATTTCGGCACGCGCTCGGACAGGCCCAGCATGTCCTCCAGCACCAGGATCTGGCCGTCGCAGGCGGGCGAGGCGCCGATGCCGATGGTCGGCACCGCCACCTCCCGGGTGATCCTGGCGCCGAGCGGCTCGGCCACCGCCTCCAGCACGATGGCGAAGGCGCCGGCATCGGCCACGGCGCGCGCGTCGCGCTCGATCGGCCCCCAGTCCTTCTCCTCGCGCCCCTGCGCCTTGAACGAGCCGAGCGCCATGATCGATTGCGGCGTCAGGCCGACATGGCCCATGACCGGCACGCCGCGCTCGGTGAGGAATCGGATCGTGTCGGCCATGCGCTCGCCGCCCTCCAGCTTCACGGCACCGCAGCCGGTCTCCTTCATCACCCGCGCGGCGTTGCGGAAGGCCTGCTCGCGCGATTCCTCGTAGGAGCCGAACGGCATGTCGACCACGATCAGGGCATGCGAGGAGCCGCGCATCACCGCATGACCTTGCAGGATCATCATGTCGAGCGTCACGGGGATCGTGGTCTCCAGCCCGTGCATCACCATGCCCAGGCTGTCGCCGACCAGGATGAAGTCGACGAAGGGGTCGATGATGCGTGCGGTATGGGCGTGGTAGGACGTCAGCGATACGATCGGCTCGCCGCCCTTGCGGGCGCGAATCTGGGGGGCGGTGACACGTCCGGGCTGCGTTTGGATCGACAAGCCGATCTCCTTCCAGTGTATGCCGGGCCCGCACCTCCATCTGGGTGAGGCCCCGTCGAATGCGTGATAACCTTTATGGTCGACAACACGCAAAACGCGCTGTACCGAACCCGGCGAATTGCATAACGTAACCTGCAAGACTGCGCGCGAGCGCAGCGTCGGTGCTCGTGTAATGACACCGGGATAGCGTGAGGCAAGGTAACATGTCTGAGCCTGGGAAGAAGGATGACGCATTGGCGGCTGCCGTGCGTGCCGCCTTCCAAAAGCACATGGAAAACGCCAGGCGGGCCTCGCCCCCGATCCCGCCGCCGCGTCCGGCCGCCCAGCCGGCTGCGCCGTCACCCCCGATGTCGCCCCCTGGCCCGGCCGCCGATCCCGCCCGGCCCACTCTCGCGGGGCCGCCCCCCGCCCCCGTCGTCGCGCCTTCCCCTGCCGCGGCCGCCGCTCCCGTCGCCGCGGCGACTGCCAGGCCGGAGCCGAAGCCCGAGCCCCGGATCGAGCCGGCGGCAGCGGTTGCGCCGCCGGTGAAGGCCGAGGCCGCCGTCGTTGCCAAGCCGGAGCCGCCGAGGCCCGCCGCGGCGCGGGATCTCGACGCGCCGCGTCCCACGCCGGCGCCAGCCGCCGCCACGCCGCCGCGCCCCGCCCCGGCGAAGGCGCCCGTCGTCGCCGACGACGATGCGATCTATCTGGAGCAGCCGCGGCGCGCGGCCACGAGCGTGGCGCGCGGCCGTGCCGCCGCGCCGCGCGCGCAGCCGGTCATCCTGCCGACGGAACCGCCGGAGAGCCGTTCCGGCGAGCGGCAGCTGGTGCCGCCGGAACCGGCCAATGACGGCGAGGCGCGCCTGCGCGCTGCGCAGGAGCGCATTGCCGCCGCCACGGCCGAGCGGCAGAAGCGGCTGCAACGCCTGGCCGAGCGCAGCCTGGCGCCGCCCGAGCCGCCGGCCGAGGCCGCGCGCGAGCCGGCGCCGGAGACGAAGCCCGCGCCGCGGCGCGGCGAGGCGGCCAATGCCAACCATGGCGGCGTGTTCGGCACGGGTGCCCAGGCCCAGCGCTCCGGCCCCTCGTCCAGCCTCTGGGCGGTCGCGGCCGCCTTCCTGGTCGTCGCGGTGCTGTGCGGGGCGGCCGGTGGCTACATCTGGTGGATGAACGGCAGGAAGCCCAATCCGGAGGTGGCTGTCGTGCCGATCCCGGAGCGGCTGCCGCAGGAGCAGCCGGCCGTCGCGGCGCTGTCGCCGGCGGCCCCGGCGGCCGAGACCGAGACGCCGGTGGTGTCGGAGCATGCGGTCAGGACGGCGACCATCAGCCTCAACGCCGTCGATGTCGCGCTGCAGGACGCGCGGGAGCTCTCGGCGATGGGCGATTTCGCCGGGGCGCGCGAGGTGCTCGAGCCGCATCGCGCCAGCGGCGATCCGCGCGTGCTGTTCGCCCTCGCCGAGACCTACGACCCCCTGGTCAACCGCACCCCGTCCCAGGCCGACGCCAAGCAGGCGCAAGCGCTCTACGAGGCCGCCGGCAAGGCCGGCTTCCAGGGCGCCGCCGACCGGCTCGCCAAGCTCCAGACCCCGGCGAACTGAGCCCATGCTGCAGCTGCGTCCCAACTGCGAATGCTGCGACCGCGATCTCGCCCCGGAATCGCCCGAGCAGAGTTTCGCGGATCGGAACGCGGTTCCGACCCGCGAAACTCCGCTCAAACTTTGAGAGTCTGCAGAATTTCCGAGCCCGCCCTATGGGCGGAGTTCGGAAATTCTGCTCGGACGATGATCTGCACCTTCGAATGCACCTTCTGCCGCGACTGCGTCGAGACGCGGCTCGGCGGCCGCTGCCCCAATTGCGGCGGCGAGTTCGTCCGCCGCCCGGTGCGCCCGCCGGCCCTGCTGGCGAAATATCCGGCTTCGATCGCGCGGGTGTTCAAGCCCCAAGGCTGCGCCGCCGCCGGATGATGCCGCTGTCCCCAGCTGCGATGGCCCCTCCCCTAGGCGCGGGCCGGCCGGCGCAGTAGACAATCGGACATGGCCTTCCATGCCGACCTCCATGTGCATTCGCGCTATTCCCGGGCGACGAGCCGGGACCTCGACCTCGAGCACCTCGCCTGGTGGGCGGCGCGCAAGGGCATCGGCGTGGTCGGCACCGGCGACTGCGTGCACCCGGCCTGGTTGGCGGAGCTGAAGGACAAGCTGCAGCCGACCGGCGGCGGGCTGTTCCGCCTCAGGCCGGAGATCGAGGCCGAGGTCTGGAAGACCCTGCCCGCTTCGTGCCGGACGTCGGTCAAGTTCATGCTCTCGACCGAGATTTCGACGATCTACAAGAAGGGCGAGCGCACCCGGAAGATCCATCACCTCCTCTACGCACCGGATTTCACGGCGGCGGACCGCCTCGCCGCCAGCCTGGCGCGCATCGGCAACATCGCCTCGGACGGGCGGCCGATCCTCGGGCTCGATTCCCGCGACCTCCTGGAGATCACGCTGGACTCCGGGCCCCATTCCTATCTCGTCCCGGCCCATATCTGGACGCCCTGGTTCGCGGCGCTCGGCTCGCAATCGGGCTTCGATTCGATCGAGGCCTGCTATGGCGACCTCGCCGGTCATATCTTCGCGGTGGAGACCGGCCTGTCCTCCGACCCCGCCATGAACTGGCGCATCTCCTTCCTCGACCGCTATCGCCTCACCTCCAATTCCGACGCCCATTCGCCCGGCAAGCTCGGGCGCGAGGCGACGCGCTTTGCCTGCGAGCCCGACTATTTCGCCATCCGTCGGGCGCTCGAGACCGGCGAGGGCTATCACGGCACGGTCGAGTTCTTCCCCGAGGAAGGCAAGTATCACATGGACGGGCACCGGGCCTGCGGCGTCCGGCTCGAGCCGACCGAGACCATCGCCCGCGGCGGCCTCTGCCCCGCCTGCGGCAAGCCGGTCACCATCGGCGTCGCCCATCGCATCGAGATGCTGGCCGACCGCAGCCCCGCCGAGGCGGTGCCGCCGCCGACCGCCGGCGAGGTCGCGAGCCTGGTGCCGCTGCCGGAGATGCTCTCCGAGATGCTCGAAAGCGGCGTCGGCTCCCAGGCGGTGACGCGCGCCTATGACCGTGTCACCGCGGCGCTCGGGCCGGAGCTGCCGCTGCTCGGCGAGGTGCCGGTGGAGGATATAGCCCGCACCGACGCCCTGCTGGCCGAGGCGGTGGAGCGCCTGCGGGCCGGCACCGTCATCCGCGAGGGCGGCTATGACGGCGAATATGGCGTGATCCGCCTGTTCGAGGCGGGCGAGCTCGCCCGCCGCAGCAAGGGCGATCTCCTGTTCGATGCGCCGATGCGGCGGCGTTCCCGTCCGGCGCCCCCCTCCGCGGTGGCCCCGGCCCCGCCCTCGCCGGCGGATGACGCGGCGCCGGCCGCGCCCTCGGGCCGCGTCGGCGTGCTGGCGGCGCTCGATGCCGACCAGGCCCTGGCCGCGGCGACGCCGGGCCCGCTGATGGTCGTCGCCGGCCCGGGCTCGGGCAAGACGCGCATGCTGACGCACCGCCTGGCCCACCTGGTGCTGGAGCGCGGCGTGCCCGCGGCCGCCTGCCTCGCCATCACCTTCACCCGCCGCGCGGCGGAGGAGATGCGCGAGCGCCTCGCCGCCCTGCTGCCCCCGCAAGCGGGCGTCTGCACGGTGCACAGCTTCCATTCCCTCGGCCTCGCCATCCTGCGGCGGGACGGGGCCGCGGCCGGCCTGACGCCGGACTTCCGCATTGCCGACGAGGCCGAGCGGGCCGAGGCCCTCGCGGCCGAGCTCGGCGTCACCCGCGCCCGGGCGGCGCGCCTCGTCAAGGCCGTCTCGGTGCTGAAGCGCACCGGCGCGGCGGCGGAAGGCGAGGCAGCGCAGGCGCTGGAGGCCTGCCGTCGCCTCGGCCGCGAGCACGGCTGGGTCGATTTCGACGACCTCGTCGGCCTCGCCGTGGCCGTGCTGGCCGAGAATGCCGGCCTTGCCGCAGCCTGGCGGCAACGCTTTCCCCATATCTGCGCCGACGAGTTCCAGGACGTCGACGAGCAGCAATACCGGCTGCTCCGCCTCCTCTCGGCGCCGGACGGCGACCTCTGCGTCATCGGCGACCCCAACCAGGCGATCTACGGCTTCCGCGGCGCCGATGCGGCCTGCTTCACCCGCTTCGCCGAGGATTTTCCAGCCGCCCGCACCGTGCGGCTCGACCGCAACTACCGCTCCAGCGGCACGATCGTGCGCGCGGCGGCCGCGGTGATCGGCACGGGCGACGAGCACTCGCGCCAGCGCCTCGAAGGCGGCATCATGCGTCCCCGCGGTGAGCCGGTCGCGCTGACCGTCGCCGCCAGCGAGCGCGAGGAGGCCGACTTCGTCGCTGCGGAGATCGAGCGCCTGCTCGACGGGCACGACCTCCTCACCGCCGGCAAGGGCCGCTCCGGCCGGGCGCAGGCCGAACGGCCGCTCGGCTTCGCCGATTTCGCCGCGCTCTACCGCACCGATGCCCAGGCGGCGGCGCTGCGCGAGGCGCTCGACCGCGCCGGCATTCCCTTCAAGAAGAGCTCGCCGCTGCCGATCGCCGGGCAGGCCGCGGTGCGGGCCGTGCTCGAGGCGATCCCCGGCGAGGAGGCTCCCGACCTCGCCACCCGCGTGGCCGCCGTCGCCGAGCGCCTGCAGCGGGCCGGCGGCGCCGCGGATGCGGCCGGTCTCGCCGAGGCGCGGCGCTGGCTCGCCGCCCTGACCGGCGCGCCCGGGACGGACAGCCTGGAGGCGCTGCGCGAGCAGGTCGCCCTCGCCACCGAGGCGGATTTCTGGGATGCCCGCGCCGACCGGGTGTCGCTGCTCACCATGCATGCGGCCAAGGGCCTGGAATTCGCCGCCGTCTTCGTGGTCGGCGCCGAGGACGGGCTGACGCCCTTCTCCTGGGGAACGGAGGACGAGGAGACGCAGGACGAGGCGGAGGAGCGCCGGCTGTTCTATGTCGCCATGACCCGCGCCAAGGACCGGCTCTATCTCAGCCGGACGGCGCAGCGCCCCTGGCGCGGGCAGCTCCGCAGCCTGCCGCCGTCGCGCTTCCTCGGCGGGGTGCCGGCGGACCTCGCCATGCGCCTGGCGCCGCAGCCGCGCCGGCGCGCCGAGCCGCAGCAATACCGCCTGTTCTGAAACGGCGCGGCGCCCTCACTTCAACCGCTCGATCAGGGCCATGGCCGCGGCCGGGTTGCGCGTCTTGAAGCCGCTGATGACATAGAGGAACACTTGGCGCGGCTCGGCCTTCGGCGCCGGCGCCACGACGTCGAGACCGTTTGGGGCGTGGCCGGAGGCCCAGTCGCGGGCGCGCGCCGCCCAGGCGTCGAGGGCAGCGGCGGAATAGCCGACCTCCTCGTCCTCGCTGGTGCCCATGATCCTGACATAGACGAAGGGCGCGGTGATGTCGGCGATCTGCGGATATTCCGAATCCGCCGCCGTCACCACGGCGACGCCGTGCTCGCGGACCAGGGCGATGAAATCCGGCGCCTTGAAGCTGTCATGGCGCACCTCGACCGCGTGCCGGATCGTCCGGCCTTCCACGCTCTTGGGCAAGAGCTTCAGGAAGGCGCCGAAATCCTCGGGGTCGAACTTCTTGGTCGGCGCGAACTGCCAGTTGATCGGCCCGAGCTTGTCCTTGAGCTCCAGCACGCCGCTGGTCAGGAAGCGCTCGACCGACTCGCCCGCCTCGGCCAGGACCCGGCGGTTGGTGGTGAAGCGCGGCCCCTTCAGCGCGAAGACGAAGCCTTCGGGCGTCTCGTCATGCCATTTGGCGAAGCTCTCCGGCTTCTGCGAGCCGTAATAGGTGCCGTTGATCTCGATCGAGGTCAGCTTGCGGCTGGCGTAGTCGAGCTCGCGCTTCTGGGCGAGGTCGTTGGGGTAGAAGGTGCCCCGCCAGGGCTCGAAGGTCCATCCGCCGATCCCGACCCGGATGCGCGGCTTTGCGTCGTGCGGCACGTCCGATACTCCCTGTTGCGTCTCAGCGCCGAAGGGCGCGTGACCGTCTCGTCATCGACGCGGGAGTGCAGCATGGTTGCCGACGGACGGCAACCGCCAGTCGCCCCCCTTCTAAATCATACTATCAAAAAACAACCGTAACATATTATAATAGTTTATATTTATAATTCCATCAAACCATGAGCCTCCAACGACGCATCGGGTGTTCACCGGCCCGCGCGGCTCAAGCGGCGGCCCAATCCTCCGATTTCAGACCGGGCACGCGCGAGAATTCTCCAGTGTTGGCGGTCACGAGAACCGCGCCCCTGCGGCGCGCCTGGCCGGCGATCAGGACGTCGTAGGGCCCGATCGGCGTGCCGGCGCGCTCCAGCGCAGCACGAATGTCGCCGGCTTCCGTCGCATCCTCCGGCTCGAAGGGCAGGATCGTGACGGGCAATTGCAGGAAAACGGCGAGCCGCTCGGCATTTTCCTCGCGCCTGGCACTCTTGGCGATGCCGTATTGCAGCTCGAACAGCGTGACGACCGGCAAGGCCACGGCGCTCAGGAGCATTTCGCGCTCGAACCGCTCGACCAGACGCCGCGGCTGGCCGCGCAGGAAGGCGATGACGACGTTGGTATCGAGGCAGATCATCACTCGAACGACACATCGTCTGCGGGTGGTAGCGACGGCTGCCGCCGCCCTTCCTCCATGAAGGGCATGCCGCGGTATCGATCGAGGGCGGCGAAGATCGCCTGGATGTCCTCGGCACTGCGCTCCACCGGCTCCAGCAGCACCCCCCGGCCGACCCGTCGCACCCGCACCTCCGTGCCCGGCAGACGGAATTCCTTCGGCAGCCGCACGGCCTGGCTGCGGCCGTGCCTGAACAACTTCGCCGTGGCTGTGTCGACCATACCGCCAGCCCCTCGAATGAGTGATATATGCTCATGATATCTATCATTTCGCTGCGAGGGGGACAAGGCTATCCACACCGCATCGAGGGTCGAGCCATCTTGCGCAAGGCGCCGGGAAGACACACGTCCGGGGGACCCGCTGTCCACGCCGAAGGCCGATGCCCTTGCCCCCGCTTTCCGTTCTCGACCTCGCGCCCGTTCCCCTGGGCTCGACACCAGCCGATGCGCTGCGCAACACCCTCGATCTCGCCCGGCACGCCGAGCGCTGGGGCTATGGACGCTACTGGCTGGCCGAGCACCACAACATGGTCGGCATCGCCAGCGCCGCGACCTCCGTGGTCATCGGCCACGTCGCCGGCGGCACCAGCCGCATCCGGGTCGGCTCCGGCGGCATCATGCTGCCGAACCACGCCCCGCTGGTGATCGCCGAGCAGTTCGGCACGCTGGCCTCGCTCTATCCCGGCCGGATCGATCTCGGCCTCGGCCGCGCGCCCGGCACCGACCAGCGCACGTTGCGGGCGCTGCGGCGCGACCCGGCCAATGCCGACAACTTCCCGCAGGACGTCTTGGAGCTGCAGGCCCTCTTTGCCCCGGCCCAACCCGGGCAGGTGGTGCAGGCCGTGCCCGGCGCCGGCCTCGACGTGCCGATCTGGATCCTGGGCTCGAGCCTGTTCGGTGCCCAGCTCGCCGGCATGCTCGGCCTGCCCTATGCTTTCGCCTCGCATTTCGCGCCCGACCAGCTCGAGCAGGCGCTGCCGCTCTACCGCGCCAAGTTCGAGCCTTCCGAGCAATTGCAGGCGCCCTACGCCATGGTCGGTGTCAACGTCGTCGCCGCCGAAACCGACGCCGAGGCACGGCGGCTCTTCACCTCGGCGCAACAGGCCTTCACCAACCTGTTCCGCGGCACGCGCGGCCAGCTGCTGCCGCCGATCGACGACATCGAGACCTATTGGACGCCGCCCGAGAGGATCCAGGCTTCCAACATGCTGCGCTGCTCCTTCGTCGGATCGCCCGAGACGGTGCGGCGGGGGCTGACGCGCTTCGCCGAGGAGACGCGGGCCGACGAGATCATGGTCGCCTCGGCGATCTACGACCACCAGGCCCGGCTGCGCTCCTACGAGCTCCTGGCCGAGATCGGCATCGCGCCGCAGGCACAAGCCGCATCCCTCGAAGCCTGCCCGTCGTGACCCGGCCGCATCGCCGCCCGCGACGGCGGACACAGCTGCATCGACCGGACTTCGCCGCTATGCTGGCGGCATGACCGAGGCACAGCCGCTCACCATCGCGATCGACGGGACACGGAGCGTGTCCGCCCTCTGGCTCGCGCCGCCCGCCGCGCGTGCCGCCCTCGTCCTGGCGCACGGTGCCGGCGCGGGCATGACGCACAAGGGCATGGTGGGGACGGCCGAGGGCCTGGCGACGCGCGGCATCGCCACGCTGCGCTTCCAGTTCCCCTATATGGAGCAGGGCGGCAAGCGTCCCGATCCGCCGGCGCTGGCGCAGCAAGCGGTGCGCGCCGCCGTCGCCGAGGCCGGCCGGCGCGCCGGCGCCCTGCCGCTGTTCGCCGGCGGCCGCTCCTTCGGCGCCCGCATGACATCGCAGGCCCAGGCGCTTTCGCCGCTGCCCGATGTGCGCGGCCTCGTCTTCCTCGCCTTCCCGCTGCACCCCGCCGGCAAGCCGTCGACCGAGCGCGCCGCGCATCTCCGGGAGGTCGGCGTGCCCATGCTGTTCCTGCAGGGCACCCACGACACGCTGGCCGAGCTCGATCTGCTGCGGCCGGTCGTCGCGGCGCTCGGTGATCCCGCCGATCTCGCCCTGTTCGAGGACGCCGACCATTCCTTCCATGTCCCCGCCCGCACCGGCCGCAGGGATGCCGAGGTGCTCGCGGAGATCCTCGATGCCGCGGCGGGGTGGATGACGGCGCGGAGCTAGTCTTCCGACTCTGACGGTTCATTCCGAACCGACAGCCCGGAACACGAGCTGGTTCAATGCTTTGCGTCGTGCTGCCGACATAATGGCAAGGAACCAGGCGTCGGTAGCGCAACACTAGCCCAGCGCCTGCTCGTAGATCTCCGGCTTGAAGCCGACCAGCAGCGTCCCGCCCGCATCGAGCACCGGGCGCTTGATCATCGAGGGCTGCTCCAGCATGAGCGCGATCGCCTTCGCCTCTCCCAGCCCCCGCTTGGCCTCCTCCGGCAGCGCCCGGAACGTCGTGCCGGAGCGGTTGAGCAGGATCTCCCAGCCGACCGAGCGGGCCCAGGCTTCGAGCCGGGCCCGGTCGATGCCTTCGGCCTTGTAGTCGTGGAAGGCGTAGGCGACGCCGTGCGCCTCCAGCCAGGCCCGCGCCTTCTTCATCGTGTCGCAAGTCTTGATGCCGTAGATCGTCACCGGTCGAGCCATCGGCCGACGCCTCCTCGTCCAAAGGCTCCGGCCGCGATTCGGCCTTGCCGCGGCGGTGATAGCAGATCCCAGCGCTCCGTCAGCCCGGCGCAAGCGGTCGCGGATCAGGCATGGCCGAGCGCTCCTTCCCGCTGCGGCGCCGGCTCGGGGCGGATGCCGCGGATGAGGTCGGCGGCCTTCTCGGCGATCATCATCGTCGGCGCATTGGTGTTGCCGCTGAGCAGGACCGGCATGATCGAGGAATCCGCCACCCGCAGGCCCTCGACATGCCGGACGCGCAGCTCGGGGTCGACCACGGCCGCCTCGTCCACGCCCATCTTGCAGGTGCCGACGGGGTGGTAGTCGCAGCAGGCATATTGCCGGACATAGGCCATGATCTCGCTGTCGCTGCGGGCATCCGGGCCCGGCAGGCGCTCGACGCTGACATAGCGGGCGATATCGGCCTGGGACAGGATCTCGCGCGCCGCGCGCACCGACTTCAGCGACATGGCGCGGTCGTCGGGATGGGCATGGTAGTTCGGATCGATCAGCGGCTCGTCCGCCGGATCGCCGGAGGCCAGGGTGACCGTCCCGAGGCTCCTCGGCCGCAGGAACGTGGTGTTGACCGTGAAGCCGTGGCCGCCGAGCCGGGTCTGGCCGCCGCGCACCACCATGGCCGGCGCGATATGGATCTGCATGTCGGGGCGGCGACCGCCGTCGCTGGCGGCGAAGCCCCCGCCCTCCACGATCACCGAGGCAGCGGGGCCGCTGCGGTAGAGCAGCCACTGCAGCCCGTGCCGCAGCGCATGCGGGAAGCGATCCTGCCCGTCATAGCTGATCGGCTGCTTCAGCGTCACGTGGACATTGGTGCACAGATGGTCCTGCAGGTTGCGGCCGACGCCCGCGAGGTCGACCGCCGGCGCGATGCCGAGGGCCTTCAGGGCGTCGGCGTCGCCGATGCCCGACAGCATCAGCAGCCTCGGCGAATTGATGGCGCCGCTGCTGAGGATGATCTCGCGCTCCGCCCGCACCGTCTCCACCGCCCTGCCCCGCGCCACGTCGAGCCCGACGGCCCGGCCGCGCTCGAGGAGGATGCGTAGCGCGCGTGCGCCGGTCCACACCGTCAGGTTGGGACGCGTCTCGACCGGCCTGAGGTAGGACACGGCCGAGGAGCGGCGGCGGCCGTGGCGGCAGGTGACCTGGTAGAGGCCCGCGCCGTGCTGGCTCGCGCCGTTGAAGTCCGGATTGTACGGCAGGCCCCAGGCCTGGCAGGCCCGCACGAAGGCGCGCGAGAGCTCGTGCGGCGAGACCTGGTCCGACACCCAGAGCGGGCCGCCCTGGCCGTGGTAGCGGTCGACGAGGCGCTCATTGTCCTCCGACCGGCGGAAATAGGGCAGCACCTCCTCATAGGACCAGCCGTCATTGCCGAGCGCTGCCCAGTGGTCGTAATCCTCCCGCTGGCCGCGGATATAGATCATCGCGTTGATCGAGCTCGAGCCGCCGAGGGTCTTGCCCTGCGGATACCAGATCCGCCGGTTGTCGAGATGGCGCTGCGGCACGGTGTGGAAGCGCCAGTTCACCCCCGGCCCGAACAGCTTGCCGATGCCGCCCGGGATATGGATCATGGGATTGCGGTCGCGGCTCCCGGCCTCCAGCAGCAGGACCTTGACGTCGGGGTCCTCCGACAGGCGGTTGGCCAGGACGCATCCGGCCGAGCCCGCTCCGGCGATGATATAGTCCCACATGGACCTGTTCCTCCGATGGCGGTGATCACCGCCCCCTGAACACGGGCTCGCGCTTCTCGGCGAAGGCCCGCAGGCCTTCCGTCCGGTCTTCGGTCGCGAAGGAGTCGACGACCAGCGCGTGCTCGATCGCCAGTCCTTCCGCCAAGGGCGCCTCGGCGGCGGCCCGCACGGCGCGCTTGGCGAGCGGCGTGATCGCGACGGACCTGCACGCGATGTCCCCGGCGATCTCCAGCGCGCGCGGCAGCAGCCGCTCGGCGGCGAGCACCTCGCTGACCAGGCCCTTGCGCTCGGCGAGCACGGCATCGACCATGGCCCCGGTCAGCACCATCTGCATGGCGAAGGACTGGCCGACGAGCCGCGGCAGGCGCTGCGTTCCGCCGTCTCCCGGGAAGGAGCCGAGCTTGATCTCGGGCGTGGCGAACCGCGCCACCTCGCTGGCGAGGAGAATGTCGCACAGCAGTGCCAGTTCCAGCCCTCCGCCGAGGGCATAGCCGTTGATCGCGGCGATCATCGGCTTGGCGAAGGCCTCGATCGCCCGCCAGGACGCCAGGCGCTCCGGGTCGGCGTAGGAGGCGAGGCCCCGCGCCAGCATGTC